>NZ_JBHWJK010000006.1:0-334134 GCF_042731455.1 Streptomyces sp. NPDC059852 | reverse complement strand
CGCACGCCGTGGCCCATCCAGTGCCGCAGGATCCGCAGCGTCTCGGTGACCAGGCCGTCCATGTCGGCGTCGAACGCGATCGGGTAGATGTCCTGATACTTCTTCGGCGGGTTCTCCGCATACGCGATGGTGCCGTCGGGGCGGTGGTGGAACCACTCCGGGTGCTTCGACACCCACGGATGGTCCGGCGAGCACTGCAGGGCGAAGTCCAGCGCGATCTCCAGCCCCAGCTCCCTCGCGCGGGCCACGAACCGGTCGAAGTCCTCGATCGTGCCCAGGTCCGGGTGCACGGCGTCGTGCCCGCCCTCCGGCGACCCGATCGCCCACGGCACCCCCACATCCCGCGGCCCGGCCGACAGGGTGTTGTTGGGGCCCTTGCGGAACGTCGTGCCGATCGGGTGGATCGGCGGCAGGTACACCACGTCGAAACCCATCGCGGCGATCGCCGGCAACCGGCGCGCCGCCGACTCGAACGTGCCGTGCGGCCGCTCCGCGGTGCCCTCCGAACGCGGGAAGAACTCGTACCACGCCCCGTACAGGGCCCGTTCCCGCTCCACCAGCAACGGCAGCGGCTCCGACGCCGTCACCAGATCCCGCACCGGATACCGGGCCAGGACGTCGTCGACCTCGGGGGCCAGCGCGGCCGACAGCCGCCAGGCCGCCGGGCGGCTCTCGTCCCGCAGCGCCTCGGCCGCCCGCAGGACCACCGCCCGCGCGGGGCCCTCGGGCACTCCGGCGGCGGCGCGTTCGTGCAGGCGCGCGCCCTCCTCCAGCACCAGGTCGGTGTCGATGCCGGCCGGGATCTTGATCTGGGCGGTGTGCCGCCAGGTGGTGACCGGGTCGCCCCACGCCTCCACCCGGTAGGTCCAGTGGCCGGGCGCGTCCGGGGTGACGGTGGCGCCCCAGCGGTCGGTGCCCGGCGCGAGTTCGCGCATCGGCGTCCAGGGACCCGGGCGGCCCTCCGGATCGGTCAGCACGACGTTGGCGGCCACCGCGTCGTGGCCCTCCCGGAACACGGTCGCCGTGACCGGGAAGGACTCGCCGGTCACCGCCTTGGCGGGGCGGCGCCCGTGCTGCACGACCGGGCGGACGTCGAGGACCGGTATGCGCCCGACCCCGTCCGCCGCGCCGGCCGGGGCGGGCCGCGGCGCCGGGGGGCCCGGGTCGGCGGTGGCGGCGCCCCGGACGGGCGGGGCCGCGGGGCGGGACGCCGGGGTCCCGGCGCGGGACGTCGGGGGTGAGGACGACTGGTGGTGCTTGGCGGGCATGACCGCTCCTGTCCGCGTCAACGTTGGTGGGCGGATGGCAATGGGGAGGTGGGTCCTGCGGTGTGACGGTGTCGCTGTCGGCTGCACCCCGTGGGGGTGTGCGCCCGGGAGCGCACGGGTGGGGTGTACCGGAGGAGCCTTCCCACCCTATTCGGGTGGGCAATCCGGCACTTTGTTAACTACTCACGCGTATGTCTACGCACAAGACCGGCCCCGTTCCGGACGGACGGGACCGATACCCGTACTCCGCCGTGACACGTCCGCTACGGCCCAGGAATACGCAGGAGTTCGTCCGGCGACCCGGCCCCGCGGCCGGAGATCCTGCCGGACACGGCCCGCGCCACGAGCGCCTTGGACACCTGCGCGGGTGTGGCCTTGCGATGCCCGGCCAGATAGAGCGCGGCGGCCCCCGCGACGTGCGGAGACGCCATCGACGTGCCCGAGTAGGTGGCCTTCGCGGTGTCGCTCGTGTGTGCCGCCGAGGTGATCGACACGCCCGGGGCGAACAGGTCCAGGGCGGGCCCGTGGTTGGAGAAGCCGGCCCGCCGGTCGGTGCGGTCGGTGGCGCCCACGGTGAGGGCCTGGGACACCCCGGCGGGGGAGTACAGCGCGGCGGGCCGCCCGGCGTTGCCCGCCGCGACCGTGTAGGTGACGCCGGACGCCACGGAGTTGCGTACGGCGGCGTCCAGTTGCCTGTTGCGGGGACCGCCCAGGCTGACGTTCGCGACGGCCGGCTTCCTCGCGTGCCGGGTCACCCAGTCGATGCCGGCGATGACGTCGGCGGTGCTGCCGCCGCCCGTGTCGTCCAGCACGCGCACCGACACGACCTGCGCCTTCTTGGCGACGCCGTACCGGGTGCCCGCGATCGTGCCGGCGACGTGCGTGCCGTGGCCGTTGCCGTCGCCGGCGGTCCGGTCGTCGTCCACGAAGTCCCAGCCGTACGCCGCCCGGCCGCCGAAGTCCCGGTGCGAGACGCGGACACCGGTGTCGATGACGTACACCGTCACACCGGCCCCCGCGGACCCCGGCCACCGGTAGCCCTTGTCCAGCGGGAGATTGGCCTGATCGACGCGGTCGAGTCCCCAGGACGGAGGATTCTTCTGCGTGTCCTCGAGCGTCACCCGGGTGTCCTGCGTGACCGAGGCGACCCGGGGGTCGGCCGCGAGCCGCCCGGCCTGTCCCGCGTCGGCGCGGACGGCCCAGCCGTTGAGGACCGTGCCGTACGTATGGCTGATTCTCACCCCGTACCGTGCGGCGAGGCTCTTTCCGGCCGCCGACAGGGCCGGCGTCCCCTGTCTGAGGGTCACCACATAGCTGCCGCCGACGGCGCCGGGCAGCCCGGCACCCCGTATCCGCCCCTCCGGTGCGGCGTGCGCGGGCGCCCCGGCGGCCGAGAGCGCGGCGACACAGGTCACCGCGGTCAGGCCGGACGCCCAGCGCAGACGCCGTGTACGCGTCCGTGCCATGGTGTGGCTTCCCCTCCTCGTGTCGGCGCACGGCGGCCCTGGAACACCCGGTGCACCCGGCGTGGGCCGGCGCGCCACCCGTCACCCTCTCCTGATGCGAGAAGTCGCCACAAGGACGCCTACGGGGGTGGAATCGGCCATATCCGCCCTGGCCGGATCGACAAAGGTTGCGTCCACTTTCGGACGGACATCCGTCGTACGACGCGCCCCGGGCTACGCAAATCGCACGCTGGTGACGAAGCCCCGCATACCGATACCGTCGGGGGCGTTGACGGGACCCACACCGCCGTGTGTCCCCTGCCACGTGCTGCCCGAGGTGGAAAGTGAAGGCGATCCGTCGGTTCACCGTCCGTCCTGTCCTCCCCGAACCCCTGCGGCCCCTCAGCGACCTGGCGCGCAATCTGCGCTGGTCCTGGCACGCGCAGACCCGCGAACTCTTCCGCTCCGTCGACCCCGGGCGCTGGGCCGCCTCGGGCGACGACCCCGTACGCCTCCTGGGCAGCGTCCCGCCCGCCCGGCTCGCCGAGCTGGCCGCGGACGCGCCCTTCCTGGAGCGGCTGGCCGCCGCGGCCCGCGACCTCGACGACTACGTCACCGGCGAGCGCTGGTACCAGCGGCAGCCCGCGGGACTCCCCGCGGCCGTCGCCTACTTCTCGCCCGAGTTCGGCATCACGGCCGCTCTGCCGCAGTACTCCGGCGGCCTCGGCATCCTCGCCGGCGACCATCTGAAGGCGGCCAGCGACCTCGGCGTCCCCCTGATCGGCGTCGGCCTGCTGTATCGGCACGGCTACTTCCGCCAGAGCCTGTCCCGGGACGGCTGGCAGCAGGAGCACTACCCGGTCCTCGACCCCAACGAGCTGCCGCTCGCCCTGCTGAAGGAGGCCGACGGCACCCCCGCCCGGATCCGGCTGGCGCTGCCCGGCGGCCGCTCGCTGCACGCCCGCGTCTGGCTCGCCCAGGTCGGCCGGGTCCCGCTGCTGCTGCTCGACTCCGACGTCGAGGAGAACGACCTCGGCGAACGCGGCGTCACCGACCGGCTCTACGGCGGCGGCAGCGAACACCGGCTGCTCCAGGAGATGCTCCTCGGCATAGGAGGGGTGCGGGCCGTGCGGACGTACTGCCGGCTCACCGGCCACCCCGCGCCGGAGGTCTTCCACACCAACGAGGGCCACGCCGGCTTCCTCGGCCTGGAGCGCATCGCCGAACTGTGCGCGCGGGACCTCGACTTCGACGCGGCGCTGGAGGCCGTCCGGGCGGGCACGGTGTTCACCACGCACACCCCCGTCCCGGCCGGCATCGACCGCTTCGACCGCGAACTGGTCGCCCGCCACTTCGGGCCCGACGCCGAACTGCCCGGCCTCGACGTGGCCCGCATCCTCCAGCTCGGCATGGAGACCTACCCCGGCGGCGAGCCCAACCTGTTCAACATGGCCGTGATGGGCCTGCGCCTGGGCCAGCGGGCCAACGGGGTGTCCCTGCTGCACGGCAACGTCAGCCGCGAGATGTTCTCCGGGCTGTGGCCGGGCTTCGACCCCGACGAGGTCCCGATCACCTCCGTCACCAACGGCGTGCACGCCCCGACCTGGGTCGCGCCCGAGGTGTTCCGCCTCGGCGCCGACCGGATCGGCGCCCGGCGCATGGAGGACGCCCTCACCGTGGGCGGCTCCGACCGCTGGGACGCCGTCGCCGACATCCCCGACCAGGACGTCTGGGAGCTGCGCCGGGTGCTGCGCGAGCAGCTGGTGCAGGAGGTGCGCGAGCGGCTGCGCGCCTCGTGGCGGCAGCGGGGCGCCGGGACCGCCGAACTGGGCTGGGTCGACGGGGTCCTCGACCCGGACGTCCTGACCATCGGCTTCGCCCGCCGCGTCCCCTCGTACAAGCGGCTCACGCTGATGCTGCGGGACCCCGACCGGCTGATGAGCCTGCTGCTGCACCCGGAGCGGCCCGTCCAGATCGTGGTCGCGGGCAAGGCGCACCCGGCGGACGACGGCGGCAAGCGGCTCGTCCAGGAACTGGTGCGCTTCGCGGACGACCCGCGGGTGCGCCACCGCATCGTCTTCCTGCCGGACTACGGCATGGCGATGGCCAAGAAGCTCTACCCGGGCTGCGACATCTGGCTGAACAACCCGCTGCGGCCACTGGAGGCCTGCGGCACCTCCGGCATGAAGGCCGCGCTGAACGGCTGCCTCAACCTGTCCGTCCTGGACGGCTGGTGGGACGAGTGGTTCCAGCCCGACTTCGGCTGGTCGATCCCCACGGCCGACGGCACCGGCACCGACCCGGACCGCCGGGACGACATAGAGGCCGCGGCGCTGTACGACCTGCTGGAGCAGAGGATCACACCCCGCTTCTACGAGCGCGGACGGGACGGCCTGCCGGACCGCTGGATCGAGATGGTCCGCCGGACGCTGGCCCTGCTCGGGCCGAAGGTGCTGGCCGGCCGGATGGTCCGCGAGTACGTCGACCGCCTCTACACCCCGGCCGCGCACGCCCACCGCGCGATGACCCCGGACGCGGCGCGTGAGCTGGCGGGCTGGAAGGCCCGGGTGCGCGCGGCCTGGCACGCCGTCACCGTCGACCACGTCGAGACGTCGGCCGCGGAACCGACCGCGGAGCTCGGCTCGACGCTGCGCCTGCGCGTCCGGGTCGGCCTCGGCGAGCTGGGCCCGGAGGACGTGGAGGTGCAGGCCGTCTCGGGCCGCGTCGACGGCGAGGACCGGATCGCGGACGCCTCGACGGTGCCGCTGAAACCGGTGGGCAGCCCCGACGCGGAGGGCCGCTGGGTCTACGAGGGCCCGCTCTCCCTGGACCGCACCGGCCCCTACGGCTACACGGTCCGCATCCTCCCCTCCCACCGCCTCCTGGCCTCGAGCGCCGAACTCGGCCTGCTGGCGGTGCCCTCCCAGGAGACGGGGGAGGGGGGCGGGGTGCTGCTGCGGTGAGCGTGCGCCCGGCCGGTCCGCCGGCCGGGCGTCAGTACTCGGACGCGGGCACGGTCAGCCTGCGCAGCACCGCTCCGCACCGTCGTGCGTAGGCGTGCTGGAGGCCCCGGGTGGCCGGGCCGCCCGCGCGGGAGTACCACTTCGCCGGGCGGCTGAAGGCGTTCACGGTGAGCCAGACCGTGCCGTCGCCGGTGCGCTCCACGACGAAGGCCTCCTCGCCGCACTCGGGGTGGCCGGTGAGGGTGCCGTAGGCCCAGCCGGTCCTGCGGTACTCCTCCACCGTCCACACGACCCGGCAGGGGGCCTTGATCACGCCGGCGAGGGTGATCGTGACGTCGACGCCGGTGGCCGCGCGGTCGGCCGAGGCGTCGACGCCGACGCCCATCGCGCGGTGCATCTCCCAGGTCATCACCGCGTCGGCGGCTCTGCGGAAGACGTCCTCGCCCTCGCCTACGCGGGTGCGCACATGGAGGGGGTGGAAGCCGGGCGGGCAGAAGCCGGTCTGCCGGGTCGCGCCGACGTCGTCGTACGTGAAGGACATGGGAACCAAGAGTAGGGCGGCACCCGGGGACGCGGTCGTCCCGGGTGCCGCCCGCCGGTCAGGACCGGATCAGCTCACGTTGACCGCGGCCCAGGCGGCGGCCACCGCCTTGTACTCGGTGCTGGTGGAGCCGTACAGGGCGGACGCCGCGTTCAGCGTCGCCGTGCGGGCGCCCGCGTAGTTCGTCGTCGACGTCATGTACGACGTCAGCGCCTTGTACCAGATCTGCACGGCCTTGGCGCGGCCGATACCGGTGACCGTCGAGCCGTTGGACGTCGGGGAGTTGTAGCTCACCCCGTTGATCGTCCGGGCGCCGCTGCCCTCCGCGAGGAGGAAGAAGAAGTGGTTCGCGGGGCCCGACGAGTAGTGCACGTCGAGGTTCTTCAGGCTCGACGACCAGCTGTCGGCGGACGCGCCGTCCTTGCTGGGCTTGTCCATGTAGCGCAGCGGCGTGCCGTCGCCGTTGATGTCGATCTTCTCGCCGATGAGGTAGTCGCCGGCGTCGGAGGAGTTGCCCGCGTAGAACTCCACCGCCGTGCCGAGGATGTCCGAGGTGGCCTCGTTGAGGCCGCCGGACTCGCCCGAGTAGTTCAGGCCCGCGGTGTTGGAGGTGACGCCGTGGGTCATCTCGTGGCCGGCTACGTCCAGCGAGGTCAGCGGGTGGGTGTTGCCCGTGCCGTCGCCGTACGTCATGCAGAAGCAGCTGTCGGACCAGAACGCGTTGACGTAGGCGTTCCCGTAGTGCACACGGGAGTAGGCGGCCTGGCCGTTGTTCTTGATGCCGTTGCGGCCGAAGGTGTTCTTGTAGAAGTCCCAGGTGACCTGGGCGCCGTAGGCGGCGTCCACGGCGGCCGTCTGGTCGCTGGTCGAGCTGGAGGCGCTGCCGGTGCCCCAGACGTCGTCCGCGTCGGTGAACAGGGTGCCCGTGGACGAGCTGGTGCTGCGCGCCTTGTTGTACGTCTTGTGGCCGCCGCGCGAGGTGTCGTACAGCTGGTACGTCGACCCGGACTTGGTGGTGCCGAGGGTGACGGTGCCCGAGTACAGGCTCTTGCCGCTGCCGGTCTCGATGCCCTGGTACTCGTAGAGCTTCGCGCCGGTGGCGGCGTCGGTGACGACGTGCAGCTCGTTCGGGGTGCCGTCCTCCTGGAGACCCCCGACGACCGTCTCGTACGCCAGGGTCGGCTTGCCGTCGGCCGCCCAGATCACCTTGCGGGGCGCGCCGTCGGCCTCGGTCTTCTCGGCGCCGGCCGCCTCGGCCCGCTTCAGGGCCTGGCCCTCGGCCTTCGCGGCGCTGATCGCCGGCTTCAGCGAGGACACCTTGATGGCGGCCTTCGTCGCCTTGGTCACGCCCTTGCGCGCGCCGGACGCCGACTCGTGGACGACCAGGTCGCCGCCGAGGACGGGGAGCCCGGCGTAGGTGCGCTCGTAGCGGGTGTGGACCGAGCCGTCGGCGTCCTTGACGACGTCTCTGACGACCAGCTTCTCCTGGGCGCCGAGGCCGAGGTCCTCGGCGGTCGCGGCGGCCTCGGCCTGCTGGTCCTGGATCAGGGCGGTGCGCGCCGCGGGCGCCAGGGCGACCGGGACGGCCAGCGGTGCGGCCTCGGCGCCGCCGGCGGGGGCCGCGGACGACGTCCCGGCGGTGAGGGCGGTGGTGAGGAGTGCCCCGGCCGCGACGGCGGTGGATATGGCCAGGGTGGTGCGCTTGCGACGCGCGTAGAGGGGGGTCACACGGGCTCCTTGGTGGGGGAAGGACGGGGAGATCTGTGCGGCGGTTGAGGGAAGAGTGGCATCTAGGTCGCGTACATGTCATGAGGCCGAGATGATGTTGACCTGAATTTGACCATCGGCCAAAAGTTTCTGATATGTGAACGGGCGCCGCCCCGGCGGGAGTTGAACCCACCGGGACGGCGCCCCGTACCGGGATGCACCGCGTGCGCGCGGCCTACGGGAAGGTCAGCTTCCAGCTGTTGATGTAGCCGGTGTCGAGCGACGCGTTGTCCTGGACCTGCAGTTTCCAGACACCGTTGGCGGCCTCGGAGGAGGCGTTCACGGTGTACGTCGTGTCGATGTTGTCCGCGCTGCCGCCGGTGCCGTAGCCCTTGAGGGCGTACACGCTGCCGTCGGGAGCGACGAGGTCGACCTTCAGGTCACCGATGTAGGTGTGGACGATGTTCACGCCGACCTGGAGGTTGGACGGCGCGTTGCCGGTCCGCCCCGAGACGGTGATCGACGAGGTGACCGCCGAGCCCCGGTCCGGGATGGCGACGTCGGCCGTGTTCTCGAAGGTGGTGCCGCCACCGCCGCCGCCGTCGGAGCGCGTACCGACGTTGACGCCCGCCCAGGCGTCCTGGACCGCCTTGTACTCGGCGCTGGTGGTGCCGTACAGCTCACCGGTCGCGGCCAGGGTGCCGGTGCGGGCGGCCGCGTAGTTGGTGTTCGAGGTGAACTTCGTGGTCAGCGCGCGGAACCAGATCTTCTCCGCCTTGGCACGGCCGATGCCGGTGACCGGAAGGCCGTCCGAAGTGGGCGAGTTGTAGGTGACACCGTTGATGGTCTTGGTGCCGCTGCCCTCGCTCAGCAGGTAGAAGAAGTGGTTCGCCGGGCCGGACGAGTAGTGCACGTCGACCGAGCCGATGCCCGAGTACCAGGAGTCCTTGGACGCGCCGTCCTTGCTCGGCTTGTCCATGTACCGCAGCGGCGAGCCGTCGCCGTTGATGTCGATCTCCTCGCCGATGAGGTAGTCACCGACGTCGGAGGAGTTGCCCGCGTAGAACTCGACGGTCGAGCCGAAGATGTCGGAGGTCGCCTCGTTCAGGCCGCCGGACTCGCCGCTGTAGACGAGGCCCGCGGTGTTCGAGGTGACGCCGTGGGTCATCTCGTGGCCGGCCACGTCGATCGCGGTCAGCGGGTGCGTGTTGCCCGAGCCGTCGCCGTACGTCATGCAGAAGCAGCTGTCGGACCAGAACGCGTTCACGTAGTTGTTGCCGTAGTGGACACGGGAGTAGGCGCCGACGCCGTCGCCCCGGATGCCGCTGCGGCCGTGCACGTTCTTGTAGTAGTCCCACGTCAGCGCGGCGCCGTAGTGCGCGTCGGCCGCCGCGGTCTCCGCGTTGGACGCCGAGCCGTTGCCCCAGACGTCGTCGGAGCCGGAGAACAGCGTCCCGGTGCCCGAGGTGCCGCGGTTGAGGTTGTACGTCTTGTGGCCGCCGCGCGCGCCGTCGGTCAGGTTGTACGTCGAGCCCGACTGCGTGGTGGTCAGCGTGACGGTGCCGCTGTACATCGTGTTGCCGGTGCCGGTCTCGATGCCCTGGTACTCGTAGAGCTTCGCGCCGGTGGCGGCGTCGGTGACGACGTGCAGCTCGTTCGGGGTGCCGTCCTCCTGGAGACCCCCGACGACCGTCTCGTACGCCAGGGTCGGCTTGCCGTTCGCCGCCCAGATCACCTTGCGCGGCGCCTTGTCGACGTCCGCGGTCCTGGCGTCGTCGGCCTTCGCCGCGGCCAGCGCCTGCTTCTCGGCCTTCGCGGCGGGGACGGCGGCCGTGGTGGTGGCCGGCCTGATCGCGGCGCGGGTCGCCTTCACGACGTCCTTGGTGGCGCCGGACTTCGAGGTCTCCACGACCAGGTCGCCGCCGAGGACGGGCAGCCCGTCGTAGGTGCGCTCGTAGCGGGTGTGGACCGTGCCGTCGCCGTCCTTGACGACGTCACGGACGACCAGCTTCTCCTTGGCGCCGAGGCCCAGGTCCTTCGCGGTGTCCGCCTTGGTGGCGTTGGCCTCGCGTATGAGTTCGGCGCGCTGGGCGGGGGTGAGCTTGACCGACTCGGCGCCCGGGAGCACCTGGCCGGCGGCCTGCGGGGCCCGGGGCGGGGCCGCGGTCGCGGCGCCCGACTGGACCGCTGCCGCGACGAGCGCGGCGACGCCGACGAGGGCCACGGCGGCGGCCCGGCGGCGGGGGGTGTGGGGGGTGCGTCTGTGGGAGGACCTGTCTCTCAACACTGACTCCTTCTGCGCGGCCGCGGATCACGCGACCAGGGGAGACCGGCCGGCGGGTGGGCCGTCCGGGCAGATCGTGGTGGTACGCAGAACGACGTGCGTGCGGAGCTCGGCCGCGGCCACCGCCGTGCGGCGGTGCTGTGGGGTTGCTGTGTCGCGGCCGTGGGAAGAGTGGCAGGTGATTGCGGTTTCTGTCAGGGGCGCGTCAGGAAGTTGGCCGGAAATCGTTCGTTGTCCGGGAGTTCACGTTCGATAAACGGACCGGACACCTCGGACGCCTTGAACGCTCCGGCCCCCCCGGGACACCTCAGGCGTCGATGCGCTCCAGATCGCGCAGCCAGGCCGCCGCGTTGCCGTCGGAGGGCGCCCGCCAGTCGCCGCGCGGGGAGAGCGACCCCCCGGCCGACACCTTCGGGCCGTTGGGCATCGCGGACCGCTTGAACTGTGCGAACGCGAAGAAGCGACGGCAGAAGACCTCCAGCCAGCGCCGGATCTCCGCCAGGTCGTACGCCACCCGCTTGGCCTCGGGGAAGCCGGGCGGCCAGGCGCCGGCCGCCACGTCGTGCCAGGCGTGCCAGGCCAGGAAGGCGATCTTCGACGGCCGGAAGCCGTACCGCAGCACATGGAACAGCGTGAAGTCGTGCAGCGCGTACGGCCCGATCTTCGACTCCGTCGACTGCATCTCCTCGCCCGGCACCAGCTCCGGGCTGATCTCGGTGTCCAGGATCGCGGTCAGCGTGCGGCCGGTCTCCTCGTCGAACTGGCCGGAGGCGACGACCCAGCGGATCAGATGCTGGATCAGCGTCTTCGGCACCCCGCCGTTGACGTTGTAGTGGCTCATCTGGTCGCCGACGCCGTACGTCGACCAGCCCAGCGCCAGCTCCGACAGGTCGCCCGTGCCCAGTACGATCCCGCCGCGCTGGTTCGCCAGCCGGAACAGGTAGTCGGTGCGCAGACCGGCCTGCACGTTCTCGAAGGTGACGTCGTACACCGGCTCGCCGGACGCGAACGGGTGGCCCATCTCCTCCAGCATCAGCCGCGCGGTCGGCGTGATGTCCAGCTCGGCCGCCGTGACGCCCAGCGAGTTCATCAGCTTGTGGGCGTTGTCCTTGGTGTGGTCGCTGGTGGCGAAGCCCGGCAGCGTGAACGCCAGGATGTCGCTGCGCGGCCGGCCCGCCCGGTCCATCGCGCGGGCCGCGACGATCAGCGCGTGCGTGGAGTCCAGACCGCCGGACACCCCGATGACGACCTTCGGGTTCCCGATCGCGGCCAGCCGCTGCTGGAGCCCCGCGACCTGGATGTTGTACGCCTCGTAGCAGTCCAGGGCCAGGCGCTCGGCGTCCGCCGGCACGAACGGGAACCGCTCCACCCGGCGCCTGAGCCCCAGGTCGCCGGCCGGCGGGTCCAGCAGGAACGCGATCCGCCGGAAGTCGCCGGTGCGCCCGGCGTGAGTGCGCCGGTTGTCGTCGAACGTGCCCATGCGCAGGCGCTCCTGGCGCAGCAGGTCCAGGTCCACGTCGGCCACCGCGAACTGGTCGTCGGCGGAGAAACGGTCCGTCTCCGCGAGGAGCACACCGTTCTCGTAGATCATCGTCTGCCCGTCCCAGGACAGGTCCGTCGTCGACTCGCCCAGACCGGCCGCCGAGTACACGTAGGCCGCCAGGCAGCGCGAGGACGCCGAACGGCACAGCAGCCGGCGGTCCTCGGCCCGGCCCACCGTGATCGGGCTGCCCGACAGGTTCGCGAGCACGGTGGCGCCGGCCAGCGCCGCCTCCGCGCTCGGCGGCACCGGCACCCACATGTCCTCGCAGATCTCCGCGTGCAGCACCAGCCCCGGCACGTCCCGCGCCTCGAAGAGCAGGTCCGTCCCGAACGGGACCTCCTCGCCGCCGATCCGGATGGTGCCGCCGCGCTCGTCGTCACCGGCCGCGATCTGCCGCTTCTCGTAGAACTCGCGGTAGTTCGGCGGGTACGACTTCGGCGCCACGCCGAGGATCCGGCCCCGGTGCACGACGACCGCGCAGTTGTAGACGCGGTTCCGGTGGCGCAGCGGGGCGCCCACCACGAGCACCGTCAGCAGGTCCGCCGACCCCGCGACGACCGTGTCCAGCGCCCGCTCCACGTCGTCCAGCACCACGTCCTGGAGCAGCAGGTCCTCGATGGAGTAGCCGGTCAGCCCCAGCTCGGGGAAGACGGCGACGGCCACCCCCTCCTCGGCGCACCGCCGCGCCTGCCGCAGGGCGGCCTCCGCGTTGGCCTGGGGGTCGGCGACGACGGTGTGGCCCGTGCACGCGGCCACCCGCGCGAAGCCGTGCTGGTAGATCGACCAGAAGTTCAATGGACCGTGCTTTCTGCTGGACGTTCCGCGGCGTGTCAGCCTCTAGTACCCCGTCGAGCATAAATCTTCCGATCATGCGCCCCCGGATTCAGGTCCACGGCCCGAGGCGGGCCGTTCACCGTGCCAGGACCGCCACAGCGCCGCATACGCCCCGCCGGCCTCGACCAGCTCCTCGTGCGTGCCCAGCTCGGTGAGCAGGCCGCCCTCCATCACGGCCACCCGGTCGGCGTCGTGCGCGGTGTGCAGCCGGTGGGCGACGGCGATGACCGTACGGCCCCGCAGCACGGCGGCCAGCGCCCGCTCGGTGTGCCGGGCGGTCGCCGGGTCGAGCAGGGCCGTCGCCTCGTCGAGGATCAGGGTGTGCGGGTCGGCCAGCACCACCCGCGCCAGCGCGAGCTGCTGCGCCTGCGAGCCGTCCGTGGGGCTGCCCCCGTCGCCGAGCCGGGTGTCCAGGCCGGCGGGCAGCTCCCGCACCCAGCCGTCGGCGCCGACCGCCGTGAGCGCCGCCCACAGCGCGTCGTCCGACGCGGACGGCTCGGCGATCCGGAGGTTGTCGCGGACGGTGCCGAGGAAGACGTGGTGCTCCTGCGTGACCAGGACGACCTGCCGGCGCAGCTGCTCCGGGCCGAGCTCGGCCACCGGCACCCCGCCGACCGTCACCGCGCCGGCGGTCGGCGCGTCCACACCCGCGAGGAGCCGGCTCAGCGTCGACTTCCCGGCGCCCGACGGACCGACGATCGCCAGCCGTTCACCGGGCCGCACCGCCAGATCGACCCCGCCGAGGACCTCGCCGCCCCGGTCGTAGGCGTAGCGCACGCCCGTCACGTCGATGCGGTCGCCCTCGGGGACCGGGCCGGCCGTGTCCGCCGCCTGCGGGGCGCGGGCCAGTCCTTCCACGCGGGCGAACGAGGCGCCGCTGCTCTGCAGTTGCTCCACCCGCATCAGGATCTCGTCCAGCGGGTTGACCATCTGCTGGAGGTACAGCGCCGCCGCGACCACCGTGCCCAGGCTGATCGCGCCGCGCGCGTGCAGCGCGCCGCCGACGAGCAGGACCGTCACCACGGGCACCAGATAGGCGATCTCGACCGCCGGGAAGAACACTGTGCGCAGGAACAGGGTGTGGAGCCGGGCCCGGCGCGAGACGTCCAGCGCGTCCCGGCTCGCCGCCACCCGCCGCCGCTCCAGCCGCAGCGCCTCCACGGTGCGGGCGCCGGACGCGGTGGCCGCGAGGATCTCGGCGACCTCGGAGTTGGCCGCGCCCTCCGCGAGATAGCCCGCCCGGGCCCGGCGCAGGTACCAGCGCAGCACCGGCCACAGCACGGCCAGGCCGAGCAGCCCGCAGACGCCGAACAGGGGGTCCAGCACGAACACCGCGACCAGCAGGAACAGCACCTGCACGCCGTTGATGAGCAGTTCCGGCCCGGCGTCCCGCAGGGTGGTGCCGACGGCGGTCACGTCCGTGGTGCCGCGCGCCGTCAGGTCGCCGGTGCCGGCCCGCTCCACGACCGACGCGGGCAGCGCGAGCGTACGGCGGACGTACTCCTCGCGGACCCGGGCGAGGGTGCGCTCGCCGAAGCGGTGGCCGACGTACCGGGCCCAGCGGGCCAGGAGCAGCTGCGTGAGCGCCGCCACCAGGATGGCCAGGGCCAGCCGGTCCACGGCCGACACCCCGGAGCCGGCCCGGACCTCGTCGACGATCCGGCCGAGCAGCCAGGGCGCGGCCAGACCGGCGAGCGCGGCGGCCGCGTTCAGGGCGAGCACGGCGGTGAAGGCGCGGGCGTCGGAGCGGACCAGGCGGGCGGTGGCCCGGCGGACGTCCTGGGGCCCCGCCACCGGAAGGGCCCCGCGCGGGGGCCGCTGAGCGCGTTGTCCGTCCGTCACCGCACGACCTCCTCGGCGTCCGCCGCGTCCTCGTCCCGCGCCACCAGGGACCGGTAACCGGGCTCGTACTCCAGCAGGCCCCGGTGCGTCCCGGTGGCCGCCACCTTGCCGTCGACCAGGTAGTGCACGACGTCCGCGCGATCCAGGACGAGAGGGGACGTCGTCGTGACGACGGTGGTGCGGCCGGCCCGGTCGGCGCGCAGCCGCTCGGCGACCCGCGCCTCCGTGTGCGCGTCCAGCGCCGACGTCGGCTCGGCGGCCAGCAGCACCTCCGGGTCGGCCAGCAGCGCGCGCACCAGACGGATCCGCTGGCGCTGCCCGCCGGACAGGTTGCGGCCCTGCGCGTCGACCGGGGAGTCCAGGCCGTCCGGAAGTCCCCGCACGACGTCCTCCGCGACCGCCGTGCGCAGAGCCCGGGCGATCGCCGCCTCGTCCCGGTCGGTGTGCCCGGACACCAGCTCCCGTAGCGGGCCCGCGAACAGGTCCGCCTCGTGGTCGGCCACCAGGACGCGTTCCCGCAGCCGCGCCGCCGGGATCTCGGCCAGCGGGACACCGCCCCAGGTCGCCGCCGACGGCGCGAGGCGGCCGAGGCGGTCGACGACGGCCGCCGCGTCGGCGGGCCGCGCCCCGGCCAGCGCCGTGAGCCGGCCCGGCAGGACCCGCACCCCGGACTCGGGGTCGTACAGCGGCGCCGGCTCGGCGGGCGCGTCCCGGGTGCCGGTGTCCTCCATGGGCTCCAGGCGCAGGAACCGCACGACCCGCCGGGCCGCCACCACGCCCCGGCTGACCTGGTAGCCGCACTCGATGAAGAACGCCACCGGCCCCACCAGCACCGCGACATAGCCGTACACCGACACCAGTTCGCCGACCGTGATCGCGCCCTGGGCGGCGAGCCGGGCGGCCAGCCAGGTCACCACGGCCAGGAACAGCGTCGGCAGACCCACGCCGAGCGCCTGCACCCAGCTGGTGACCGCGCCCACCCGGTAGCCCTGCGCCCGAAGCCGCTGCGAGTCGCGCCGGAAGGCGTCCGCGACCAGGTCCTTGCCGCCGAGGCCGTTGAGGACGCGCAGCCCGCCCGCCAGGTCGGTGATCCGCGCGGTCAGCACCCCCTGCAGCTCCCGGTACTCCGTCTCCGTGCCCTGCAACCGCCCCAGCAGCGGTCCGACCAGCACCCCGATCAGCGGCATCCCGAGCAGCACCACGACCGCGATCGGCACCGACACCGACACCAGCAGCCCGGCCACCACCAGATAGGCGACGACCGCGCCCACCCCGGGCCCCACGACGGTCAGGGAGGTGCTGATGGTCTGCACGTCGCCCACCCCGATGGTGACGACCTCCCCGGCGCCGATCCGGCGCGGCAGCGCGGCACCGAGGCGCACCGCGTGGTCGACCAGCACCTTGACCGTGCGGAAGTTGGCGTCCATCCGCACCCGGGTCATCGTGCGGTGCCGCATGATGCTCAGCCAGGCGTTGAACACGCCCACCACGAACAGCGCGGCCGTCCAGCCCCACAGCGCCCGCCGGTCACCGCTCGCCAGCCCGTCGTCCACGGCCCGCGACAGCAGATAGGGGGTGGCGGCCAGCAGCACCATCCACACACTGGAGATCAGCGCCCCGACGGCGGATCGCGCGAGCTGTCTCCTGACCAGCCACCCCAGATAGCGCCAGCCGCCCCGGCGGTCCGGCTCGCCCGGGTCCCCGTACGCGTCGATCATCGTCCCCCGCATCCCGTCCGTCGTCCGCGCGCCGCCCGGCGCCTCACGCCAGGCTGTCCCGCCAGGCCCGGTGCAGGTCGGCGAAGCGGCCCGTGCCCGCCACGAGGTCGGCCGGTGTGCCGTCCTCGACGATCCGGCCGTGCTCCATCACCAGCACCCGGTCGGCGATCTCCACCGTGGACAGCCGGTGGGCGATGACGACCGCCGTGCGGCCCCGCAGGACCGTCGCCATGGCGCGCTGCACGGCCCGCTCACCGGGGATGTCCAGCGAGCTGGTCGCCTCGTCGAGGATCAGCACCGCCGGATCGGCGAGCAACGCGCGCGCGAACGCCACGAGTTGCCGCTGTCCCGCCGAGATACGGCCGCCCCGCTTGCGTACGTCGGTGTCGTAGCCGTCGGGCAGCGCGGTGATGAAGTCGTGCGCCCCGATGGCCTTCGCCGCCCGCTCGATCTCCTCGCGGGTCGCGTCCGGCCGCCCGATCGCGATGTTCTCGGCGACCGTCCCGGAGAACAGGAACGCCTCCTGCGTCACCATCACCACCCCGCGCCGCAGCTCGGGCACCGCCAGGTCGCGCAGGTCCACGCCGTCCAGCAGGACCCGCCCCTCGGACGGGTCGTAGAACCGGGCGAGCAGCTTCGCCAGCGTCGACTTGCCCGCGCCCGTGGAGCCCACGACCGCCACGGTCTGCCCCGCCGGCAGCGTGAGGTCGAAGCGGGGCAGGACCTCGCCGCCGGTGCGGTAGGCGAACCGGACGCCGTCGAAGACGACCTCGCGGCCGGGGTGCTCGCCCGCCAGGGCCGGGAGCTCCCTCGGCGTGGCCGGCTCCGGCACGGACGGCGTCTGCGCCAGCAGACCGGCGATCTTCTCCAGGGAGGCCGCCGCCGACTGGTACGAGTTGAGGAACATGCCGAGCCGGTCGATCGGGTCGTACAGCCGCCGCAGGTACAGCACGGCCGCCGCCAGCACCCCGAGGGCCAGCGTGCCGCCCGCGACCCGGTAGGCGCCCCACAGCACCATCCCCGCGACCGCGGTGTTGGCGACCAGACGGGACCCGACGACGTACCGGGCCATCTCCAGCAGGGCGTCGCCGTTGGTGCGCTCGTGCCGGTGGTTGAGGACCTCGAAGTCGGCGTCGTTGGCGCGCTCCCGGCGGAACGCGCGCACCGGGCGGATGCCGTTCATCGTCTCCACGAACTTCACGATGACGGCCGCGATCGCCGTGGACCGCTGGGTGTAGACGCGCGCGGCCCGCCGCCGGTAGGACCGCACGAGCAGGTACAGCGGCACGAGGGAGGCCACGGCCACCGCGCCCAGCCCGAGGTCCAGCCACAGCAGCATCGCCGAGATGTAGACGAACGACAGGATCACGGTGACGAGTTCCTGCAGGCCCTCGTCGAGCAGCTCGCGCAGCGACTCGACGTCCGTGGTGGAGCGGGAGATCAGCCGGCCCGAGGTGTACCGCTCGTGGAAGTCGACGCTCAGCGCCTGCGCGTGACGGAAGATGCGCCCGCGCAGATCGAGCAGCACGTCCTGGTTCACCCGGGCGGACGTGCGGAAGAACGCGTACTGCAGGCCGCCGGAGGCCGCCGCGCACAGCAGATAGCCGGCCGCGACCGCGATCAGCGGCCCCAGGTCGTCCCGCCGGAACGCCGGCACCGCCGAGTCGATGGCGTACGCCACGAGCAGCGGCCCCGCCTGCACGGCCGCCTGCTGGAGCAGCAGCAACAGCGTGGTCAGCGCCACCCGGGCCTTCATGGGGGCCAGCAGGGACCGCAGCAGCGCGGCCGTGGCCCCCGGTGGCGAGGGCAGCGCGTCGTGGTCGAACGGGTCGTCCGGGGCCCCGGTGCGCCCGTCCGGCCGGTCCGTGCCCGGCGGGGTGGCGGTCGTCGCCGTCATCGGGCTGCCTCCTCGGCTCCGGCCATGAGATGCGCGTACTCGGTGTTGTCCCGCAGCAGTTCGTGATGGGTGCCGACCGCGGCGACGCGGCCCCCGGAGAGCAGGGCGACACGGTCCGCCAGCAGGACCGTCGACGGGCGGTGCGCCACGATCAGGGCGGTGGTCTCCGCGAGGACGTCCCGCAGGGCGGCCTCGACCAGCGCCTCGGTGTGCACGTCCAGAGCGGACAGCGGGTCGTCCAGCACGAGGAAGCGGGGGCGGCCCACCACCGCCCGGGCGAGTGCGAGACGCTGGCGCTGGCCGCCGGACAGGCTGAGCCCCTGCTCGCCCACCTGGGTCGCGGTGCCCTGCGGCAGGTCGTGCGCGAAGCCGGCCTGCGCGACCGCCAGGGCCCGCTCCAGCTCCGGCTCACCGGCGTCCGCGGCGGTCCCCATGAGAACGTTGTCCGCGACGCTCGCGGAGAACAGGGTGGGCTCCTCGAAGGCGACGGCCACCAAAGAGCGCAGCTCCTCGCGCGGCATCGCCGTGATGTCCCGGCCGTCCAGGGTGATGCGGCCCGACGTCAGCTCGTACAGCCGGGGCACCAGCGCGGTCAGCGTCGTCTTGCCGCTGCCGGTCGCGCCGACGAGCGCCAGGGACTCGCCTGGCCGGATGTGCAGGTCGACGCCGTCCAGGACGGGCGCCGAGCCCTCGGGTGCGTCCGGGTAGCGGAACCGCACGCCCTCGAAGCGCAGTCCCCGGCCGGCCTCGTCCTCGCGCGCCCGCGCCACCTCGCGGCCCTCGGGCACCGCGTCCATGACCTCGAAGTACCGCTCGGTGGCCGTCGCCGCCTCCTGGCTCATCGCCAGCAGGAAGCCGATCGAGTCCACGGGCCACCGCAGGGCCAGCGCCGTCGACAGGAACGCCACCAGGGTGCCCGCCGACAGGTCGCCGTCGGCGACCCGTACCGTGCCCAGCACCAGGGCCACGCCGATCGCCAGCTCGGGGAGCGTGATGATGACGGCCCAGATCGTCGCCAGCAGCCGGGCCTTGTGCAGCTCCGTGCCGCGCAGCGTCCGCGCCATCTCCCGGAACGCCCGGGACTGGCTGCGGTGCCGCCCGAACCCCTTGATGATCCGGATGCCGAGCACGCTCTCCTCGACGAGCGTCGTCAGGTCGCCGACCTGGTCCTGCGCGCGCCGCGCCACCAGCGCGTACCGCTTCTCGAAGACGACGCACATGACCATCACGGGCACCGCCGGCACCAGGATCACCAGCCCGAGCGTGACGTCCTGGACCAGCATGATGATGACGCCCACCAGGATCGTCACGCTGTTGACCAGCAGGAACGTCAGCGGGAACGCCAGGAACATCCGGACCAGCATCAGATCGGTGGTGCCGCGCGACAGCAGCTGCCCCGACGCCCACCGGTCGTGGAACGCCACCGGCAGGCGCTGCAGATGCCGGTACAGCTCCGCCCGCATCGACGCCTCGACACCGGCCAGCGGACGCGCCACCAGCCAGCGCCGCAGCCCGAACAACAGGGCCTCCCCGATGCCGAGAAGCAGCAGGAACAGCGCGCCGAGCCACACGCCCGCCGGGTCGCGGTCGGTGATCGGGCCGTCCACCATCCACTTCAGGACCAGCGGGATGACGAGGGCCAGACAGGAGGCGACGACGGCCACGGCGGCGGCGGTGAACCACCGCGCCCGCACCGGCCGCACGTACGGCCACAGGCGCAGCAGCGTGCGCACGGCGGATCGGTCGGACCTGGTCCCCGGGGTTTCCTGTGTAGTGGCCATCAGCAGCGAGCCTACGGTTCGCCACTGACACTTCCCACCGAGTTTCGGCCGGACCCCGGTCCGCCGCTGGTCCTACGACCTGCGTGTTCGGCGGGCCGTAGGACCGGCGGGCGGCGAGGTCGTACCCGCCCATCATCCGATCGGGGGATGCGTTTGCGAGCGGGACGGCCGATGCCGTGGTCCGGCCCGCGTCGCGAGGCTGAGGGCATGCCCGTCATCGAAGTCACCGATCTGCGCAAGTCCTACGGCGGCCGGACCGTCGTCGACGGCGTCTCCTTCACCGTCGAGGAGGGCGAGGTCTTCGGCATCCTCGGCCCGAACGGGGCGGGGAAGACCACCACCGTCGAGTGCGTCGAGGGTCTGCGCGTCCCCGACGCCGGCCGGGTGCGGGTCGCCGGCCTCGACCCCGTCGCCGACCACGACCGCCTCACCCGGGTCCTCGGCGCCCAGCTCCAGGAGGGCCGCCTGCAGGAGAAGATCACCGTGGGCGAGGCGCTGCGCCTGTACGCGGCCCTGCACCCGGCGCCCGCCGACTGGCGTCCGCTCGCCGAACGGCTGGGCCTGACCGCCCGGCTGGACACCCGGTTCGGCAAGCTGTCCGGCGGGCAGAAGCAGCGCCTGTTCATCGCGCTCGCCCTCGTCGGCGACCCGCGTGTCGTCGTCCTCGACGAACTGACCACCGGACTCGACCCGCGGGCCCGCCGCGACACCTGGCGGCTCGTCGAGGAGGTCCGGGACAGCGGGGTGACCGTCCTGCTCGTCACCCACTTCATGGAGGAGGCCCAGCGGCTCTGCGACCGCGTCGCCGTGATCGACCAGGGCCGCCTCGCCGCCCTCGACACGCCCGCCGGGCTCATCCGCCGCTCCGCCGGCGCCACCGTCATCACCTTCACGCCGTCCGCGCCGCTGGACGAGCGGGAGCTGAACGCGCTGCCCGGACTCGCCTCCGTCAGCCACAAGGACGGCCGGATCACCCTGGCCGGCGGCGACGAGACGGTGAACGCCGTCATCAGCCTGCTCGCCCGGCACCGCGTCACCGCCCACCACCTGCGCGTCGGCGACGCCACCCTGGACGACGCCTACCTGGACCTCACGGAGACCTCCTCATGAACACCGCCGTCCTGCGCACCGAGGCCCGGCTGCTCGCCCGGGAACCGGGGAGCCTGTTCTGGATCCTCGCCTTCCCGCCGCTGCTCCTGGTGATCCTGGGCGCCGTCCCCGCGTTCCGCGAGCCCCAGGACGCGCTCGGCGGGCTGCGCGTCGTCGACACCTACGTCCCCGTCACCGTGCTCGTCGGCCTCATCGTCGCCGGGGTGCAGGCGATGCCGGCCGGCCTCACCGGCTACCGGGAGCACGGCATCCTGCGCCGGATGGCCACCACACCGGTCCGCCCGTCGGCGCTGTTGTCCGCGCAGATGCTGGTGCACGCCGTCGCCGCGATCCTCTCCGCCCTGCTGACGCTCACCGTCGGCCGGATCCTCTGCGACGTGCACCTGCCCCGGCAGCCGTTCGGCTATCTGCCGGCGCTGCTCCTCGCCGTCCTCGCCGCCCTCGCGCTCGGCGCGCTGATCTCGGCGGTGTCCCGCACCGTGAAGATCGCGGGCGCGGTCGGCACGGTGGTGTTCTTCCCGATGCTGTTCTCCGCGGGTGTGTGGCTGCCGGTGCCGTCCATGCCGGACCTCATGGCGGACATCGTCGTCCTCACCCCGTTCGGGGCCGCCGCCCGCGCCCTCGGGGACGCCACGGCCGGCGACTGGCCCGGCTGGGCCGACCTGGGCGTGATGGCCGGCTGGGCGGTGCTGCTGTCGGGGGCGGCCGCCCGCTGGTTCCGCTGGGAGTAGGCGGCCCGCCGTGCAGACTGGTGCCATGACCCTGTCGGACCGGGACATCGAACGGCGCTGGCAGGTGATCCGCGCCAAGGGGCCGTACGTCCTGCTCGCCGTCGCCACCCTGCTGTCGCTGGCCACCGCCGAACTGACGCCCGGCGCGGGGGAGCGGACGGCGGTCGGCGCCCTGGTGCTCGCCGGCCTCGTGCTGCAGCTGTGGTGGGGCCGCACGAACCGCACCCGGCCCGGCCCGTCCGCCGCCGGGACCGTGTACTACGCGGTGCGCTGGGCCCTCGGCTTCGCGCTGACCTGGCTCAACCCGTTCTTCGCGTTCTACGCGGCCGCCGGCTACTTCGACGCCGAGGAACTGATGCGGGGGCGGCGGCTGCGCTGGGCCGGGCCGTTCGCCTGCGCGGTCACCGTCTCGGGCTCGCAGGCCGGCGGGCTGCCCTTCCAGCGGCCCGTGCAGTGGGCGGTGTTCGCCGGGCTGGTGCTGGTCAACAGCGTCCTCCTCGTCGTCGTCGGCCATCTCACCGCCCAGCAGGAGGAACGCTCCCGCGCCCGCGCCGAGACCATCGCCGAACTGGAGCGCGCCAACACCGCGTTGCACCAGGCCCTCGCCGAGAACGCCGCCCTGCACAGCCAGTTGCTCGTCCAGGCCCGGGAGGCGGGCGTCGCCGACGAGCGCCGCCGTCTCGCCGCCGAGATCCACGACACCCTCGCGCAGGGCCTGACCGGGATCATCGCCCAGCTCCAGGTCGTCGCAGGCGCCCCCGACCTGGCCACCGCCCGCACCCACCTCGACCGCGCCTCCGCGCTCGCCCGGCACAGCCTCGGCGAGGCCCGCCGCTCGGTGCACAACCTCGCCCCCGTCGCCCTGGAGCATGGCAGCCTGCCGCAGGCTTTGAAGGGCACGGTCGCCGAGTGGTCCGAACGCACCGGCACCCGCGCCGACTTCACCGTCACCGGCACCGCCGAGCACCTCCACGACGAACTGTCGGCGACCCTGCTCCGCATCGCGCAGGAAGCCCTGTCCAACACCGCCCGGCACGCGGACGCGACCCGGGTGGGCGTCACCCTCACCTTCCTCGGCGACGAGGTCATCCTCGACATCCGCGACGACGGCCGCGGCTTCGACCCGGACGCCCTGCCCGAACGCAGCCGTGACGGCGGCTTCGGGCTCGCCGGGATGCGGGCCCGCGCCGAGCGCATCGCCGGCTGCCTCGCCGTGGAGGCCGAACCGGGGCGCGGCACCGCCCTGTCGGCTCGCGTACCGTTGGTGCGCCATGAGCCCTGACGCGTCCCCCATCACCCTGCTGATCGTCGACGACCACCCCGTCGTCCGGGACGGACTGCGCGGCATGTTCGAGTCCGCGCCCGGCTTCACCGTGCTCGGCGAGGCCGCGAGCGGCGAGGAGGCCGTGGAGCGGGCCGCGGACCTCGACCCGGACGTGATCCTCATGGACCTGCGCATGCCGGGCGGCGGCGGGGTCGCGGCCATCGCCCACCTCACCCGCGCCGGCGCCCGCGCCCGGGTCCTCGTGCTGACCACCTACGACACCGACACCGACACACTGCCCGCCATCGAGGCGGGCGCCACCGGCTATCTCCTCAAGGACGCCCCGCGCGACGAGCTGTTCACCGCGGTCCGGGCCGCCGCCGAGGGCCGTACGGTCCTCTCGCCGGCCGTCGCCTCCCGGCTGGTCTGCGCCGTGCGCGCCCCCAGGAACGACCGCGACGAACCGCTGTCGGCACGCGAGCGCGAGGTCCTGGCACTGGTCGCCCGGGGCACCTCCAACCGGGAGATCGCCCGCGAGCTGTTCATCAGCGAGGCCACCGTGAAGACCCACCTCACGCACCTGTACGCCAAGCTCGGCGTCAACGACCGCGCGGCCGCCGTCGCCACCGCCTACGAGCGGGGCATCCTCGGCTGATCAGCCGGCCACCCGCAGCAGCAGCACGGCCCGCTCCGGCACGGTGATCTCCGTCCCCGCCGGCTGCTCCACGCCCGGCGCCCCGTCCTGCTCCTCCCGCGAGGTGTCGACCACCACCTCGTACCGCCGCGCCCACGGCGTCCCCGGCAGGACGAACCGCACCGGCCGGTGCCCGGCGTGCAGGACCACGAGGAAGCTGTCGTCGAGGACGGGCGCACCCCGCTCGTCCCGGCCCGGGATGTCCCGGCCGGACAGATACATGCCCAGCGTGGCGGCCGGCGCGTACCAGTCGGCCTCCGTCATCTCCGTGCCGCGCGCGGTGAACCAGGCCAGGTCGCGCAGCCCGTCCGCCGAGTGCGCCCGGCCCGAGAAGAACGCCCGGCGGCGCAGCACCGGATGGTCGTGGCGCAGCGCGATCAGCCGCGCCGTCAGATCGGACAGCGCCTTCCAGCCCGGCTCCTCCAGCAGCCCCCAGTCCAGCCAGCTGATCTCGTTGTCCTGGCAGTAGGCGTTGTTGTTGCCGCGCTGGGTGCGCCCCATCTCGTCGCCCGCGACCAGCATCGGCACGCCCGTCGACAGCAGCAGCGTGGTCAGCAGGTTCCGCAGCTGCCGCCGCCGCAGCGCGAGGACCTCCGGGTCGTCCGTCTCGCCCTCGGCGCCGCAGTTCCAGGACCGGTTGTCGTTCGAGCCGTCCCGGTTGCCCTCGCCGTTCGCCTCGTTGTGCTTGTGCTCGTAGGACACCATGTCCCGCAGCGTGAAACCGTCGTGCGCGGTCACGAAGTTCACCGAGGCGTACGGCCTGCGCCCGCCCCAGGCGTACAGGTCGCTCGACCCCGACAGGCGGTACCCGAGGTCCCGTACGTCCGGCAGGGCGCCGCGCCAGAAGTCCCGCACGGCGTCCCGGTAGCGGTCGTTCCACTCCGTCCACAGCGGGGGAAAGGCGCCCACCTGGTAGCCGCCCGAGCCGACGTCCCACGGCTCGGCGATCAGCTTCACCCGCCGCAGCACCGGGTCCTGCGCGATCACCGCGAGGAACGGCGACAGCATGTCGACGTCGTGCATCGAGCGGGCCAGCGCGGCGGCCAGGTCGAACCGGAAGCCGTCCACCCCCATCTCCGTCACCCAGTACCGCAGCGAGTCGGTGATGAGCCGCAGGACGTGCGGCTGGACGACGTGCAGGGTGTTCCCGCAGCCCGTGTAGTCGGCGTAGCGGCGGGCGTCCCCCTGCAGCCGGTAGTAGCCCCGGTTGTCGATGCCCTTCAGCGACAGCGTCGGGCCCAGCTCGCCCGCCTCCGCCGTGTGGTTGTAGACGACGTCGAGGATGACCTCGATCCCGGCCGCGTGCAGCGCGCGCACCATCCGCTTGAACTCGCCGACCTGCTGGCCGGTCGTCCCCGAGGCGGCGTACGCGGCGTGCGGGGCGAAGTAGCCGATGGAGTTGTAGCCCCAGTAGTTGCGCAGACCGCGGCGCAGCAGATGGTCCTCGTGCGCGAACTGGTGCACCGGCAGCAGCTCCACCGCCGTCACCCCCAGCCCCACCAGGTGCTCGATCGCCGCCGGGTGCGCCAGCCCGGCGTAGGTGCCGCGCAGGTCCTCCGGGATGCCGGGGTGCAGCCGGGTGAAGCCGCGCACATGCAGCTCGTAGATCACCGAGTCGGCCCAGGGCGTCTTCGGGCGGCGGTCGTCCTGCCACTCGTCGTCGGGGGCGTCGTCGTGCACGACCACCCCCTTGGGGACGTACGGCGCCGAGTCCCGCTCGTCGCGCACGGTGTCCGCGACATGCTGCTGGGGCCAGTCCCGGACATGGCCGTACACCTCGGGCGGCAGGCCGAAGTCGCCGTCCACCGCGCGCGCGTACGGGTCGAGCAGCAGCTTCGCCGGGTTCCAGCGGGCGCCGGTCCACGGGTCCCAGCGGCCGTGCACCCGGTAGCCGTAGCGCTGCCCGGGCATCACCCCCGGCACGAAGCCGTGCCAGATCTCGTGCGTCAGCTCGGTCAGCCCGGCGCGGGTCTCCTTGCCCCGCTCGTCGAACAGGCACAGCTCCACGGCCTCCGCCCCGCCCGCCCACAGCGCGAAGTTGGTGCCCGCCACCCCGTCCGGGCCCACCCGGAAGCGGGCGCCGAGCGGCACCGGCGTCCCCGGCCACACGGGCACCCCCGGCGCCCTGCCGCGTGCCCCGTTCACCGCGGTGGCCGGGCGCCCCTCCTCAGCGGCGACCGCCCCGGCCACCGCCTCCTGCTCGGCTGCGCTCGACACCTGACGGCCTCCCACGGCTCAGGGACCACACGCGTAGGGAAGGGGGCCGCGGGCGTCCCGTACCGCGGCTCCCCGTCGCGTCGTCTCCCCACTGTTCTGCCCACCGCGTAGCTCGCACTCACGTTTCCCCAGGGCCGCCCCCGTCGTTGGGGTCTTCGTGAGGCACGTACAAGGGCGCGCGCGGCGCGCGGTGGCCGTGGTGGCCGCCGTACTGACATGGGCGGGACTGCTGGCGGGAGTGGCCGGCTGCACCGAGGACGGCGACGCGGCCGGGCTCGACCGGCTGCTGAACAAGGCGCCTGCGGCCGAGGACGTCATCCGGGTGACACCGAAGGACGGCACCAAGGGCGCGTCCCCGGACGACCGGCTGCTGGTCCGGGTGCGCAGCGGGCGCCTGGAGTCGGTGCGGGTGGTGAAGTCGCAGGACGCCGAGGAGGCCCCGGTGCCCGGGCACATCTCCAAGGATGGCCTGCGCTGGGAGCCGGACGAGCCCCGGCTCGCGCTGGCCGCCCGGTACACGGTCGACGCGGTGGCCCTCGACGGCCACGGACGCCGCAGCGCACGGCACACGACCTTCACCACGTACGTCCCCGAGAAGCGGTTCATCGGCTACGTCACCCCCGAGGACCGCGCGACCGTCGGCACCGGGATGATCGTCTCCCTGGAGTTCAGCCGCGCGATCGCCCACCGGGCCGCCGTGGAGCGCGCCGTCCGCGTCACCGCCGAACCGGCCGTGGAGATCCGCCCGCACTGGTTCGGCGCGACCCGCCTGGACTTCCGCCCCGAGCACTACTGGAAGCCCGGCACCCGGGTCACCGTCGCGCTGGACCTGCGGGACGTCGAGGGGGCACCGGACGTGTACGGCCTGCAGCGCAAGACGTTCTCCTTCACCGTCGGCCGCCACCAGGTCTCCGTCGTCGACGCGGCCCGGCACACCATGGAGGTGCGGCGCGACGGCGCCCTTCTGACAACCGTGCCGGTCACCGCGGGCGCCCCCGCGACCACCACCTACAACGGCAAGATGGTGGTCACCGAGATGCTGGAGCTGACCCGGATGAACGGCGCCACCGTCGGCTTCAGGAAGGCCGACGGCAAGGGCGAGTACGACATCCCCGACGTCCCGCACGCCATGCGCCTGACCCGCTCGGGCACGTTCCTGCACGGCAACTACTGGGCGGACGCCTCGGTGTTCGGGCACAGCAACGTCAGCCACGGGTGCGTGGGGCTGCGGGACGTCAAGGGCGGCGGCTCCGACACCCCCGCGGGCTGGTTCTTCGACCGCAGCCTCATCGGGGACGTCGTCGAGGTCGTGCACAGCAACGACAAGCAGGTCGCCCCGGACAACGGCCTCGGGGGATGGAACATGGGCTGGAAGGACTGGAAGGCGGGAAGCGCCGTGAAGTAGGCGGCGGGCGGCGCCGGGTGGGGCGGCGGGGGGCCGTCCCACCCGGCCGGTGATGTTGGAACGAAACGGTGACAGACGCACCGACGTCGGCGACCTGACCTTGTGGTTAATATGCGCCGGTGAGCGCGGTGGACGCGCGGGGGATTGGGCCCGCTGAGGCCCGGGGGAGGGACACGGAATTGAACGTGCGGCCGATATGGGGGGCGTCGGTTGACGCACGCGCGCGGCGCGGACGCAAGGGCATGGCGGCACTGGCCGGAGTGCTGCTGCTGGCGGTCGCCGCGTGCGGGGGCGGCGGCGGATCGGACAAGGGCGCGGACGGGGCCAAGGGCGGGGACTCCTCGCAGGCCGAGGTCCGCAAGTCCAGCGCGGAGGTGACCATAGCCCCGAAGGACGGGGCGAAGTCCGTCGACACCAGCGGCGCGCTGAAGGTCACCGCGGCCAAGGGCAGGCTGACCGCCGTCGAGGTCAAGGACGCCAAGGGCAACGCGGTCGATGGCGAGATATCCGGCGACGGCGCCAGCTGGACGCCGTCCCGGCATCTCGCCGCCTCCACCACGTACACGGTGCACGCGGTCGCCAAGGACACCGAGGGTGTCGAGACCACGAAGGACTCCGACTTCACGACGCTCACCCCGAAGGCCACCTTCCTCGGCAGGTTCACCCCCGAGGACGGCTCCACGGTCGGGGTCGGCATGCCGTTCTCCCTCCGCTTCGACCGGGGCATCACCAACCCGGAGGACGTCGAGAAGGCCGTCACCATCAAGACCGAGCCGGCCGTCGAGGTCGCCGGCCACTGGTTCGGCAACGACCGCCTGGACTTCCGCCCCGAGAAGTACTGGAAGGCCGGTACCAAGGTCACCGTCGACCTCGACCTCGACGGCGTCGAGGGCCGCGACGGCGTCTACGGCAAGCAGGACAAGAAGATCACCTTCACCATCGGCCGCAGCCAGGTCTCCTACGTCGACGTGAAGACCAAGAAGATGAAGGTCACCCGCGACGGCAAGACCATCAGGACGATCCCGGTCACGACGGGCGCGCCCGGCTACGAGACCTGGAACGGCCAGATGGTCATGACCGAGAAGTTCGTCCAGACCCGGATGAACGGCGACACGGTCGGCTACGACGGCGAGTACGACATCAAGGACGTGCCGCACGCCATCCGCCTGACCGACTCCGGCACCTTCATCCACGGCAACTACTGGGCGAGCGGCGCCTTCGGCAACAGCAACGCCAGCCACGGCTGCGTCGGCCTGCGCGACGTCAAGGGCGCCTGGGACAAGAACGCCCCGGCCGCCTGGTTCTACAACCGCTCGATGATCGGCGACGTCGTCGTCGTGAAGAACTCCGCCGACGCCACGGTGGCCCCGGACAACGGCCTGAACGGCTGGAACATGTCCTGGGAGAAGTGGAAGGCGTAGGGCCCGCCTGGTGACGGCCTGACGGCCCTGGTGCGCTTCGCACCGGGGCCGTTCGCGTTCCCGGGCACGGCATGTGACCGACCGCACCCCTCCGCCGCGCGTTAGCCCCCGTTAACCTGCTCGCATGACCGTGAATCTCGAAGTCGCCGAAGGCGTCGGTACCCTCCGTCTCGACCGGCCGCCGATGAACGCGCTGGACGTCGCCACCCAGGACCGGCTCAAGGAACTCGCCGAGGAGGCGGGCCGCCGGGACGACGTGCGGGCCGTGGTGATCTACGGCGGGGAGAAGGTGTTCGCGGCCGGCGCGGACATCAAGGAGATGCAGGCCATGGACCACACGGCGATGGTCGTGCGGGCCCGGGCCCTGCAGGAGTCGTTCACGGCGGTGGCCCGCATCCCCAAGCCCGTCGTGGCCGCGGTGACCGGCTACGCGCTCGGCGGCGG
Source organism: Streptomyces sp. NPDC059852 (assembly GCF_042731455.1). NCBI lineage: Bacteria > Bacillati > Actinomycetota > Actinomycetes > Kitasatosporales > Streptomycetaceae > Streptomyces > Streptomyces sp. NPDC059852. The sequence continues at coordinate 305,025 of NZ_JBHWJK010000006.1, read as the reverse complement.
CTGCGAGCTGGCGTTGTGCGCCGACTTCCGTATCGCCGCGGACAACGCCAAGCTGGGCCAGCCCGAGATCCTGCTCGGCCTCATCCCGGGCGCGGGCGGGACCCAGCGGCTGGCCCGTCTGGTCGGCCCGTCGAAGGCCAAGGACCTGATCTTCACGGGCCGGATGGTCAAGGCCGAGGAGGCCCGCGAACTCGGCCTGGTGGACCGCGTGGTGGCGGCCGACCAGGTCTACGCCGAGGCGCACGCCTGGGCGGCGAGGCTGGCCCAGGGGCCGGCGATCGCGCTGCGCGCGGCCAAGGAGTCCATCGACACCGGCCTGGAGACGGACATCGAGACGGGCCTCGCCGTCGAGCGGAACTGGTTCGCGGGCCTGTTCGCGACCGAGGATCGCGAACGCGGGATGCGCAGCTTCGTCGAGGAGGGTCCCGGCAAGGCGAAGTTCCTCTGACGCGTCCGCGCGGTCCGGTGAACCTCCGCCGCACCCCTTGCAATTGACGCTGTGTCTGACCCGGATCCCTCGATGGGGCGGCTTATGTCAGTCTTAAGGCAGCCTTAAGCGCGCCTTGTCGAGGGAGTCGGGCAAGGGCCGCCGAGAGGCCTTCCGCCGCAGCTCAGCGGGGCTGTGGAGGGCTCCGAACTGCCGGTGGCATATGCCGATCGGCTGCGGCGGAATGACCCCTTCCGGGGGGTGTATTCCTCGGGAACGGCCACGCGGAGCCCCGCGGACGGCCATGATGGGGGCATGGCGGGGCTGGAGGGTATCGAACAGCCGCGGGGACACAGCCGTGCGGCCGCGGCGCGCTGGTCGCCGGCGGTCGAGGACGACACTGCCGCGAAGGCGCTGGAGCTGTTCGGCAATCCCACGGAGGCCGAAGTTCCGCTGCCGTCCCGCCCCGAATCGGCCGCCACCGCACGCCGGCTGACCCAGACCGTGGTCCTGCGGCAGTGGGCCCTGAGTCCCAGAATGGCCGAGGACGCCGTCCTCCTCGTCTCCGAACTCGTCGGCAACGCCGTCCGTCACACCGGCGCCCGGGTCTTCGGCTTACGGATGCGCCGCCGGCGCGGCTGGATCCGGATCGAGGTCCGCGACCCCTCCCGCGGTCTGCCCTGTCTGATGCCGGTCCAGGAGATGGACGTCAGCGGCCGGGGGCTCTTCCTCGTCGACAAGCTCGCCGACCGCTGGGGCGTGGATCTGCTGCCCCGCGGCAAGACCACCTGGTTCGAGATGAGGGTCACCGAACGCTGAGGGCCGCCCCGCCGTCGCGAACGGATAATCTGACCTGCGGCAAAAAGCCAGCACGACTACGACTTGACGCGAGTACACGCGAACAGAGGGGCGGACCGGTGGCGCACATCGACATCGAGGAAGCACGCAAGCAGTTCGAGCGCATCGATGCGGACGGCGACGGCACCATCACCGCCGCCGAGTTCAAGACCGCCCTCGCCCAGGGCGGCGACTGGAACGTCACCGAGTCCGTCGCCGAGGCCATCATCAAGAGCCGCGACCTCAACGGCGACAAGGTGCTGTCCTTCGACGAGTTCTGGGCCTTCCTGAGCAAGTAGGACCGTCAGGACCCCTGTGAAGGGGCGCCCTCCCCTCAGGGAAGGCGCCCCTTCAGGCGTTCCCGGCCCACTCCCGCAGCGCCGCCTTGTCGGCGAAATTCCCGACGTTCTTGTCCAGCGGGTCGTCCGTGTACTGGTGGAAGCGCCACTTCGCCTTGATCCGCGGCTTGCCCTTGGTGACGTAGTCGGCGATCCACAGGCCGTCCCCGGCGTACGACGTGGTGTCGACGTTCAGCCAGTAGTGGCGGTTGCAGTACAGGACCACCCGGTTGTCCGGGCGCTTCTCCTTCAGGAGCCGGATGAACCGGTCCTTCTCCGCGTTGCTCGCGTGCGTGCCCTCGCCGGTCGTCTCCCAGTCGACGGCGAGGATGTCCCCCGCCTTCTCCGGCGCGTGCTTCAGGAAGTAGTCGGCCTGGGCGGTCAGGTTCCCGGGCCACAGGAAGTGGTAGTAGCCGACGACCAGGCCCGCGTCACGGCCGTGCCTGGTCTGGGCGGAGAGCTTCGGGTTGACGTACGAACGGCCCTCCGTCGCCTTGACGAAGACGAAGGAGAGGCCGTCGGTGTCGTAGGAGGAGGACTGGTACGCGCTCACGTCGATGCCGCGCAGCATGGGGGGACTCCCTGGGGTGCCTGGGGGGACAGGAGTTGACCTGGCTCATGCCCCACCGTGGCACGGCTGACGCGTCATCGACGTGGAATCGTCAACATTCGATGATGTTCACGGCGAGCCCTCCGCGAGCCGTCTCCTTGTACTTGACGGACATGTCGGCGCCCGTGTCCTTCATCGTCTTGATGACCTTGTCCAGGGACACCTTGTGCGAGCCGTCGCCGCGCATCGCCATCCGGGCCGCCGTGACCGCCTTGACGGCCGCCATGCCGTTGCGCTCGATGCAGGGGATCTGCACGAGACCGCCGACCGGGTCGCAGGTGAGGCCCAGGTTGTGCTCCATGCCGATCTCGGCGGCGTTCTCCACCTGCTCCGGGGAGCCGCCCAGCACCTCCGCCAGCGCGCCCGCCGCCATCGAGCAGGCCGAGCCGACCTCGCCCTGGCAGCCGACCTCGGCGCCGGAGATCGAGGCGTTCTCCTTGAAGAGCATGCCGATCGCGCCCGCGGCCAGCAGGAAGCGGACCACGCCCTCCTCGTCGGCGCCCGGCACGAAGTTGATGTAGTAGTGCAGGACGGCCGGGATGATGCCGGCCGCGCCGTTCGTCGGGGCGGTGACCACCCGGCCGCCGGCGGCGTTCTCCTCGTTCACGGCCATCGCGTAGAGCGTGATCCACTCCATGGCCAGCGCCTTCGCGTCCCCCTCGGAACGCAGCTTGCGCGCGGTGTTCGCGGCCCGGCGCCGCACCTTCAGCCCGCCGGGCAGGATGCCCTCGCGGGACATGCCCCGCGCCACGCACTCCCGCATCACCCGCCAGATCTCCAGCAGGCCCTCGCGGATCTCCTCCTCGGTGCGCCAGGCCCGCTCGTTCTCCAGCATCAGCGCCGAGATCGACAGGCCCGTCTCACGGGTCAGGCGCAGCAGCTCGTCGCCCGTGCGGAACGGGTACTTCAGGACGGTGTCGTCGAGCTTGATCCGGTCCTCGCCGACCGCGTCCTCGTCGACGACGAAACCGCCGCCCACCGAGTAGTACGTCTTCGTCAGCAGCTCGGCGCGCTGGGCGTCGTACGCCCACAGGGTCATGCCGTTCGCGTGGTACGGGAGCGCCTTGCGGCGGTGCAGGACCAGGTCGTCGTCGAAGGAGAAGGCGATCTCGCGCTCGCCGAGCAGCCGCAGCCGGCCCGACTCCTTGATCGACTCCACCCGCTGGTCGGCGGACTCGACATCCACCGTGCGCGGCGAGTCGCCCTCCAGGCCGAGCAGCACCGCCTTCGGGGTGCCGTGCCCGTGCCCGGTGGCGCCCAGCGAGCCGTACAGCTCGGCCCGGACGGCGGTGGCGGACTCCAGCAGGCCCTCGTTGCGCAGCCGGCGCGCGAACATACGGGCCGCCCGCATCGGGCCCACCGTGTGGGAGCTGGACGGGCCGATGCCGATCGAGAACAGGTCGAAGACCGATATGGCCACGGAAACTCCTCGGTGCGGGGTGGTGCGGGGTCGTGCGGGGGGCCTTCCCCGGGGGCCCCGCACCTTCGAGTGTGCGGGACGCCCCGGGGAAGGGACGACGGTCCTACTTGTTCAGACCGGCGTAGAGCGGGTGCTTGTCGGCGAGCGCCTTCACCCGGGCCTTGAGCGCCGCGGCGTCGTAGGACGGCTTCAGCGTCTCGGCGATCACGTCGGCGACCTCGGTGAAGTCCTCCGCGGTGAAACCGCGGGTGGCCAGCGCCGGGGTGCCGATGCGCAGCCCGGAGGTCACCATCGGCGGACGCGGGTCGTTCGGCACCGCGTTGCGGTTGACCGTGATCCCGACCTCGTGGAGGCGGTCCTCGGCCTGCTGCCCGTCCAGCTCGGAGTCGCGCAGGTCGACCAGGATCAGGTGCACGTCCGTGCCGCCGGACAGCACGTTCACGCCGGCCTCGCGGGCGTCCGCCGCGGTCAGCCGATCCGCGAGGATCCGGGCGCCCTCGACCGTGCGGCGCTGGCGCTCCTTGAACTCCTCGGAGGCGGCCACCTTGAACGAGACCGCCTTGGCGGCGATCACGTGCTCCAGCGGACCGCCCTGGAAGCCCGGGAAGACGGAGGAGTTCAGCTTCTTCGCGAACTCCTTGCTGCGGGCCAGGATGATCCCGCCGCGCGGACCGCCGAGCGTCTTGTGGGTGGTCGAGGTGACCACGTCGGCGTGCGGCACCGGGTTGGGGTGCAGCCCGGCCGCGACCAGACCCGCGAAGTGGGCCATGTCGACCCACAGGTAGGCGCCGGTCTCGTCGGCGATCCGGCGGAAGGCCGCGAAGTCCAGCTGCCGGGGGTACGCCGACCAGCCCGCGATGATCACCTTCGGGCGGTGCTCCTTGGCGAGGCGCTCCACCTCGTCCATGTCGACCAGACCGGTCTCGGCGTCCACGTGGTACGCGACCACCTGGAACTGCTTGCCGGAGAAGTTCAGCCGCATCCCGTGGGTGAGGTGGCCGCCGTGCGCCAGGTCCAGGCCCAGGATGGTGTCGCCCGGCTGGGCCAGCGCGAACAGCGCGGCCTGGTTGGCCGAGGCGCCCGAGTGCGGCTGCACGTTGGCGTACTCGGCGCCGAACAGCTCCTTGACCCGGTCGATCGCGATCTGCTCGGCGACGTCGACGTGCTCGCAGCCGCCGTAGTAGCGCCGGCCGGGGTAGCCCTCGGCGTACTTGTTCGTCAGGACCGAGCCCTGCGCCTCCATGACGGCGAGCGGAGCGAAGTTCTCCGACGCGATCATCTCGAGGGTGGACTGCTGACGCTCCAGCTCCGCGTCGAGCGCCGCGGCGACCGCCGGGTCCAGCTCGTGCAGGGGCGTGTTCAGAAGGGAGTTCTCAGACATGGGGGACTACGGCTCCTCAGCCGGCGGTGTGGGCGGCGTACTCGTCGGCGGAGAGCAGGTCGGCCGGCTCCTCCGTGACGCGCACCTTGAACAGCCAGCCGCCCTCGAAGGGGGCCGAGTTCACCAGGGCCGGGTCGTTCACCACGTCCTCGTTGATCTCGGTGACCTCGCCGGTGACCGGGGAGTACAGGTCGGAGACGGACTTCGTCGACTCCAGTTCGCCACAGGTGTCACCCGCGGTCACGGTCGAGCCGACCTCGGGGAGCTGGGCGTAGACGACGTCGCCGAGCGCGTTCGCCGCGAACTCGGTGATGCCGACCGTGGCGACGCCGTCCTCGGCGGTCGCGAGCCACTCGTGCTCCTTGCTGTAACGCAGCTGCTGGGGGTTGCTCATGGCCTGAATTCTCCTGTACACGCGGGAGTGCTGATGAATGGGGGACGGGGGACACGGACATGGCGGCGGGCGTGCGGGGTCGCACGCCGCCCTGCCAGTCTGTACGCGCGGCGGTGCTCGTGCCGCTCGCGGGTCCTACTTCTGGCGCTTGTAGAACGGCAGCGCCACGACCTCGTACGGCTCGTGGCTGCCGCGGATGTCCACGCCGACACCGGGGGTGCCCGGCGCCGCGTGCGCGGCGTCGACGTAGGCCATGGCGATCGGCTTGCCCAGGGTGGGGGAGGGGGCGCCCGAGGTCACCTCGCCGACGACCTCGCCGCCGGCGACGACCGGGTACCCGGCGCGCGGGACCCGGCGGCCCTCGGCGACCAGGCCCACCAGGACGCGCGGCGGGTCCGTCTCGGCCTTGGCGGCGGCCGCCCGGAGCGCCTCGCGCCCCACGAAGTCGCCCTCCTTCTCGAACTTCACCACCCGGCCGAGCCCGGCGTCGAAGGGGGTGAGCGAGGTCGACAGCTCGTTGCCGTACAGCGGCATGCCCGCCTCCAGGCGGAGCGTGTCCCGGCAGGACAGGCCGCAGGGGACCAGGCCGACGCCCTCGCCGGCCTCGGTCAGCGCCTGCCACAGCTCCACGGCGTGCTCCGGCTTCACGAACAGCTCGAAGCCGTCCTCCCCGGTGTAGCCCGTGCGGGCGATCAGGGCGGGCACGCCGGCGACGGTGCCGGGCAGGCCGGCGTAGTACTTCAGGCCGTCGAGGTCGGCGTCGGTGAGGGACTTCAGGATGCCGGGGGACTCGGGGCCCTGGACGGCGATCAGCGCGTACGCGTCGCGGTCGTCGCGGACCTCGGCGTCGAAGCCGGTCACCCGCTCGGTCAGGGCGTCGAGCACGACCTGGGCGTTGGAGGCGTTGGCGACGACCATGTACTCCGTCTCGGCGAGCCGGTACACGATCAGGTCGTCGAGGATGCCGCCGTCCGCCTGGCAGATCATGGTGTAGCGGGCGCGGCCGACGCCGACGGAGGCGATGTTGCCGACCAGGGCGTGGTTCAGGAAGGCCGCCGCCTGGGCGCCGGTGACCGTGATCTCACCCATGTGGGACAGGTCGAACAGGCCGGCCCGGGTGCGCACCGCGTTGTGCTCGTCGCGCTCGGAGCCGTAGCGCAGGGGCATGTCCCAGCCGGCGAAGTCGGTCATGGTGGCGCCGAGCGAGCGATGCAGGGCATCGAGCGCGGTACGGCGCGGTGCGGAGGCTGCGGTACTGCTCATCGGTCGGTCTTCTCCAAGGGCAGACGGGCGAGGAACGTTCCTCCCCATCTGTCATCGGAACCTGAGAGGTTCGCCACGACCCCCGGAGGGGAAGTTCATGGCTTGCACCTTGGGTGGAGCCACCGCGCACGGTGGCCCGCTTTTCAGATGTGCCTCGCCCGCGCGGTAACGGGGCCTGAGAGATTCAAGGGAGGGACTTGCTCCTTCGGCGCCCCGGCGGCGTACTGCCGGGGACTCTCCCGCGCGGATTCAAGCGGCCGGTATGCAGTTGGCGCCGCCATCATCGCATGCCCGGCCCCCTCTGCCCCAGGCCACATCTGTAACCGGCCTGTGGCAGTAAGCGAACGAAATCGGAGGCGAGACTCCATTACCTTCTCTTTACACACGGTGGGGACGGGGAAGCCTGTATGCGGAGGAGGACGATGACGGTGAAGCGCACCTCGGCGTACGCCACGACCTCGGGCATCGCCCTGCCCGGGCAGCCGGCGGCCCCCGCCGTCGGGACCGCCGCGCCCGCGCCCGTCGTCCGCGATCTGCGCGAGCGGTCCGGCCGCGGCCCGCACGCCCTGCTGTTCGGCCCACGCGACCTCGTCGTGATCACCGGTCTGCCCGGCAGCGGCAAGTCCACCCTGATGCGGCGGACCGTGCCCGGCCCGCGCGTCGACTCCCAGGACACCCGGGACCGCTGGGACGCCCGGATGCCCCGCCTCCTGCCCTACGCGTTCTACCGGCCCCTGGTCCGCCTCTCCCACTACGCCGGGCTGCGCCGCGCCGTCCGCCGCGGGGGCGGGCTCGTCGTGCACGACTGCGGCACCCAGGCGTGGGTGCGCGGCTGGCTGGCCCGGGCGGCCCGGCGCCGCGGCGGAGTCCTGCACCTGCTGGTGCTCGACGTCGACCCGGACACCGCGCTGGCGGGACAGCGCGAGCGCGGCCGGGGCGTCTCCCGGTACGCCTTCCTGCGCCACCGGCGCGCCGCCTCCCGGCTGATGCGCGCGCTCACCGCCGGCGACCTGCCCCGGGGCTGCGGCTCCGCGGTGCTGCTCGACCGGGACGCGGCCGCGGCGCTGCGCCGGATCGGCTTCACGGGCTGACCGGGCCCCGCCGGACGGCGGGGACCCCGGTAGCCTTTCGATCCTCAGACGTGATTCACAGCAGGCGGTCACCCACAGATGGACTTCGCAGCGGATCTCCCGGCGGACTTCCCGGCAGGCTCACCTCTCCACCCGCACGGCGGCTGGCCCGGCAACGAACTGGAGGAGGTGCTCTCCGCCTCCCTCGGCCGGCCCTCGGCCGGCGCCCGGATCGTGGAGGTGCTGGGCCGCAGCTTCGTCTGGGTCCCGCTGCCCAACGGCGGTGGCCCGCACAGCGGTCCGCTCGACCTGCCCGGCATGGAGATCGACGGCCAGGGCTATGTCCCGGTGTTCTCCTCCGAGGAGCAGTTCCGGCAGGTCGTCGGCTCCCACATGGCGTACACCGTCGCCCCGGCCGTGGAGTTCGCCCGTGGACTGCCCCCGCACGTGGGCATCGCCGTCAACCCGGGCGGCGTGGTCGGCGTGCCGCTGCCCCCGGCGGCGGTGGCCGAGGTGTGCCGGGCGGGCCGCACCCCGCTGGACGGCCCCGCCTCCGGCGGCCGCGTCAAGCTCTACGAGCCCGACTGGCAGGACGACCCGGTCGACTTCCTGTCCGCCGCCTCGGCCGAGTTCGCCGCGACCGGCGTCGTCGCCACCGCCCGCCGCTGTCTCGCCGCGATCGAGACGGGCCCGCCGGTCATGTTCGTCGGCGTCGAACTGACCCACTGGGAGGGCGATCTGAGGGCGGCCCCCACCGACGCCCTGGGCCGCGCCCTCGGCCGCATCCCCGTGCCCTGGCCGGTCAACCTGGTCCTCCTCGACGTGGCCCAGGACCCGGTCATCGACTGGATGCGGGCGAAGGTCCGCCCCTTCTACACCCGCGAGCCCTGAGACCCCGAGCGGAGCGCCCAGGATCCGAACGGCAGGCCCTAAGCTGGGCTCAAAGCCAGGTTCTCCCGAAGGGGCGGTAAAACGTGAGCGCGAGCGGCACAACCTCGACCGGGCAGGTCGAGCACATGCTGCGCCAGGTGACCCCCGGGCGCTACGACGCCTACGAGGCCCTCCTGCGCGCGCTCGCCACCCCGGCCACCGGCCAGGTCTGGATGCTGCTGTGGCACGGTCAGGCGGGCTCCCCGGACGCCCAGTACGGGAACATGGAGGTCGAAGGACACGGCTACGCCCCGTGCGTCACCTCCGCGCAGGAGCTGTCGGCCAGCGGCTGGAACCGCAGTTACGAGGTCGTCGACGGGCTCGACGTGGCCCGCACCCTCTACCCCGACCACTACGGCCTCTGGCTGAACCCGCACGCCCCCGGCGGCGGCGTCGGCATCCCCTGGCTCGACCTGCGCCGGATCGCCACCGGCCTGGACCGCCAGCCCGCGGGCCCGCTGCGGCTGTCGGAGCCCGCCATCGAGATCCCGCAGTTCTACGCCCTCCTCGCGCAGAACGCGCACCGCACCCCGGCCGTGCGCACCCTGCGCCGCGCCTGGGTGCAGCCCGCGCTGGGGGCGCCGTATCTGGCGATCGGCCTGGACGTGTACGACACCAGCCCGCCCGCCGTGGACGCGGTGCGCTCGATGATGCTCCAGTCGGTCACCGCGGTCCCGGACGGACTGCCGGTCTCGACCGTCGCCCTGGCCGACGAGGACGACCCGGTGGCGCTGTGGATGCGGGCGGCCGCGCGGCCGTTCTACGACCGCGAGGCACACGCCCCCGCCCCCGCCGGAGGCTATGGCTACCCTCCGGCACAGGGCCGTTACTGAGCATTCGCTTGCGCTTGAGCCGTTTCCTCCCACCCCCCTCTGTCGTAGGCGCGAGCGTCTTCCCGGCGTGGTTTCGCAGGTGAATCTCCGCGCGTAGATGCGATCGGAAGGTCCCGGTCCGCCCTCATACGCCCCAACTGGTGCGCGTCCGGCCCCTGTTACCCACTGTTCGGATAACGGAATCCCCCAAACAGCATCACGGTTGCGCATCCTTTCCCCGTTGGCTCTGGCGACTGATCACTCCCGCATTGAAGACTCCCCGCTAGGCAGGGCCGGTCGGCCCTGTGTGCGAGTGAGAGCAACCGCTACCGCGGCAGCCAGGGGGGTCGGCAACCGCCGGCCGAGAGGGGTCAATTCCACTGTGACCGCACCGATCGAGACAACGGGAGCGGAGGCTGGAGCACAGCCTGAGGCCGTGCTCTCCGGGATCGAGAAGAGCCAGATCGAGGGGCGCTCCCTGGGGCAGATCGCCTGGTCCCGCTTCAAGAAGGACAAGGCGGCCGTCGCCGGCGGCGTCATCGTCGTCCTGCTGATCCTGCTCGCGATCCTGTCGCGTCCCCTCCAGGCGATGCTCGGCCTGGACCCCAACGCCCTCAACCAGGACCTCATCGACCCCAACACCTCGCTGCCCAAGGGTGACTTCGGCGGCATGAGCTGGGACCACCCGCTGGGTGTCGAGCCGAAGTTCGGCCGCGACATCGCCACCCGCATCCTCGAGGGCTCCTGGGTCTCGCTGGTCGTCGCCTTCGGTGCCACGCTGCTGTCCAACACGATCGGCGCCATCCTCGGCGTCGTCGCCGGGTACTACGGCGGCCGGGTGGACACGATCATCAGCCGTCTGATGGACACCTTCCTGGCGTTCCCGCTGCTGCTGTTCGCCATCGCCATCTCGGCCACCCTGCAGGGCGGTGCCTTCGGCCTGGAGGGCCTGCCGCTGCACATCAGTGTCCTGATCTTCATCATCGGTTTCTTCAACTGGCCGTATCTGGGCCGCATCGTCCGCGGCCAGACCCTGGCCCTCAGGGAGCGCGAGTTCGTCGACGCCTCCCGGGGCATGGGGGCCAAGGGGCCGTACATCCTCTTCCGGGAGCTCCTCCCGAACCTGGTCGGCCCGATCATCGTCTACTCGACGCTGCTCATCCCGACGAACATCCTTTTCGAGGCCAGCCTGAGCTTCCTCGGTGTCGGCATCCAGCCCCCGCAGGCATCGTGGGGCGGCATGCTCAACCAGGCGGTCGACTTCTACGAGGTCGACCCGCAGTTCATGATCGTGCCCGGCCTCGCCATCTTCGTCACCGTCCTGGCGTTCAACCTGCTCGGCGACGGTCTTCGTGACGCTCTCGACCCGCGCAGCCGCTGACCCGCGGCCGGATCGAGAGTCCCAGAGATTTCCAACAATGGAGGGGAAGCAGACCATCATGCGAAGGTCAGTGCTGGCCGCGGTTGCGGTCGTCGGCAGTGCGAGCTTGCTGCTTTCGGCCTGCAGCAAGGCCGATGACAAGTCGGACAACAACGGATCGAAGTCGGCTGGGGCCAACGCCGCGACCAAGGACGTCGTCAACGCCTCCACCCAGAAGGGTGGGACGGTCACGTACGAGTACTCCGACGTCCCGGACTCCTTCGACCCGGGCAACACGTACTACGCGTACATGTACAACCTCAGCCGGCTGTACGCCCGCCCGCTGATGACGTTCAAGCCCGGCGCCGGCGAGTCCGGCAACGAGCTGGTCCCGGACCTGGCCTCCGCCCCGGGCGAGCCCAGCGACGGCGGCAAGACCTGGACGTACAAGCTGCGTCCGGGCCTGAAGTACGAGGACGGCACCCCGATCACGTCCAAGGACGTGAAGTACGCCGTCGAGCGCTCCAACTTCGCGCGTGACGTGCTCTCCCTCGGCCCGAGCTACTTCCAGCAGTTCCTCGAGGGCGGCGACAAGTACAAGGGCCCGTACAAGGACAAGAGCGACAAGGGCATCTCGTCCATCCAGACGCCGGACGACACCACCATCGTCTTCAAGCTGAACCGCGCCTTCCAGGAGTTCGACTACCTGGTCGCCACCCCGCAGACGGCCCCCGTGCCGAAGGCGAAGGACACCGGCGTCGACTACGTCAAGAAGATCGTGTCGTCGGGCTCCTACAAGTTCGAGAGCTACCAGGAGGGCAAGGAAGCCGTCCTGGTCCGCAACGAGAACTGGGACGCCAAGACCGACCCGCTGCGCAAGCAGTACCCGGCCAAGGTCGTCGTCAAGCTGAAGGTCAACGCCGAGACCATCGACCAGGACGTCATGGCCGGCAAGGCCATCGACCTCGGTGGTACGGGCGTCCAGGCCGCGACCCAGGCGAAGGTCGTCAACTCCTCGGACCAGAAGGCCAACACCGACAACACCTACGGTGGCCGCCTGGTCTACATGGCGATCAACACCAAGCTCGCGCCGTTCGACAAGGTCGAGTGCCGCAAGGCCGTGGAGCTCGCGGTCAACAAGGTCTCCGTGCAGACCGCTCTCGGCGGCCCGATCCGCGGTGACATCGCCTCCACCGTCCTGCCGCCGGACATCCCGGGCTACCAGAAGTCCGACCTGTACGCCACGCCGGGCAACAAGGGCGACGTCGCCAAGGCCAAGGAGCAGCTGAAGGCCTGCGGCAAGACGTCGATCAACACCAACATCTCGGCGCGCAGCGACCGTCCCGCGGAGATCGACGCGGCCACCGCGATCATCGACTCGCTGAAGAAGGTCGGCATCAACGCCAGCCTGAAGCAGTTCCCGTCGGGCAAGTACTTCACCGACGCCGCGGGTGTCCCGAAGTTCAACAAGAAGCAGAACATCGGTCTGCACATGATGCAGTGGGGTGCCGACTGGCCGTCCGGCTACGGCTTCCTGCAGCAGATCCTGCACAGCGACGCGATCGGCGAGTCCGGCAACACGAACCTGTCGCAGCTGGACAACAAGGACGTCGACTCCCTGCTGGAGAAGGCGATCGCCAGCGAGGACCAGGGCGAGCGCGACAGCCTCTACGCCGAGATCGACAAGAAGGCGATGGAGGAGGCGGCCCTCGTTCCGCTGACCTACTTCAAGGTCCTGCTGTACCGCCCCGCCGGCTTCACCAACCTGGTGTCCACCGCGGCCTTCAGCGGTCAGTACGACTACCTCAACATCGGCACGACCAAGAAGTAGCCCCGGAAGGCAGGTGAAGGCTTTGGTGCCCGCGGGCCTCGCGGCCCGCGGGCACCAGCGCCGATCCCCGTGATCTCGTACATCCTCCGCCGGACGCTCGCGGCAGTGATCCTGCTGCTGGTCGTCACCGCGGTCACCTTCGCGATCTTCTTCCTGCTGCCCAGGCTCGCCGGCCAGACGGCCGACCAGCTGGCGCAGCAGTACATCGGGAAGAGCCCCACCCAGGCCGACATCGAGGCGGTCAAGCAGAACCTCGGTCTCGACCAGCCCGTGTACATCCAGTACTGGGACTTCATCAAGGGGATCGTCTCCGGCGCCACCTACGACCTCGGCCCCACCACGGCGCACTGCAGCGCGCCCTGCTTCGGCTACTCCTTCAAGACGCACGTCGAGGTCTGGCCGCAGCTCACCGACCGGCTGCCCGTGACGGTCTCCCTGGCCGCCGGTGCCGCCGTGCTGTGGCTGGTGGGCGGTGTCACGGCCGGTGTGATCTCCGCGCTGAAGCCGCGGTCGTTCGCCGACCGGACGTTCATGGGCATCGCCCTCGCGGGTGTCTCGCTGCCCATGTTCTTCACCGGCCAGCTCGCGCTGTTCCTCTTCACCTTCCAGTGGCCGATCTTCGGCCGCGAGTACGTCCCGTTCACCGAGAACCCCTCGCAGTGGGCCAACACGCTCTTCCCGGCGTGGTGTTCGCTCGCCCTGCTGTACTCGGCCATCTACGCCCGGCTCACCCGCTCGGGCATGCTGGAGACGATGAACGAGGACTTCATCCGCAGCGCCCGCGCCAAGGGCCTGCGGGAGCGGAAGGTCGTGGTCCGGCACGGTCTGCGGGCCGCGCTGACGCCGATCATCACCGTGTTCGGCATGGACCTCGGACTCCTGCTCGGCGGTGCCGTCATCACCGAGACGGTGTTCTCCCTGCACGGCATCGGCGAGTACGCGGTGCAGTCCATCCGGGACAACGACCTGCCGCCGATCCTCGGCGTCACGCTCCTGGCCGCCTTCTTCGTCGTACTCGCCAACTTCCTGGTGGACCTGTTGTACGCCGCCGCCGACCCGCGGGTGAGGATCTCGTGACCGAACTCTCCAAGACCGGTGCCGCAGTGGGGGAGCCCGTGAAGGGCGACTCCGACGCGTCCACGGCGTTCCTCGATGTCCGTGACCTCAAGGTGCACTTCCCGACCGACGACGGTCTGGTCAAGTCCGTCGACGGGCTGAGCTTCTCGCTGGAGAAGGGCAAGACCCTCTGCATCGTGGGCGAGTCCGGCTCCGGCAAGTCGGTCACCTCGCTCGCGGTCATGGGCCTGCACCGGCTCGGCGCACGCGGCAAGAACGTGCAGATGTCCGGCGAGATCTGGCTGGGCGGCAAGGAGCTCATCTCCGCCGACCCGGACGAGGTGCGCCGGCTGCGCGGCCGCGAGATGGCGATGATCTTCCAGGACCCGCTGTCCGCGATGCACCCGTACTACACGATCGGCAGCCAGATCGTGGAGGCGTACCGGGTCCACCACGACGTCAACAAGAAGACCGCGCGCAAGCGGGCCATCGAGATGCTCGACCGGGTCGGCATCCCCGAGCCCGGCAAGCGCGTCGACAACTACCCGCACGAGTTCTCCGGCGGTATGCGCCAGCGCGCGATGATCGCGATGGCGCTGGTCAACAACCCCGAACTGCTCATCGCGGACGAGCCGACGACCGCCCTGGACGTGACCGTCCAGGCGCAGATCCTGGACCTCATCCGCGACCTGCAGAAGGAGTTCGGCTCCGCGGTCGTCCTCATCACGCACGACCTGGGCGTGGTGGCCGAGATCGCCGACGACGTCCTCGTGATGTACGGCGGCCGGTGCGTGGAGCGGGGCTCCGTCGACGACGTCTTCGAGCGGCCGCAGCACCCCTACACCTGGGGCCTGCTCGGCTCGATGCCGCGCATCGACCGGGAGACCTCCGAGCGGCTCATCCCCGTCAAGGGCCAGCCGCCGAGCCTCATCAACGTCCCGTCGGGTTGCGCCTTCCACCCGCGCTGCCCGTACGCCGACATCCCCAAGGGCGATGTCACCCGTACCGTGCGCCCGGAGCTCCAGCCGGTCGGCAGCGGACACTTCTCCGCCTGCCACCTCTCGGCTGAGGACCGCACGCGGATCTGGACCGAAGAGATTGCGCCGAAGCTGTGAGTGAGACGAAGAAATCGGACGCGGCCGTCCCGGCCCAGGCGCCGGCCCCCGCCGCCGAGCGCGAGGTGCTGCTGAAGGTCGAGGGCCTGCAGAAGCACTTCCCGATCCGCAAGGGCGTCCTCCAGCGTCAGGTCGGCGCGGTCAAGGCCGTCGACGGCATCGACTTCGAGGTGCGCAAGGGCGAGACGCTGGGCGTGGTCGGCGAGTCCGGCTGCGGCAAGTCGACCATGGGCCGGGTCATCACCCGTCTCCAGGACCCGACGGGCGGCTCGATCCACTTCGAGGGCAAGGACATCACGCGGCTGAACACGGCCGGGATGCGCCCGCTGCGGCGGGACATCCAGATGATCTTCCAGGACCCCTACGGCTCCCTGAACCCGCGGCACACCATCGGCTCGATCGTCTCGGCGCCCTTCCGGCTCCAGGGCGTCCAGCCCGAGGGCGGGGTGAAGAAGGAGGTCCAGCGGCTCCTGGAGCTGGTGGGCCTGAGCCCCGAGCACTACAACCGCTACCCGCACGAGTTCTCCGGCGGCCAGCGCCAGCGCATCGGCATCGCCCGGGCGCTCGCGCTGAAGCCGAAGCTGGTCGTGGCGGACGAGCCGGTCTCCGCCCTGGACGTCTCCATCCAGGCGCAGGTCGTCAACCTCATGGACGACCTCCAGGAGGAGCTCGGCCTGACCTACGTGATCATCGCGCACGACCTCTCGGTCGTCCGGCACGTGTCGGACCGCATCGCGGTGATGTACCTCGGCAAGATCGTCGAGCTCGCCGACCGCACCTCGCTGTACGAGGCGCCGATGCACCCGTACACCAAGGCCCTGATGTCGGCCGTGCCGGTGCCGGACCCGAAGCGCCGGGGCGCCAAGAGCGAGCGCATCCTGCTCCGCGGGGACGTGCCCTCGCCGATCGCCCCGCCGCCCGGCTGCCGCTTCCACACCCGGTGCTGGAAGGCGACCGAGGTCTGCCGGACGGTGGAGCCGCCGCTGCTGGAGCTGCGGCCCGGCCAGCGCGTGGCGTGCCACCACCCGGAGAACTTCGAGGACCAGCAGCCGCAGGACACGGTG
This sequence comes from Streptomyces sp. NPDC059852, assembly GCF_042731455.1. Classification (NCBI taxonomy): domain Bacteria; kingdom Bacillati; phylum Actinomycetota; class Actinomycetes; order Kitasatosporales; family Streptomycetaceae; genus Streptomyces; species Streptomyces sp. NPDC059852. The sequence continues at coordinate 289,117 of NZ_JBHWJK010000006.1, read as the reverse complement.
CTGCTCACCGCCGCCAAGGAGGCCGCCGAGCTGGTGGCCGACGAGGTGCTCGCCGAGTCGGCGCAGACGTCGGCCGCGGTGGCCGCGGAGGTCGCGCCGGCGGCGGAGAAGACCGCCGAGCCCGCTGCCGAGGCCGATGAGGCCGATGAGGCGGACGGGACCGACGGCGAGCCCGCCGCGGAGGACTCCGCCAAAGCTCCCGCCGAGGGTGACGACAAGTAGCCACGCAGCGGCCCCCGCCTTCTTTTGTAAGGCGGGGGCCGTTTGCTGCGTAAGAATGTACGGGTGCTCCAGCAACTTTTCACTCCGTCCGTCCAGCACACGCTCGACCTGATCGGAATCTTCGTGTTCGCGATCTCGGGCGCCCTGCTCGCGGTCCGCAAGAACTTCGACGTCTTCGGCATAGCCGTCCTCGCCGAGGTCACGGCCCTGGGCGGCGGACTGTTCCGGGACGTGGTCATCGGTGCCGTGCCGCCGGCCGCGTTCACGGACCTGGGGTACTTCCTCACCCCGCTGCTCGCCGCGCTCCTGGTGTTCTTCCTCCACCCGCATGTGGAGCGCATCCAGACCGGTGTGAACGTCTTCGACGCGGCGGGCCTCGGCCTGTTCTGCGTCGCCGGGACGGCGAAGGCGTACGACTACGGGCTGAACCTCACCGCCTCCGTCGCGCTGGGTCTCGCGACCGCCGTCGGCGGCGGTGTGCTGCGCGACGTGCTGGCCAACGAGGTGCCGTCGCTGCTGCGCTGGGACCGCGACCTGTACGCCGTCCCCGCGATCGTCGGCGCTTCGCTGACCGTGCTGTGCATCCACTACGACGCCCTGACCCCGGTCACCGGCACGGCCGCGGCGGTCACGGCCTTCGTGCTGCGGCTGCTCGCCATGCGGTTCCACTGGCGGGCTCCCCGTGCGTGGAACCGGCGCTCGACCGTGCGGGAGGAGTAGCGCGGGGCGCGTCCCGCGGCGCCATCACCTCGCTCAGCCACCGGAAGGCCGGCACGACCTGCGGCTTCCACAACGCCATGGTGTGGCCTCCGGCGCTCGGCGGGACGAACACCACGTCCACGCGCGTGGGCGGCCGGGCGACGCGGTCGAGGGCCTGCGCTGCCTCGTACCCGTCGCCCGGCTGCCCGGACAGGTACAGCGCGACGGGCGGCGGGGCGGGGGAGCGCGTCAGCAGCGTGTACGGGTCGTTGGCGGCCCGCAGCGCGGGGGTGCGGGCCGCGAGCGAGCCGGCCTCGGCGGCGGGGTCGTTGTACCCGGACAGGCCGACGGCGGCGCGGTAGCGGTCGGGGTGGGCCACGGCCAGCTTGACCGCGCAGTGGCCGCCCGCCGAGTAGCCGGCCACGGCCCAGCCCTCGGGCGCCGCCCGCGCCCGGAAGTTGTCGGTGACCATCTTCGGCACGTCCACGCTCAGCCAGGTGTCGGCGTTCACCCGCCCCGCGATGTTGGCGCACCCGGTGTCCACGCCCGGCAGCAGGTTGGTGCGCGGCGAGACGAGGATGAACGGCTCGATCCGCCCCGCGCGCATCAGCGGCGCCAGCTGCTCGGTGGCGTCCATCGACCCGAACCAGGCCTTGGAGGAGCCCGGATAGCCGGGCAGCAGCTCGACGACCGGGAACCGGTGCGCGCGGTAGGCGGGGTCGTCGTACTGGGGCGGCAGCCAGACGTTGACCTCGGCGTGGACCCCCGACACCCGGCCCTCCAGCCGGGTGACGAGCACCCCGCCCTCGGCGCGCATGCCGGGCCCCCTGCCCCGCTCGAAGGTCTGGCGGACCCGGGGCAGGGTCTCCAGGGCTATCCCGCCGGTGCCGCTCGCCCCGAGGTCGACGGCCTCGCGGACATGGTCGCCGGTCCCGAGGACGTCGTCCCAGTTGTCGTAGAGCTGGTTGGAGTTGTTGACCAGCGTGAAGACCAGGGCGACCGCCGTGGCCTGGGCGAACAGCAGCATGGCCAGCCGGGCCGCGACGCGGGCGAACCGGGGTCCGGGCACCCGTGACCAGAGGGCCAGCGGCAGGGCGACGGCGGCGGCGCACAGCACGGCGAGCGTGGCGAGGAACGGGGTCCCGGTGAGACTCATGTCCTCATAGAGGGGCGAAGCGGGCCCTCGGGTTCACCCCCGAGACCGCGCCGAACGAAAAGCTACCGCTTAGTAGTTAGTTGTTGTACCGTTCAGCCATGCCAGAAGCAGCCTCCGCCACCACGGCCCAGCGGGCCACGATCGGCGACAGCGAGTTCGACCGCGACACCGCGCTCACGTGGCGCGAGCCCGGCGTGTACGACATCGACCTCTCCGCCGGCTGGACCATCATCAGCGCCGTCAACGGCGGTTATCTGCTGGCCGTCCTCGGTCGCGCCCTCGCGGACGCCCTGCCGCACAGCGACCCGTTCACGATCTCCGCGCACTACCTGACCGCGTCCCAGCCGGGCCCCGCGGTCGTGCGCACGGACGTCGTCCGCACCGGCCGCACCCTCTCCACCGGCCAGGCCTCCCTCTTCCAGTACGACGACGAGGGCCACGAGGTCGAGCGCATCCGCGTCCTCGCCTCCTACGGCGACCTCGACGCCCTCCCCGACGACGTCCGCACGACGGCCGTGCCGCCGGCGATCCCGCCCATCGACCACTGCTTCGGCGCCGACGACGGCCCCGCCCCGGTCTCCGGCAGCTCCGCCATCACCGAGCGGCTGATGCTCAAGCTCGACCCCGCCACCGTCGGCTGGGCGATCGGCCGGCCGTCCGGCAAGGGCGAGATGCGGGCCTGGTTCGGGCTGGCCGACGGCCGCGACGCCGACCCGCTCTCGCTGCTGCTCGCCGTGGACGCCCTGCCGCCCACCGCGTTCGAGATCGGCATCTCCGGCTGGGTCCCGACCGTCGAGCTGACGGTCCATGTGCGCCACCGCCCCGCCCCCGGCCCGCTGCGGGTCTCCATCACCACCCGCAACCTCGCGGGCGGCTTCCTGGAGGAGGACGCGGAGGTCTGGGACAGCGAGGACCGGCTCGTGGCGCAGTCCCGGCAGCTGGCGCGCGTGCGGCTCGCCTGAGGCCCGTCCACGGACGACAGGGGCGGCACCCCCGGTGAACGGGGGTGCCGCCCCTGGGCGTGCGCGGACCGCTCAGTCCAGCCAGTGCTCCCGGCCGAGGGTGATCAGCCGCATCCGCCGGATCGCGTCCTCGGCGACCTGGCGGCGGGCGCCCTCGGGGCCCTCCAGGGCCTCCAGGAACAGGGAGGCCGTCACCAGCATCTGATCGACGTACAGATGCGCGAGCATGCGCAGGTCGTCCTCCTGCCAGCCCTCCGAGACCGGGTCCTGGGCCAGCGCGGTCTTCACCTCCTCGCCGAACAGGGCGAGCTGGTCCTGTATCGCCGTGCGTACCGGCTGCACCCCGCCGTGCCGCTCCCGCGCGATGAAGCGCACATGGGCCGGATGGGTCTCCACATGACCCGCGATCAGCTCGACCGCCCGCTCGATGCGCCTCTCGCTCTCGCCGTCGGGGGCGACGATGGTGCGGATCATCGGGTGCAGGCTGCCGAGGGCCTCCTCCACCAGGGCGACGCCCAGGTCGGCGGTGGAGCGGAAGTGCCGGTAGAAGGCGGTCGGCGCGACGCCCACGGCCCGGGTGACCTCGCGCAGACCCAGGCTGCTCAGGCTCTGGTCCTCCAGCAGGGTCAACGCGGCGTCCAGGAGTGCCTGCCGGGTCTTCTGCTTCTGGGCCTGCCGTATGCCGAGGGTGTGACTCATGCCATGCAGTTAACAACTGTTCTCTGGAGTTGGGAAGCCGTGGGGCGGGGTACTCTGAAGTCAGTGAACAAGTGTAACCACAACTGTTCACCGAATTGAGAGAGATCGACACGTGATCTCGGAGGGGGATCCGACCATGTTGTTCCTCGTCGCAGCGCTCCTGCTGCTCGGCGTGGTGCTGGGCGCCGTCGCCCACGCGCCGCTCGCCTTCAGCGCCGTCGCCGCCGTCGTGATCGCCTGCTGGCTGGCCGTCTTCGCCGCCCGCGAGCGCCACGCCCGCCGGCACTGACACGGCCGTCACCGGCCTGGCCGTCACGGCACCGCCGACGGTCCTTTCCGACGACCCACAGGAGCTGACACCCATGCATCTCACCGCACCGGCCGCCGAACGGCCGCGCCCCCGGACCCGCACCCGCGACGCCGACGGCATGGCCGTCGCGTCCTTCATCCTCGGCCTCCTGGGCCTCCTCGTCTTCAACGTCTTCCTCGGCCCGACCGCCGTCGTCCTGGCCGCGGTCTCCCTGTGGCGGGGCACCACCCGCAAGGGCCGCGCCTACCTGGGCATGGGCCTGGGCGTCGCCGACCTGCTGGTCCTGCTGGCCGTCATGCAGATGGACGACACGCTGTCCTGGAGCTTCTGAGCGGCGGCCTCGACCTGAGGCCGCTCACCGGGGCCCCTTAGAATCGTGGCCACCATGGCTTACCTCGACCACGCCGCGACCACCCCGATGCTCCCGGAGGCGGCTGAGGCACTGACCGCCCAGCTGGGCGTCACCGGCAACGCCTCCTCCCTGCACGCATCCGGCCGCCGCGCGCGGCGCACCGTCGAGGAGGCCCGCGAGACCCTCGCGGAAGCGCTCGGCGCCCGCCCCAGCGAGGTGGTGTTCACCTCCGGCGGCACCGAGGCCGACAACCTCGCGGTCAAGGGCCTGTACTGGTCCCGCCGTGACGCCGAACCGGCCCGCACCCGCGTCCTCGCCAGCCCCGTCGAGCACCACGCGGTCCTCGATGCCGTCCACTGGCTCGGCGAGCACGAGGGCGCCACCGTCGAGTACCTGCCCGTCGACACGCACGGCCGGGTCCACCCGGACGCCCTGCGCAAGGCCATCGCCCGCAACCCCGACGACGTCGCCCTGGCCACCGTGATGTGGGCCAACAACGAGATCGGCACCATCATGCCGATCCGTGAACTGGCCGACGCCGCCGCCGAGTTCGGGGTGCCGCTGCACTCCGACGCGGTCCAGGCCTTCGGCCAGGTCCCGGTCGGCTTCGCCGAGTCCGGCCTCGCCGCGATGACGGTCTCCGGCCACAAGATCGGCGGCCCGTACGGCATCGGCGCGCTGCTCCTGGGCCGCGACCGGACCCCCGTGCCCGTGCTGCACGGCGGCGGGCAGGAACGGCACGTCCGCTCCGGCACCCTGGACGTCCCCGCCATCGCCTCCTTCGCGGTCGCCGGACGTCTCGCCGCCGAGCAGCGCGCATGGTTCGCCCGCGAGATCGGCGCCCTGCGCGACTCCCTCGTCGACGCGGTCCGTACGGCCGTCCCGGACGCGATCCTCGGCGGCGACCCCGAGCCGGGCGGGCGTCTGCCGGCCAACGCGCACTTCACCTTCCCCGGCTGCGAGGGTGACTCCCTGCTCCTGCTGCTGGACGCCCAGGGCATCGAGTGCTCCACCGGCTCCGCCTGCACCGCGGGCGTCGCCCAGCCCAGCCACGTCCTGCTGGCCACCGGCACCGACCCGGACCTGGCCCGCGGCACCCTGCGCTTCTCCCTCGGCCACACCTCCACCGAGGCCGATGTGGAGGCCGTCGCCCGGGCGATCGGACCGGCGGTGGAACGGGCCCGCGCGGCCGGTCTCACCTGACGGAGGGCTCCTAGGCGGGCGCGGTCCGGGCCGCCCGCACCAGCTTCATGTACCGGTCCCAGTCCCAGTGCCGGCCGGGGTCCGTGTGGTCCGTGCCCGGCACCTCCACGTGCCCGATGATGTGCTCCCGGTCGACCGGGATGTCGTAGCGCGCGCATATGCGGGCCGTCAGCCGGGCCGACGCCTCGTACATGGCGTCGGTGAGGTCCTCGGGGCGCTCCACGAAGCCCTCGTGCTCGATGCCGACGCTGCGTTCGTTGTAGGAGCGGTTCCCCGCGTGGTACGCCACGTCGAGTTCGCGGATCATCTGCGTGATGTGCCCGTCCTTGCGCACGATGTAGTGCGCGGCCGCCTTGTGCTCCGGGTCCTGGAACACCTTCACCGCGCTCGCGAAACTGCCCTGCGTGACATGGACGACCACCATGTCGATGCCGTAGTCGGCGGGCCGGTCCGCCCGCCGCCAGTTGGCCTCCGAGGCCGCCACCCACCGCGCCCCGGCGTAGTCGACCTCGCCCTCCTTGCGCGGCTTCTCCACGCCCGGCGTCCGCCACCACAGGCGGGACAGCTCGTCACGGGCCAGGACGGCCGAGCCCGCCGCGGCCACCGCCCCGCCGATCAGCACCGCGCGGCGCCCGACCTTCCGGTCACCGTCCTTCGAAGCCTTCCCCTGTCCCATGTGCTCGTCAACGGATACCCGGGGGTCCTGGTTCCCGCGCCCCCGTACCCTGGAGGGGTTATGACTGACACCGCGCAGCCCTCCCGCCCCCTCCGCGTCCTCGCCGCCATGTCCGGCGGGGTCGACTCCGCCGTCGCCGCCGCCCGCGCGGCCGAGGCGGGGCACGACGTGACCGGCGTCCATCTCGCGCTCTCCGCGAACCCGCAGTCGTTCCGTACGGGCGCGCGGGGCTGTTGCACCATCGAGGACTCCCGCGACGCGCGCCGCGCCGCCGACGTCATCGGCATCCCGTTCTACGTCTGGGATCTCGCCGACCGCTTCCGCGAGGACGTCGTCGAGGACTTCGTCGCCGAGTACGAGGCCGGCCGCACCCCCAACCCCTGCCTGCGCTGCAACGAGAAGATCAAGTTCGCGGCGCTGCTCGACAAGGCCCTCGCCCTCGGCTTCGACGCGGTCTGCACCGGCCACTACGCGCAGGTGATCGTGCGCGAGGACGGCACCCGGGAGCTGCACCGCGCCTCCGACATGGCCAAGGACCAGAGCTACGTCCTCGGCGTGCTCGACGACCGGCAGCTCGCCCACGCGATGTTCCCGCTCGGCGACACGGTCACCACCAAGGACGAGATCCGCGCGGAGGCCGAGCGCCGGGGCCTCGCCGTCGCCAAGAAGCCCGACTCGCACGACATCTGCTTCATCGCCGACGGCGACACCCAGGGCTTCCTCGCCAAGCGGCTCGGCAAGGCCGAGGGCGACATCGTCGACGAGTCCGGCGCCAAGGTCGGCAGCCACGAGGGCGCGTACGGCTTCACCATCGGCCAGCGCAAGGGGCTGCGCATCGGCACCCCGGCGCCCGACGGCAAGCCGCGCTACGTCCTCGACATCTCGCCGGTGGACAACACGGTCACCGTCGGCCCGGCGTCCGCCCTCGACGTCTCCGCCCTCACCGCGATCAAGCCCCGCTGGTGCGGCGCCGCCCCGTCCGGCCCCGGCACCTACACCGCCCAGCTGCGCGCCCACGGCGGCGAGACCGAGGTGAGGGCGGAACTCGTCGACGGCTCCCTGGAGGTGTCCTTCACCGAGCCCGTGCGCGGTGTCGCCCCCGGCCAGGCGATCGTGCTGTACGACGGCACGCGCGTGGTGGGCTCGGCGACGATCGCGTCGACGGTCCGGGTGAAGGAGACCACGCCGGCGGGCTGAGGCCCACGCGCGCGAGCGCCCCGCACACGCGCGTGCCCCGCTCCGGTCACTGCCCGAAGAACTCCGCCAGCACCGGCGCCAGCACCTCCGGCTCCACCATGTGGGACTGCCGCTCCAGCACCCGGTACGTCCCCCGCGGGGCCGTGTCCGCGACCGTACGGGCCGCCTCGCGCATCCACTCGGGGCTCGCGCCGCCCGCCAGCGACAGGACCGGGGCCGTGATGGACGCCAGCCGGGCCTCCGGCACCAGTCCGTCGCCCATCACGGCGTCGTCGTAGGCCAGGGTCGGCGCGATCGACTCCATGCCGGGCCACATCGGGGACTGCCGGGCGCCCTGGATGATCCCCTCGCCGAGCCCGGTGAGCCGCAGGAACAGCTCGACCGCGTCCCCGCGCCGGTCCTCGGCCAGCGCGGCCGTCAGCCGCTCGGTGTACTCCGCCCGCTCCTCGGCGCCGCCCTCGTAGACGGCGAACGGCACCTCGTACACGGCGATCCGGGGCACCGGCAGCCCGCTCGCCGCCGCCCGCAGCGCCAGCGCGCCGCCCGACGAGACGCCGTACAGCGCCGCCTCGCCGCCGACCGCGTCGATCAGCGCCGCCAGGTCCTCGACCTCGCGTTCCACCGCGTACGGTCGGGTGTCACCGCTCCCGCCGCGCCCCCGGCGGTCGTAGACGACGGCCGTGCAGCGGTCCGCGAGTGCCTCCGCCAGGGGTGCCACCGTGTCCCCGGTGGACATCGCGCCGCTGACGAGGATCACCGGCGGTCCCTCGCCCCGGCTCGCGTAGGCGAGGGAGGTGCCGTCGGCCGAAATGGTCTTCTTGTCCATGCCTGTGCAGATTGCCGTACGGCAGGGAACTAATCGCCTACGACACCTCGACTTCGTAGAAGCAGAGGTGGTCCTTGATCGCGGCGACGTCCGTCTTCGGGTCCGGGTACGCCCAGACCAGGTCCGCGGTGCCGCCGTGCGACCAGTAGGAGGCCTCGCCCTTGAAGGGGCAGTGGCTGTGGGTGGCCGAGGGGGTCAGCAGATCCAGGCGGACGTCCTCCGGCGGGATGTAGTAGCGCACGGGACAGCCCGTCTCCCGCAGCACCAGCGGCCGGTCGCTCTCCGCCAGCACCTGGCCTTCGTGCACGACCCGTACATGCCGGGTCCCTTGCTCGATCGTGATCGTGTGTCCAAGGGGCATGTCGGGTCAGCGCGCGCGGGCCGCTCGTTCTTCCCGCGTACCGTGGGCCCATGCGTATCTGCGTCTTCCTCTCCGCCGCCGACCTCGACGACCGCTACACCGTCCCCGCGCGCGAGTTCGCGGAACTGCTGGGCAAGGGCGGCCACACACTCGTCTGGGGCGGTTCCGACGTCGGCCTGATGAAGGTCGTCGCCGACGGGGTGCAGGACGCGGGCGGCCGGCTCGTGGGGGTCTCCGTGGAGTTCCTGGCCGCCAAGGCGCGGCCCGGCGTCGACGAGATGGTGATCGCCAAGGACCTCGCCGAGCGCAAGCGGCTGCTGCTGGAGAAGGCCGACGCCGTGGTGATCATGGTCGGCGGCACCGGCACCCTGGACGAGGCGACCGAGATCCTGGAGCTCAAGAAGCACGGCCACACCGAGAAGCCGGTGGTCCTGCTCAACACCGCCGGGTTCTACGACGGCCTGAAGGAGCAGTTCCGGCGCATGGACGACGAGGGCTTCCTGCCCCGCCCGCTCACCGACCTGGTCTTCTTCGCCGAGGAGCCCGTCGGGGCGCTCGCCTACCTGGAGGAGAGCCAGGGCATCGCGTGATCCAGGCCGGTGCGAGCATGGCGGGTATGGCTACACATGTGATCACCGGAGCGGGCTCCGGAATCGGCGCGGCCGTCGCCCGTCGTCTGCACGCGCGCGGGGACGAACTCGTCCTGCACGCGCGCGACGCCGCCCGCGCGAAGGAGCTCGCCGCCCGTTACGAGGGCGCGAGGACCCTGGTCGGCGACCTGGCCGACCCGGACCGGCTGTCCTGGGCCTTCTCCCACCAGTCGCTGCCCGACCGGGTCGACTCCCTGCTGCACATCGCCGGCGTCGTCGACCTGGGCCCGGTCGGCGACCTCACCCCCAAGACCTGGCGCCACCAGCTGAACGTCAACCTGATCGCCCCCGCCGAACTGACCCGGCACTTCCTGCCCCAGCTGCGCGCCGCGCGCGGGCACGTCCTGTTCGTGAACTCCGGCGCCGGTCTCACCGCGCACGCCCAATGGGGGGCCTACGCCGCCTCCAAGCACGGTCTGAAGGCCCTGGCGGACTCCCTGCGGGCCGAGGAGCACGCGGGCGGCGTCCGGGTCACCTCGGTCTACCCGGGCCGCACGGCGAGCCCCATGCAGGCGAAGGTGCACCAGCAGGAGGGCAAGGACTACGACCCCGCGCGCTGGATCGACCCCGAGTCGGTCGCCACGACGATCGTCATGGCCCTGGACCTGCCCCGGGACGCGGAGGTGAACGACCTGACGGTCCGGCCGGGCAGGTGACCGGCGCGACGGCCGCGCCGCGTTGCATAGGCTTTGCGGGTGAGCAACAGCACTGACCACCTGTTCGGCGCGGCCACCGGCGTCGGTTCGCTGCCCGGCGGCGACGCCCGCGAGGCCGCGAAGACCGCCACCGGCTCCTTCGAGGACTTCCCGTTCCTGGCCGAACTGCCCGCCCGCGGCCCCGGCGCCGACATGATCGGGCGGACCGCCGGGATGCTCGTCGAGCTGTACGCGCGCGTGGAGCCCAGCGGGTGGCGGCTCGGCGACCGGCCCGGCCGGGACACCCGGCGGGCCCGGTCCTGGCTGGGCGAGGACCTCGACGCGCTGGAGGAGTTCACCCAGGGCTACGAGGGCCCGCTCAAGGTGCAGGCCGTGGGCCCCTGGACGCTCGCCGCCGCCCTGGAACTGCGCAACGGCGAGGCCGCCCTGTCCGACCCGGGCGCCTGCCGCGACCTCGCCGCCTCGCTCGCCGAGGGCCTGCGCGAGCATCTCGCGGAGGTACGGCGCCGGGTCCCCGGCGCCCGGGTCGTCCTCCAGCTCGACGAGCCCTCCCTGATCGCGGTGCTGCGCGGGCAGGTCAGGACCGCCAGCGGCTACCGCACGCATCGCGCCGTCGACCGGCAGATCGTCGAGGCGACCCTGCGCGACGTCGTCGGGGTGCACGGCGAGGGCCCGGTCGTGGTGCACTCGTGCGCACCTGACGTCCCGTTCGCGCTGCTGCGCCGGGCGGGCGCGGCCGCGGTCTCCTTCGACCTCTCCCTTCTCACGGAGCGTGACGACGACGCGATCGGTGAGGCCGTGGAAGGCGGCACGCGGCTGTTCGCCGGTGTCGTCCCCGGCACGGACGTCCCGTTGTCAGACCCTGCCGGTAGCGTCATGGGTGTCAGGACGTTGTGGCGCAGGCTGGGGCTGTCACCGGGGCTTCTCGCGGAGACGGTCACGATCACGCCGTCGTGCGGACTCGCGGGCGCGTCCCCCGACTACGCGCGCAGGGCACTGGCCCACTGCGTCCAGGCGGCGAGATCCCTCGCGGACAACCCAGAGTAACGGGAGGAAACACGGTGGCCGGCGACAAGCAGGCGGAGACGACGGCGGTGCCCGCCGAGGCCCGCGAAGAGCACGCGCAGCTGGCGGAGCAGGTCGAGGAGCACCGCTTCCGGTACTACGTGAAGGACGCTCCGGTCGTCAGCGACGCCGAGTTCGACACGCTGCTGAAGAGGCTGGAGGCCCTCGAGGAGAAGTATCCGGAGCTGCGTACACCGGACTCGCCGACCCAGAAGGTCGCGGGTTCGTACGAGACGGAGTTCACCGCGGTCGAGCACCGCGAGCGGATGCTGTCGCTCGACAACACCTTCAACGACGAGGAGCTCGCCGCCTGGGTGGACCGTATCGCCCGTGAACTGGGCGACCAGGAGTACCACTTCCTGTGCGAGCTGAAGGTCGACGGACTCGCCGTCAACCTCACCTACGAGAACGGCCGCCTCACCCGAGCGGCCACCCGCGGCGACGGCCGCACGGGCGAGGACATCACGCCGAACGTCCGCACCATCGCGGAGATCCCGGACCGCCTCCACGGCGACGACGTCCCCGAGCTGGTCGAGATCCGCGGCGAGGTCTACTTCCCGATGGAGAAGTTCCTCGAGCTCAACGAACGCCTGGTCGCCGCCGGCGACAAGCCCTTCGCCAACCCGCGCAACGCCGCCGCCGGTTCGCTGCGCCAGAAGGACCCGCGCGTCACCGCGACCCGCCCGCTGCATATGGTCGTCCACGGCATCGGCGCGCTGCGGGGCTTCTCCGGCATGACCCGGCTCTCCCAGGCCTACGACCTGCTGAAGACCTGGGGCCTGCCCACCTCCCCGCACAACCGCGTGGTCGACGGCCTCGAGGGCATCGGGGAGTTCATCGCGTACTACGGCGAGAACCGCCACTCCGTGGAGCACGAGATCGACGGCGTCGTCGTCAAGCTGGACGAGATCCGGCTCCAGGGCCGCCTCGGCTCCACCGCGCGCGCCCCGCGCTGGGCCATCGCGTACAAGTACGCGCCGGAGGAGGTCAACACCAAGCTCATCGACATCAAGGTCGGCGTCGGCCGCACCGGCCGGGTCACCCCCTACGCGCAGGTCGAGCCGGTCACCGTCGCGGGCAGCGAGGTCGAGTTCGCGACCCTCCACAACCAGGAGGTCGTCAAGGCCAAGGGCGTCCTCATCGGGGACACCGTGGTCATCCGCAAGGCCGGGGACGTCATCCCGGAGATCCTCGGCCCGGTGGTCGACCTGCGCGACGGCAGCGAGCGGGAGTTCGTGATGCCGAGCGAGTGCCCCGAGTGCGGCACCCCGCTGCGGCCCATGAAGGAGGGCGACATCGACCTCCGCTGCCCCAACGCCCGTGCCTGCCCCGCCCAGTTGCGGGAGAGGGTCTCCTATCTCGCCGGCCGGGAGTGCCTGGACATCGAACACTTCGGCGCGGTGGCCGCCGCCGCGCTCACCCGCCCGCTGGAGCCGGCCGACCCGCCGCTGGCCGACGAGGGCGACCTGTTCGACCTGACGGTGGAGAAGCTGCTGCCCATCAAGGCGTACGTCCTCGACCCCGACAGCGGTCTGCCCAAGCGCGACCCCAGAACGGGTGAGAAGAAGGTCGTCACGGTCTTCGCCAACCAGAAGGGCGAGCCGAAGAAGAACACCCTCGCCCTGCTGGCGAACATCGAGGCGGCCAAGCAGCGGCCGCTCGCACGGTTCATCAACGGGCTGTCCATCCGGCACGTCGGCCCGGTCGCCGCGCAGGCCCTCGCCCGTGAGTTCCGCTCGATCGACCGCATCGAACAGGCCACGGAGGAGGAGCTCGCCGCGACCGCCGGAGTCGGCCCCATCATCGCCGCCGCGCTCAAGGAGTGGTTCGCCGAGGAGTGGCACCGCGAGATCATCCGCAAGTGGAAGGCGGCCGGCGTCCCGCTCGAGGAGCAGTCCTCCGGGGAGGACGAGGGCCCCCGTCCGCTGGAGGGCCTCACGGTCGTCGTCACCGGCACGCTGGAGAACCACACACGGGACGGCGCCAAGGAGGCCCTGGAGAGCCGCGGCGCGAAGGTGACCGGTTCGGTGTCGAAGAAGACGTCCTTCGTCGTCGTGGGGGACAGCCCGGGCTCCAAGTACGACAAGGCGGTGCAGCTGAAGGTGCCGGTCCTGGACGAGGACGGCTTCGCCGTCCTGTTGGAACAGGGGCCGGAGGCCGCGGCCGAAGTCGCCCTGTCCGCGGAGCAGTAGCGGTTGAACCCGGCCCGATGGGCGCATATCAGATGCATACGGGTGGCTGGGGCGCATTCGGGCAACCGTCGACGACCGCTGCCCGTACACGCCTTCGGCGGCCTACTGTTGAGAGGTGCGCCTGCCGTGCCCAGCTGCGGTCGGGGCATCCCTTCGCTCCGAGACGCTCCGAGAGGGCTCCGAGTGAGCTCCGAGAGAGTTCCGAGGACCGCCGAGGAGCAAGGAAGGGCGAGGGGAAGGGTTTTCCAGCGCGGGGCCGTCGAGGGCAGTCGTCGGGCGACGGGCCGCGTGGCGTGGGCACCGCCGGCTGTGAGAGGGACGGGAATGGAACCGACCGAGAGTGCCGCCCCGCACTCACGGCTGCGCCGGACGGCCGGCGCATGGCGCGGGTGGGCGACACGGACCGCGGATCGCCCGAACACGGGCACCGGGCGGGACACCACGGACGGCGGCGGCGCCCTGCGTGACGGCGAGCACGCCGCGGGGCTGTCGGACCCCGACCAGGAACGGCACCCGTCCTGGCCCGCGTTGCCCGCGTCGGTGGTCGCGGCCGCCGCCCTCGTCCTCGGAGCCGGCTTCTACCGGGCGTTCACCGGCGGCCACGCCCTCTTCCCGTCGGGCACCGTCGGCTGGTCCCTCGCCGTGCTGACCGGCATCATCGTCGGCCACCTGGTGGCCCTGGGCCGCGCCCGCTGGTGGGGCGGCACGGGCTCGGGCGCCGCCCTCACCCTCGCCGTGCTGCTGCTGTACGGCTGGGTGCCGGCCGGCATGGTCAGCCTCACCGTCGTCGTCCTGGTGGGTGCCGCCCGCCGGGGCCGCTGGCGCCAGGGCGTCCTGCACGGCGCGGTGGACATCCTCGGCATCGCCTCCGGCGCCCTGGTGCTGGCCGCGTTCGGCCGGGTCCCGAGCGTCGAGAGCCCCTGGAGCCCCGACACCTGGACGCTCTACACCGCACCCGGCGTGGTGCTGGTCGCGGTCGCCTACCTCCTCGTCACCCGCGTCCTGCACTGGTATCTGCACGCCCCGCGCGGCGGACTGCCCACCGTCGCCCGCACCGCCCTGGTCAGACAGGGCCTGGTCGCCGTCGCCCTGTTGGGCATCGCCCCGCTGGTGTGCGTGGTGGCCGTCGCCAAGCCCTTGCTGCTGCCCTTGTTCTCCATCCCGCTGATAGCCCTCGACTCCACCCTGTGGATCGCCAGGGCCCGGGCGGAGGAGCAGTTGCGCGATCCGCTGACCGGGCTGCCGAACCGGCAGTGGCTGCAGGAGCGGATCTGGACCGCGCTGGACGACGCCGAACGCATAGGCGCCCGCTCCGCGCTCATGCTGATCGACCTCGACCGCTTCCGGTCGGTGAACGACACCCTGGGACATCTCGCCGGTGACCGGCTGCTGTTGCAGATCGCCGACCGGCTGCGGCTCGCCCTGCCGCGCGGAGCGGAGGCCGCGCGGCTCGGGGGAGACGAGTTCGCCGTCCTGCTGCCCGTCGCCGACTCCACCACGTCCGCGACCCGAGTCGCCCGCGGCCTCGTCTCGGCGCTCAGCTCACCGCTCGACCTGGACGGCCTCACCCTGGTGCTGGAGGCCAGCGCGGGCGTCGCCGTCTTCCCGGACCACGCGCTCGACGCCGAAGGGATGCTGCGCCGCGCGGACGTGGCGATGTACCAGGCGAAGCGGGACCGCACGGGCGTCGAGGTCTACGAGTCCAAACGGGACTCCAACACCCCGGACCGGCTCGGGCTCCTCGGCGATCTGCGCCGCGCCCTCGACGCGCACGAGGTCGAGCTGCACTACCAGCCCAAGGTCCGCTTCGACGGACAGGTCGCCGGACTGGAGGCACTGGTCCGCTGGGTGCACCCCGAGCGCGGGAAGGTGCCGCCCGACGAGTTCATCGCGATCGCCGAGTCCTCGGGGCTGATGCCGCACCTCACCGAGTACGTCCTGGAGACCGCGCTCGGCCAGGTGGCGCGCTGGCGTTCCCAGGGCCTGTTCGTGCCGGTCGCCGTCAACGTCTCCCCGCGCGACGTGCACACCCCCGGGTTCGCCGGGTCCGTCGCCGCGCGCCTCGCCCGGCACGGGGTGCCCGCGGGCGCGCTCCAGCTGGAGATCACCGAGCACGTCCTGCTGGAGGACCCGACCCGCGCCGCCGACACCCTCGCCGCCCTCACCGGGCACGGCGTGAAGATGTCCCTCGACGACTTCGGCACCGGCTACTCCTCGCTGGTGCATCTGCGGCGGCTGCCGGTGAGCGAGCTGAAGATCGACCGCTCGTTCGTGGCCCGGCTCGCGGTGGACGCCGAGGACGCGGAGATCGTGCGGTGCACGATCGACCTGGCGCACTCCCTCGGCCTGCTGGTCGTCGCCGAGGGCGTCGAGGACGACGAGACCTGGGAGCGGCTGCGCGATCTGCGCTGCGACGCCGTCCAGGGCTGGCTGGTGGCCGCCGCCATGCCGCCCGAGGAGACGACCGCCTGGCTGCGGGCGCGCGGCTCACGCGGCTGGCAGCGCCCGAAGGCGGCGCTCCCGGCCGCCGAGTGACCCGGTGACGCCCTGAGCAGCCCCCCGCGGGTGCCGCAGGGAAACCGATGCACGGGCATGCCCCCCCGACCCATAGGATTGGGCCAAACCACACACACTCACCCCAGAGGATCGCTGCATGCCTGGCATCACGCGCGAGGAGGTCGCCCACCTCGCCCGGCTGGCGCGTCTGGAGCTGAAGCCCGAAGAGCTCGACCACTTCGCGGGACAGCTGGACGACATCATCGGCGCGGTCGCCCGCGTCAGTGAGGTCGCCGACCAAGACGTACCGCCGACCTCGCACCCGCTCCCGCTGACGAACGTCATGCGCGAGGACGAGGTCCGTCCCTCGCTCACCCCCGAGCAGGCGCTCTCCGGCGCCCCGGCCCAGGAGCAGCAGCGTTTCAAGGTGCCGCAGATCCTGGGGGAGGACTAGTCATGACGGACATCATCAAGCTCACCGCCGCCGAGACCGCCGCGAGGATCGCCTCCGGCGAGCTCACGGCCGTCGAGGTCACCGAGGCCCACCTGGCCCGGATCGAGGCCGTCGACGAGAAGGTCCACGCCTTCCTGTACGTCGACCGCGAGGGCGCCCTCGCGCAGGCCCGCGCGGTCGACGAGAAGCGGGAGCGCGGCGAGAAGCTGGGCCCGCTGGCCGGCGTCCCCCTCGCGCTGAAGGACATCTTCACCACCGAGGGCGTCCCGACGACCGTCGGCTCGAAGATCCTCGAGGGCTGGCTCCCGCCGTACGACGCGACGCTCACCAAGCGGCTGAAGGCCGCCGACGTCGTCATCCTCGGCAAGACCAACATGGACGAGTTCGCCATGGGGTCCTCCACCGAGAACAGCGCCTACGGCCCGACCGGCAACCCCTGGGACCTCACCAAGATCCCCGGCGGCTCCGGCGGCGGTTCCTCCGCCGCGCTCGCCTCCTTCCAGGCACCCCTCGCCATCGGCACCGACACCGGCGGTTCCATCCGCCAGCCGGCCGCCGTCACCGGCACGGTCGGCGTCAAGCCGACGTACGGCGCCGTCTCCCGGTACGGCATGGTCGCCTTCTCCAGCTCGCTGGACCAGGGCGGCCCCTGCGCCCGCACGGTCCTCGACGCGGCCCTGCTGCACGAGGTCATCGCCGGGCACGACCCGATGGACTCCACCTCGATCGACGCCCCGGTCCCGCCGGTCGTCGAGGCCGCCCGCAACGGCAGCGTCCAGGGGATGCGGGTCGGCGTGGTCAAGCAGTTCCGCGGCGAGGGCTACCAGGCCGGCGTCATCCAGCGCTTCGACGAGTCCGTCGAACTGCTGAAGGAACTCGGCGCCGAGATCGTCGAACTGGACTGCCCGTCCTTCGACCTCGCCCTGTCGGCGTACTACCTGATCGCCCCGTCCGAGTGCTCCTCCAACCTCGCCCGCTTCGACGGCCTGCGCTACGGCCTGCGCGTCGGCGACGACGGCACGCACTCCGCCGAGGAGGTCACCTCGCTGACCCGTGAGGCGGGCTTCGGCCCCGAGGTGAAGCGCCGCATCATGCTGGGCACGTACGCCCTGTCGAGCGGCTACTACGACGCGTACTACGGCAGCGCCCAGAAGGTCCGCACGCTCATCACGCGCGACTTCGAGAAGGCCTTCGAGCAGGTCGACGTGATCGTCTCCCCGACGACGCCGACCACCGCCTTCCCGATCGGCGAGCGTGCCGACGACCCGATGGCGATGTACCTCGCCGACCTGTGCACCATCCCGACGAACCTCGCGGGCAACGCGGCCATGTCGCTGCCCTGCGGTCTGGCCCCGGAGGACAACCTCCCGGTCGGCCTGCAGATCATCGCCCCGGCCCTGAAGGACGACCGGCTCTACAAGGTCGGCGCGGCCGTCGAGGCGGCCTTCGTGGAAAAGTGGGGTCACCCGCTGATCGAGGAGGCTCCGTCGCTGTGAGCAAGGCAATGTCCAAGGCCAAGGGCTTCAAGAAGTCGAAGTCCGGTCTGTACCTGTCCATGGCCACCACCGCGTTCGGTGCGGTCAACGTCGCCAAGCAGGCCAGGAAGGCCCGCGTGGAGAGCGACACGCTGCGTCTGATCGACGCCGCCGTCTCCGCCGCCGCGATCGTCACCGGCCTCGCCATCCTCTACCGCGAGCTGAAGCGGCTGGGCGACGACGACGTCCTGCTGGGCTGAGAGGGAACCTTCACCGTGACCACCACGACCGACCTGGTGTCGTACGAGGACGCACTCGCGTCGTACGACCCTGTCATGGGCCTCGAGGTCCATGTCGAACTCGGCACCAAGACCAAGATGTTCTGCGGTTGCTCGACCGCGCTCGGCCAGGACGCCAACACGCAGACCTGCCCGGTCTGCCTCGGCCTGCCGGGCGCGCTCCCGGTCGTCAACGCGACCGGTGTCGAGTCCGCCATCAAGATCGGTCTCGCGCTGAACTGCGAGATCGCCGAATGGTGCCGCTTCGCCCGGAAGAACTACTTCTATCCGGACATGCCGAAGAACTTCCAGACCTCCCAGTACGACGAGCCGATCGCCTTCAACGGCTACCTCGACGTGCAGCTGGAGGACGGGGAGACCTTCCGCGTCGAGATCGAGCGCGCCCACATGGAGGAGGACACCGGCAAGTCGACGCACGTCGGCGGCGCCACCGGCCGTATCCACGGCGCGTCCCACTCCCTGCTGGACTACAACCGCGCCGGCATCCCGCTCATCGAGATCGTCACCAAGCCGATCGAGGGCGCCGGCGAGCGCGCCCCCGAGGTGGCCAAGGCGTACGTCCGTGAGCTGCGCGAGGTCATCCGGGCGCTCGGTGTCTCCGAGGCCCGTATGGAGATGGGCCAGATGCGCTGCGACGTGAACCTGTCGCTGCGCCCGCACGGCACCGACAAGTTCGGCACCCGCTCGGAGACGAAGAACGTGAACTCGCTGCGGTCCGTGGAGCGCGCGGCCCGCTTCGAGATCCAGCGGCACGCGGCCGTGCTGTCGTCCGGCGGCACGATCGTGCAGGAGACCCGGCACTTCCACGAGGACACCGGGTCCACGACCTCGGGCCGCGTGAAGGAGGAGGCCGAGGACTACCGGTACTTCCCCGAGCCGGACCTGGTGCCGGTCGCCCCCTCGCGCGAGTGGGTCGAGGAGATCCGGGCGGCCCTGCCCGAACTCCCGCTGGCCCGCCGCACCCGGCTGCTGGCCGAGTGGGGCATCTCCGCCACCGACATGCAGGCGATCCTCAACGCCGGCGCGCTGGACCTGATCGTCGCCACGATCGACGCCGGTGCCGACGCGGCGTCCGCCCGCAAGTGGTGGATGGGCGAGCTGGCCCGCAGCGCCAACGAGTCGGGCAAGGCGCTCGACGAGCTCTCCATCACCCCCGAGCAGGTCGCCCGGGTCACCGAGCTCGTCGCCAAGGGCGACCTCAACGACAAGCTCGCGCGTCAGGTCATCGAGGGCGTCCTCGCGGGCGAGGGCACTCCGGACGAGGTCGTCGACAAGCGCGGCCTGAAGGTCGTCTCCGACGAGGGCGCCCTGGGCGCGGCCGTCGACGAGGCCATCGCCGGCAACCCGGGCATCGCCGACAAGATCCGCTCCGGCAAGGTCGCCGCGGCCGGCGCCCTGGTCGGCGCGGTCATGAAGGCCACCCGCGGTCAGGCCGACGCGGCCCGCGTCAAGGAGCTGATCCTGGAGAAGCTCGGCGTCACCGAGGGCTGAGCCCGAGGCAGGACACCGACGAGGGGGACGCACCGGATGCCGGTGCGTCCCCCTCGTCGTCACCGACGGCGCCCCACCACGCGGACGAAGCCCAGCGTGCGCCCCTGGTCGCGGCGGACCATCTCCGCGACCTGGCGGGCCATCGTGCGGTGGAACTCCTCGGGGCTCTCCTCGGCGACCACCTCGCACCACAGCAGCCAGTCCCGCCAGCCGTCGTCCAGCCAGTCGGCGGCCTCCACCTCCACGGCACCGCTGCGGGTCCAGTGGCGCCGCCACCAGCCGGCGCTGTGGAAGCACCAGTACGCGGGCTCCCAGTACGGCCGCAGATGCTCCGGCGGCTCCACGCCGTCCGGCTCCTCGCGCAGCGCGGGGACGACGACGCCGATCCGGCCGCCGGGGCGCAGCAGCCGGGTGAGCGTGGGCAGGTAGAGGTCGTCGGTGCCGAAGTACTGGTACGCGTCGACGCTCACGATCGTGTCGAAGCAGCCCTCGGCGAACGGCAGGTCGTGCGCCTCGGCCTTCACGGGCAGCACCCGGTCGGCGAAACCGGCCTCGGCGATCCGGCGCGCGTTGTCGTCGGGCTCGATCCACAGATCGGCGGCGGTGACCTGCGCGTCGTACTCCCTGGCCAGGAAGACGGAGGTCATGGCCCGGCCGCAGCCCAGGTCGAGGACCCGGGCGCCGGGGCGCAGGGCGTCCAGGCCGAGGGCGGGGGCCAGCCACTCCAGCAGCCAGAGCGCGTTCGGCCCCATCTGGTTGTCGACGACCCAGCGGGCGTCGTAGCGGTTGGCGCGCGGGTAGCGGGGATGGGTCAGCCGTTCGGCGAGGGACTCGCTCGAGGGGTGCGGGGTGTGGTCCGGCATGGGTGGACAGGCTCCTTGGGTCCGGAAGCCGAACAGAATACGGAGGAGCCCGGCCGGGCGCTCGGAATAAGTTCCCGGTGCGCGGAGGCACTTCTGTGAGAGGCGCCACCTGCGACGACACAATCGCCGTTACTGTCCTGTGATCTTCCTCCTATTGCTGTGAACAACCCCACGATCGCGGCAAACGATCATTTTCTGCTGCAAGAGTTGTTTCACATCGCTCATGCGTTCTTTGCGGGCTGTTCACTTCATGAACGACTGTTCCCGGTCAAAGATCCACACATCGTCCCCCTGGGAGCACGTCCGTGGCAGCTCTTGCACGCTGGTGTGTCCAACGCCGCCTCGTCGCCGTACTGCTCTGGCTCCTCGCCTTCGGCGGGGTCACCGCGGCCGCCGCCGTCACGGGCTCCGCGTACTCCAACGACTACGAGGTCCCCGGCACCGAGTCGGGCCGTGCCACCCAGCTGCTGCAGGAGGGCTTCCCCGGCCTCGGCGGTGACAGCGACAGCGTCGTCTGGCACACCCCGTCGGGCACCGTCCGCGCCGGCGCCGTCCAGCAGACCATGACGCGCACCCTGGACGACATCGCGCACCTGCCCGGCGTCGCGTCCGTGGACGGCCCCTACGGCAAGGAGGGCGCCGCCCGGATCAGCGAGGACGGGCACACCGCCTACGCCACCGTCACCTTCCACGACGGCGCCGAACACCTCGACAAGGGCGAGGCCCGGGCCGTCGTGGACACCGCCAAGGCCGCGGAGACCGACGGGCTCCAGGTCGAACTCGGCGGGTCCGCCGTCGCCCTCACCGAGTCACCGGGCGGGCCCACCGCCGAGATCGTCGGCGTGGCCGTCGCCGCCGTCGTGCTCTTCCTCGCCTTCGGCTCGCTCGCCGCCTCGCTGCTGCCCATCGCCACCGCCCTGGTGAGCGTCGGCACCGCCTACGCGGGGATCGCGCTTCTCGGGCACGCCATGACGGTCGCCGACTTCGCCCCCATGCTGGGCATGCTCGTCGGGCTCGGCGTCGGCATCGACTACGCCCTGTTCATCGTCACCAGACACCGCCGCGGCCTCAAACGCGGCCTGCCCGTGGCCGAGTCGATCACCAACGCGGTGGCCACCACCGGGCGCGCGGTGGTGTTCGCGGGCGCAACCGTGTGCATTGCCCTACTCGGCATGCTCATCCTGCGGCTCAGCTTCCTCAACGGCGTGGCGATCGCCGCCTCGCTGACCGTGGTCCTCACCGTCGCCGCCTCCGTGACCCTGCTGCCCGCCCTGCTGTCCCTCATCGGCCTGCGCGCCCTCAGCCGCCGCGAGCGGCGCCGCCTGGCCGAGCACGGCCCCCAGCCCGAACTGCCCACCGGCCTCGCCGCCCGCTGGTCCGCCTTCGTGGAGCGCCACCCCAAGGCCCTCGGCGCGATCGCCCTCGCCGTCATCACCGTCCTCGCCCTGCCCACCCTGGGGCTGCGCCTCGGCACCTCCGACCAGGGCAACAACCCGGCCGGCTCCACCACCCGCCAGGCCTACGACCTCCTCGCCGACGGCTTCGGGCCCGGCGTCAACGGGCCGCTCACCCTCGTCACCCGGGTCGGCGGCGCCGAGGACAAGCTGGCCCTGGACAACCTGGACGCCACCCTGCGCGCCACCGGGGGCGTCGCCTCGGTGACCCCGGTGACGTACAACGCGCGCAGCGACACCGCCTACCTCACCGTGGTCCCGGAGTCGTCCCCGCAGTCCCACCGGACCAGCGACCTCGTGGACCGGCTGCGCGACGACGTCCTGCCGCGCGCGGAGACCGGCACCTCCCTCGACGTGCACGTCGGCGGCATGACGGCCGGGTACGACGACTTCGCCGACGTGATCGTCGGCAAGCTGCCCCTCTTCGTCGGCGCCGTCATCGGCCTCGGCTGTCTGCTGCTCCTGTTCGCCTTCCGCTCCCTCGGCATCCCGCTGAAGGCCGCCGTGATGAACGTGGCCGCCGTGGCCGCCGCGTTCGGCGTCGTCGTGGCCGTGTTCCAGTGGGGCTGGGGGAGCGAGCTGCTGGGGCTGGGCAGGGCCGGGCCGATCGAGCCCTTCCTCCCCGTGATCATGGTGTCCGTGCTCTTCGGGCTCTCCATGGACTACCAGGTCTTCCTGGTCAGCCGGATGTACGAGGAGTGGCTGGAGACCGGCGACAACCGGCGGGCCGTACGCGTCGGCCTCGCCGAGACCAGCCGGGTGATCAACTCCGCCGCCGTCATCATGATCTCCGTGTTCCTCGCCTTCGTCCTCAGCGGCGACCGCGTGATCGCCATGTTCGGCATCGCCCTGGCGGCGGCCGTCGCCCTGGACGCGTTCGTCCTGCGCACCCTCCTCGTCCCCGCCCTCATGCACCTGCTCGGCGGCGCCAACTGGTGGCTGCCCCGCTGGCTCGACCAGCGCATGCCCCGCATCAGCATCGAGCCGCCCGAGTGCCGGGCCGCCCATGAGAGGCTCACCGACGTCGTGGCGGAACTCGAGAAGGAGCAGAGGGACGATGTACGCGATATCCCTGGGTGACGACGGAGCCGAGCTGAGGCCGCTGGAGCCGTGGCACGCCGACGCGTTCCTGGCCCATCTGGAGCGCGGCCGGGAGTTCATCGGACGGTTCATCCCGTTCGGCTCGGCCGTCACCGACCCGGCGTCCGCCCGTGACACGCTCCAGCGGTACGCCGACCTGCGCGCCGCGGACAGTGCCTCGTACCACGGCATCTGGCTGGACGGGAAGCTCGTCGGCGGCGTCCTCACCCTGCACTTCGACGCCGCGGCCGGCACCTGCGAGGTCGGCTGCTGGCTGGAGCCCGCCGCGACCGGGCGCGGCCTCGTCACGCGGGCCATGCGCGTGCTCATCGACTGGGCCGTCGAGGAGCGCGGCATCCACCGCGTCGAATGGGTCGCCGCCGCCGGCAACACCGCCAGCCTGGACGTCGCCCGCCGCCTCGGCATGACCCGGGACGGCGTGCGCCGCGAGGCCCACCTCCACGGTGGGGTCCGCCACGACCTGGAGATCTGGTCGGTCCTCGCCCCGGAGTGGCGCGAAGCACGCGCGCGTGCCGCGCACAGCGATCATTAAGACACCTCTCAGGAAGCATCCGTACCGTGCCGGACATGGGAACGAAGACAGTGGACGAGACCGTGACCGCGGCCAAGGCCGACGACGAGACCGTGGACGCCACCGAGGCTGCCGAGGCCCAGGCCGACGCCGCCGCCGGGGACGAGCCCGAGGAGGTGGCCGCCGAGGCGACGGAAGCGGCACCCTCCTTCGTCGGCCAGGGCGCCGCCGCGGTGGTCTCCGCCGCGCTCGGCCTCGTGTCCCTGACCGGCGGCTGGATCGGCACGGTCGCCGCCGCCCGCGAGACGCTCATCGGCCAGCTGGAGACGTCGTCCCAGGCGAACGTGGCCACGCAGATCAAGGCGGTCTACGGCGACGCCTGGCAGACCTCCGCGCTGGTCGCCGGCCTGTTCGCGGTGGTCGCGCTGATCGTCGGTGTCGTGGTGCTCGCCCGGCCCGCGTTCGGGGCCCCCGGCGCGCCGCAGCCCGCCTGGATCAAGTCCGTCGCCTGGGGCGGAGTCGCCCTCGGCGTCATCGGTCTGCTCCTGGCCGTCCTCAAGTACACCGACGCGCTGCTCGGCCTGCCCTCGGCGGGCTGAGCCACCGCGGATCGAAGGGGCCTCAGGGCCGCCGTAAGCACCTTAGAGGGCGGCCTGAGGCCCCTTCGCCGTCTCTAAGGCACCCGCCCGGCCGGCAAGATGCGGCACTCTCCCGATGTGGCGGACCTCCCTGGGAGACGAAGGTGGAGGCATCGCAGAAAGCGATGACAGCCCGGATCCACCAGGGGGACACCATGTTCGACCACGAGATGCACCACCTCCGCACCGACGAGCTGATCCGCCAGGCCGAGCACGAGCGCCTGGTCCGGGAGGCCGTCCGGGTCCGCCGCGCCGAGCGCCGCGCCGCCCGGAAAGCGGAGGACACGCCCTCGCATACCGCCCGCCCCGGCCACCGGCGAGCCGCACGCGCCGCGTGAGGCCGCCGGGGAGCGGGCCCGGCACCACGAAAACCGGTGCCGCGCCGCCCGCGCCGCGTGCGATGCTCGGGCCTGTGGAGAGCCGCTCCGTAAGCCCCGTGTTCGTCGGCCGGACAACCGAGTTGGAGACGTTGGACGACGCGCTGGCCCGTGCCACCACGGGCGAGCCGCAGGCGTTGGTCATCGGCGGCGAGGCCGGCGTCGGCAAGACCCGCCTCGTCGAGGAGTTCGCGACGGCGGCCGCCCGCGCGGGCGCCGTCGTGGCCCTCGGCGGCTGCGTCGAGATCGGCGCCGACGGCCTGCCGTTCGCCCCCTTCTCCACCGCCCTGCGCGCCCTGCGCCGCCAACTGCCCGAGGAACTCGCCGCGGCCGCCGCCGGACAGGAGGACGAGCTGGCGCGCCTGCTGCCCGAGGTGGGGGAGACCCCCGCCGGCCTCGGCGCCGACCGCTCCGGCGAGGAGGGCATGGCCCGCCTCTTCGAACTGACCGCCCGCCTCCTGGAACGCCTCGCCGCCGACCGCACGGTCGTCGTCGCCCTGGAGGACCTGCACTGGGCCGACGCCTCCACCCGGCACCTGCTCACCTACCTCTTCCGCACCCTGCGCACCGGCCGCCTCGTCGTCCTCGCCACCTACCGCTCCGACGACATCCACCGCCGGCACCCGCTGCGCCCGCTCCTCGCCGAACTCGACCGCTTGCGCACCGTCCGCCGTATCGAGCTCGGCCGCTTCACCCGCGACGAGGTCGGCTGCCAGATCGCCGGCATCCTCGCCCGTGAACCCGACCCGGCCCACGTCGACGCGATCTTCGAACGCTCCGACGGGAACGCCTTCTTCGTCGAGGAACTCGCCGTCGCCACCCACGAGGGCGGCTGCACCGGCCTCACCGACTCCCTGCGCGACCTGCTCCTCGTCCGCGTCGAACGGCTGCCCGAGAGCGCCCAGCGGATCGCCCGGCTCGTCGCCGAAGGCGGCTCCACCGTCGAGTACCGGCTGCTCGCCGCCGTCGCCGACCTCGCCGAGGACGATCTGATCGAGGCGCTGCGGGCCGCCGTCAACGCCAGCATCCTCACCGTCGCGCCCGGCGACGACGGCTACCGCTTCCGGCACTCCCTCGTCCGCGAGGCCGTCGCCGACGATCTGCTGCCCGGTGAACGCTCCCGCATCAACCGCCGCTACGCCGAAGCCCTCGAAGCCGACCCGACGCTCGTCCCGGCCGGAGAGCGCGTGATGCGGCTGGCCAGCTACTGGTACCACGCGAACGACCCGGCCAAGGCCCTGCCCGCCGTCCTCGACGCCTCCGTCACCGCCCGCCGCCGGCGCGCCCACTCGGAGCAACTCCGGCTGCTGGAACGCGCGATGGAACTGTGGGACGCGACCCCCGCCGACATCCGCGCCACCCTGCGCCCCGTCGACTACACCGAGGCCTATCCGCCGCCGCTGTCCGAGCGGCGCGGCGGCACCGCCGAGCCCGCCGCCCCGCTGCGCTACCTCGACCTGATGGCCGAGGCGGCCGTCGCCGGACGCCGCTGCGGGGAACGCGAACGCGCCCTGAAGATCACCAAGCGGGCTCTGCACCTGCTCGAGGAGGAGCACGACCCGCTGCGCGCCGCCTGGTTCTGGATCCAGCGCTCCCGGCTGGTGCAGGCCCTGGCCCGTGGGGACGGCTGGAAGGAGATCGGCACCGCTCAGGACCTCGTCCGCGGCCTGCCGCCGTCCGAGGTGCACGCCGAGGTGCTCGCCACCGCCGCCAGCTGGTCGATGCTGCGCGACCCCGGACCCGACGCGGTGTCCGCCGCCGAGCGGGCCGTGGAGTACGCGCGCATGGTGGGCGCCGAGGACATCGAGCTGAACGCCCGCCTGACCCTCGGCGGACTCATGGTCGAGGCCGGGGACGGCGCCGGCCTCGACCAGATGTACGAGGTCAAGGAAGCGGTCCTGGAACGCGGCCTCGTCTCCGTGGTGGGCCGCAGCCATGTGAACCTGCCGTCCGCTCTGGAAGGCGTCGGCCGCTCGGCGGAGGCCGTCGCCATCCTCCGCGAGGGCCTGCGGCTCACCCAGGAGTGGGGCCTGCGCGACTCCGAGGCCTGGGTGTGGGTGAACCTCGCCGAGTCCCTGGTCTCCCTCGGCCGCTGGGACGAGGCGGCCGAGGCCGCCGTCGGCGCCCAGCGCACCAGCCAGTCCGCCAAGCCGCGCGGGGGCGCCGCCGCACGCCTCGCCCAGCTCGCGCTCGACCGGGGCGAGACCGCCGAGGCCGCCCGCCACCTCGCCGCCGCGCGCGCCTCCTACGGCACCCACGACCCGATGCCGCAGCACAACCTGCCCATGTCGCGCCTCGCCCTCGGGACAGCCGCCGCCGAGGGCCGCCTCCTCGACGCCCGCGCCGAGGCCGACCGCGTCCTCGACGCCGGCTTCCCGCCCGGCACCCAGCGCTACGTCTGGCCCCTGCTGCTGGACGCCGCCGTCGCCGAGTCCGACGCCCGCGCCCTCCCGTCGCCCGGCGGACGCGACGGACGCACGGCCTTCCTGGGGCGGCTCTTCGAGGCCGTCCGCACCCTCGCCACGGGCGCGCCCGTTTGGCGGGCCTACGAGCGGTGGACCCGCGCCGAGCTCGACCGGGCCGAGGACCGCACCGACGCCGGCACCTGGTCCGACGTGGTCACCGCCTTCGAGTCCCTGGCACGCCCCTACGACCTCGCCCGGGTCCGCCACCGCCTGGCCGAGGCCCTGCTGACCGAGGGCGGCGACGACGAGCGCGCCCGCGCCACCGAACTGCTCCGGCTGACCCGGGCCACCGCCGTCCACCTGGGCGCCCGTCCACTCGCCGACGCCACGGCCCTGCTGGCCCAGCGGGCCCGCCTCAGCCTCACCACGGCCCCGCCCCCCGCCGACCCGGCCGACACCCTCGGCCTCACCAGCCGCGAGCGCGATGTGCTGCGCCTGGTCTCCGTGGGCCGCACCAACCGCCAGATCGCCGAGGAGCTCTTCATCTCCCCGAAGACCGCGAGCGTCCATGTGTCGAACATCCTCGGCAAGCTCGGCGTCTCCGGCCGGGGCGAGGCGGCCGCGGTGGCGCACCGGATGGGGCTCTTCCCGGTGGAGACACTCACCTCCGGATCGCGCGGCTGAGGCATACGCTGCAAGGGACGCCGGTCGGAGGAGGTCCCGTGTTCAACGCGTTCGAAGAGCTCTTCGCGCCGGGCCGCAAGCACGAGCACGACGAACAGAAGCGCCTGGAACTGACCCGCGAGGACGTCGGGGACAGCGACCCCGGACGCGGGCCGATAGACCTCGCCTCCGGAAAGGTCGTCGTACGGCGTACCGAGCCGGCGCCCCCCGAGGAGGACGACGAGGACGGCGAGGAGGACAGCCGCCTCAGCTCACCTTGAGCTCCAGAATGCGGTCGTCGCCGGTCTTGGGGTCGCCCCTTCCGTCGGTGTTGCTCGTCACCAGCCACAGCCGGTCGCCGCCCGCCGCCACGACCGTCCGCAGCCGGCCGTACTCGCCCTTCAGGAAGGGCTGGGGGTCGGCCGACGCCTTGACGCCGTCGAGCGGGACGCGCCACAGCGTGCGGCCCTTCAGCCCTGCCATCCACAGAGAGCCCTTGGCGTGGGCGAGCCCGCTGGGAGAGGCGTCGTCGGTCGCCCACTGGGCCAGCGGACCGTGGAAGTCCTTGTCGTCGGTCCTGCCCTCGGCCTCGGGCCAGCCGTAGTTGTCGCCGGGCTTGATCGCGTTCAGCTCGTCCCAGGTGTCCTGGCCGAACTCCGAGGCGAACAGCCGCTGTTCCCGGTCCCAGGCCAGGCCCTGCACATTGCGGTGGCCGTAGGAGTACACCGGGGAGTCCGGGAACGGGTTGCCCGGCGCGGGCTCGCCCTCGGGCGTCATCCGCAGGATCTTGCCGCCCAGGGACTTCTTGTCCTGGGACAGCCCGGTGTCGCCGCTCTCGCCGGTGCCCGCGTACAGCATGCGGTCCGGGCCGAAGCCGATCCGCCCGCCGTTGTGGATGTAGCCCTTCGGTATGCCCTTGAAGACCGTGTCCGGGGCGCCCAGCTGCTCGCCGGCGGGCCGCTTCGCGTCGTAGAGCATCCGCACGATGCGGTTGTCCGAGGCGGAGGTGAAGTAGGCGTAGATCATGCGGTCCGCGGCGAAGTCCGGGGACAGCGCTATCCCCAGCAGCCCGCCCTCGCCGGCCGCCGACACCCCGGGCACCTCGCCCAGCTCGGTCTTCTTCCCCGTATCCGGGTCGACCCGGATGATCGTGGCGTCGTCACGGGAGGACACCAGCAGATCGCCGCCCGGGATCGGGGCGAGACCCCAGGGGGTCTTCAGGCCCTCGGCGACCGTGCGCACCACGGAGACCGTGCCCTTCGCGGGCGGGGTCGCGGTCGCCCGGGCGCTCGGCGGCGCCTCGGAGCCGGCGGTGGCGCTCGGGCGCGCGCCTCCGTTCTTCTCCGGCGCGTCACCGTCGCCGGACGAGCATCCGGCCGTCAGCAGGAGTGCGGCGGCGGCCAACACGGCCGGCACGGCTCGACGTTGCACGATCACGGTCCCTTCGACGCGGCGGGTCTCACTCTTCATACACCGCCCGAGCCCGACGGGTTCCCGATCTCCTGGGACCGGTCACGATCGTCGGTCACGGGTCCGGGGTCGGCCCGCCGGGGCGGCCCCGCCGTCAGTCCCAGGATCCCCGTGCCCGGGGCAGCTCCGCCACCTCGGCCAGGTCCTCGCTCGTCAGCCGCAGCCCCTCGGCCCGCGCGTTCTCCGTCACCCAGCGCTCCCGCTTGGCGCCCGGCACCGGCACCACGTGCCGCCCCTGCGCCAGCACCCACGCGAGCGCCACCTGCGCCGGAGTCACCCCGTCGCCGTGCCGGGCGGCGATCCGGCGCAGCCCCACCACGATCGGCTGGTTCGCCGCCATCATCTCGGCGGTGAAGCGGGGATGCCGGGCGCGCACGTCGTCGGGCTCGAAGCCCTGGCCCGGGGTGAGGGTGCCGGTCAGGAAGCCGTTGCCGAGCGGCATCGCCGCCAGGAAGCCGACCCCGCGGGCCTCGCACCACGGCAGCAGCGTCTCCAGGGCCTCGGGCGACCACACCGACAGCTCGGCCTGCACCGCGCTCACCGGGAAGACCTGCTGCACCCGCTGGAGCTGGCGGATCGTGGCGTCGTGCAGGCGTGCGCCGGATCGCCGTCCGCCGCGGGCGCCGACCGCGCACAACCCCAGCGCCCGCACCTTGCCGGCCTGGACCAGCTCGGCCATCGCGCCCCACGTCTCCTCGACGGGCACCTCCGGGTCGGCGCGGTGCAGTTGGTACAGATCGATGACGTCGGTCTGCAGCCGGCGCAGCGAGGCGTCGCACGCCCGTCTCACATAGCCGGGGCGGCCGTTGGCCACGATGTGCTGCTCGCCGACCAGCAGGCCGACCTTGGTCGACACGAAGGCGTCCGGCCGCCGCTCCTTCAACACCCGCCCCACCAGCAGCTCGTTGGTGAACGGGCCGTACATGTCGGCGGTGTCCAGCAGCGTCGTGCCCAGATCGAGCGCGCGGTGCACCGCTCGCACCGACTCCTCGCCCCGCTGCCGCGACGAGCTGTAGGCCCAGCTCATCGGCATGCAGCCGAGGCCGACGGCTCCCACCGCGAGTGCGCCCGCGCCGATCGTCCTGCGCTCCACCTGGCCGTAACCCTCCCTCTTCCGGCACCCCAACCTAACCTCTGCACACCAGTTCGCCTGACATAGCCTCCAGGCATGACTGATGACGTGTGGCTCCCGCTCCGGCCGGACGAGATCGACGGCCTTCCCGCAGGTCCGGCGTACCGCTTCTGGGACGGCGGCGAGGACTATCCCGCCGATCCCGCGGAGTGCGCGTTCTACGTCGTGCCCTATATGAAGGCGCCGGAGGTCGGTCAGCGCCCCCTGCCCGGGATGACCGCCCTGCAGGTCGTGCAGACGCTGTCCGCGGGCACCGACCACGTGGAGCCGGGCCTCAAGCACCTGCGGCCCGGCGTGCGGCTGTGCAACGCGCGCGGGGTGCACGAGGCGAGCACCTCCGAACTCACGCTCACGCTGATCCTCGCGTCCCTGCGCGGCATCCCGGACTTCGTACGGGCCCAGGACAAGGGGGAGTGGCGCGGCGGCTTCCGGCCGGCGCTCGCCGACAAGAACGTCCTCATCGTGGGATACGGCTCGATCGGCGCCGCCATCGAGGACCGGCTCGTCCCCTTCGAGGTGGCGCGGGTGGCGCGCGTCGCGCGCTCGGCGCGCACCACGGCGCGCGGCCCCGTGCACCCACTCACCGATCTGTCCGCCCTGCTCCCCGACGCGGACGTCGTCATCCTCTCCACGCCCCTCACGGAGGCGACCCGGCACCTGGTCGACGCCGGTTTCCTCGCCCGTATGAAGGACGGCGCGCTCCTGGTCAACGTCGCCCGCGGCGGCGTCGTGGACACGAAGGCCCTGCTCGCGGAGGTGGAGACCGGCCGCATCACGGCGGCCCTGGACGTCACCGACCCCGAGCCGCTCCCGCCGGCGCACCCCCTGTGGCGGGCCCCCGGCGTACTGGTCAGCCCGCACGTCGGCGGACCCACGTCCGCGTTCCTGCCGCGCGCGAAGCGGTTGCTGGTGGACCAGTTGACTCGTTGGGTGAACCGGGAGCCCTTGCGCAACGTGATCCTTACGACGGGCGCGAACCGCGCGTGACGCCCACCGGCCGACCGCGCGCGGGGTGACGCGCTCGCCGCCACGCAACACGCCGGAAATCCGCTTCGAGTACCGTCCGCAACCCTTCGGAAGCGGTCCGTACGCGCATATGCGCTGGTCGTCACGGAGAGTAGAGATGCTATGTCCCTGAGTGACGAGACTGGTGTATCGTCCGGACAGGGGCTGCGCCGCGCACCGTTCGGCGCCGGGGACGGACAGACCAGATGTGTGAGGGGGGCGACGGGCGATGCACGGCCTATGGACGATCGATCCGACGCTGCGGGGCCGCCGACGGCGACCCTGGCGGACGGCCGCCCGCGGACGCGGCCACCAAGCCGGTCACGGCTGCCGTCACGGCCAGCATCCACGCGGGCCCGGCGGCCGGAGGCGGCAGACCCGCCCGGCCCACCGGGACCCGCGGGACCCACGAGCGGCGCGCACCGGGAGGGACCGGTGAGCTCGCCACCGCCCTCCCCGACGCGCGTCGACGGAGTGCGGGACCGGCGCACACCGCGGCTGACCCTGCCGAGCCCGCTGCTCGGCGGCTCCGCTCTCGCCCAGCAGTGCGTGCTGGCCCTGGTGTGCGCGGCCTATGCCGTCGGGTCCGCGGTCGGCTGGGGCTCGGACCGACTCGCCCTGATCATGGGCGACTTCGGACTGGCCGCGGCCGCCGCGGTGGCCGCCGTCTCCTGCTTCCGCTACGCCCGCAGCCGCCGCATCCGCTTCCGGCCCGCCTGGCTGCTGTTCGCGCTCTCCTCGGCGATGGCCGCCCTCGGCAACCTGGTCTGGGGGTGGTACGAGGTCGTCCTCGAGCGGTCCGTGCCGAGCCCCTCGTACGCCGACGCGTTCTTCCTGTGCTTCGCGCCGCCTGCCATCGTCGGCCTCCTGGTGCTCGCCAAACGGCCCGTGACCAAGGCCGGCTGGGTCTGCCTGGGGCTGGACGCCTGGCTGATCGGCGGCTCGCTGCTGACGCTGGCCTGGAGCCTCGCCCTCGCCCAGGCCGCCAAGTCCGAGGGGCCCAGCGTCGCGCACACCGCGCTCTCGCTCGCCTACCCGCTGCTGGACATCGCCTTGGTCAGCATGGTGCTCGCCCTGCACTTCCGGCGCTCCTCGACCAACCGCACCGCGATCAACACCGCGATCGGCGCGCTCGCCCTGACCGTGATGTGCGACGCGCTGTTCACCTCGCCGCTGCTCCACCACTCGTACCAGTCGGGCCAGTTGCTCGACGCCGGATGGTTCGCGGGCTCCCTGCTCCTCGCCTACGCGCCCTGGGCGGCACCCCGGCGCGGAGCCGCCGACGCGGGTCGCAAGGACGGCGCCGGGCACTCCCGCGTGGTCCACGAGCATCTGCCGGGACAGCGCGGCGCCGGCCACCACCACCCCGCCCCGCCGCCGGCCCCGCAGCCGGGCGACCAGCCCCGGTACCCGCTCACCCGGCCCATCGCCGGCTCCCTGGCCGCGCTCACGCCCTACCTCGCCGCCGCCGTCTGCACCCTGGGCATCCTGTACAACGTCCTCAACGGCCGCAGCGTCGACCACGTCGTGCTGATCACCGGCGGCACCGTGGTGCTCGCCCTCGTCGTGCGCCAGGGCATCATGCTGCTCGACAACATCACCCTCACCCAGGAACTCGCCCAGAAGGAGAACCACTTCCGCTCCCTGGTGCAGGGCTCCAGCGACGTCATCATGATCGCCGCGCCCAACGGCGTCCTGCGGTACGTCTCCCCGGCCGCCGCCGGGGTCTACGGCCGCTCCGCCGAGGAGCTGGTCGGTTCGGAGCTGGCCGGACTCATCCACCCGGAGGACCTGGGCTGCGTGGTGCACGAGGTGCGCCGCTTCCTCGCCGCGAGCCCGCTGGAGGAACCCACCACGCGCATCGAGTGCCGGTTCCGCTCCGGCGACGGCGGGTGGCTCAACGTCGAGTCGACGGTCAACCGGCACCACGGCGGCCTGATCTTCAACAGCCGGGACGTCACCGAGCGGGTCCGTCTGCAGGCCCAGCTACAGCACAACGCCGAGCACGACCCGCTCACCGACCTGCCCAACCGCGCCCTGTTCACCAAGCGTGTGCAGCAGGCCCTGTCCGGCCGCCGCGCCACCGACCGGGGCGTCGCCCTGCGCAACACGGCCGTGCTCTTCATCGACCTCGACGGCTTCAAGGGCGTCAACGACACGATCGGACACCAGGCCGGGGACGAGCTGCTCGTCCAGGCCGCCCGCAGACTCCAGGACGCGGTCCGCGGCGGGGACATCGCCTCGCGGCTGGGCGGCGACGAGTTCGCGGCCCTGATCACCGGAGACGGCACCCGCGACCGCGCCGCCCGGGAACGGCACATCCTGGAGCTCGCCGACCGCCTCAGGGTGACGCTGTCCCAGCCCTACCTCATCGACGGCAACGATGTCCGCGTCAACGCCTCCATCGGCGTCGCCTTCGCCGAACCGGGCCTGGGCGCCGGGGAGTTGCTGCGCAACGCCGACCTGGCCATGTACCGGGCCAAGGCGGGCGGCAAGGGGCGCGTCGAGCTGTACAAGCCGCAGATGCAGCAGGACGTCGTCCGCAAGGCGGAGCTGGCCACGCGTCTGCGGGCCGCGCTGCACGACGGCGAGTTCGCGCTGCTGCACCAGCCGGTGGTGTGCCTGGAGACCGGCCGGATCGCGTCGGTCGCCACGCAGGCGCGCTGGCGGTCCTCGCAGGGGGTGCTGTTCACGCCCGCCGAGTTCCTGCGGGTGGCCGAGGACAGCGACAAGACCGCCGAGCTGGGCCGCTGGATGCTGGAGGAGGCCGTCGAGCAGGCCGCCGAGCGCACCGCGACCGGCCACGCGGTCCCCGTCGCCGTACGGGTGGGCGCGCGCCGGCTGCTCGACCGGTCGATGCCGCTCGGCTCCGTGGAGACGCTTCTGACGCGGTACGGGCTGCCGTCCGGGTCGCTCGTCGTCGAGCTGGCCGATCTCGACCCGCGGATCCCGCTGGACGAGCTGGAGCGCCGGCTCAGCGGGCTGCGCCGGCTCGGCGTCCGGATCGCCCTGGACGGCTTCGGCAGCGGATACGCGGCCATCACCGCCCTGCGCCGGCTCCCCGTCGACGTGCTCAAGCTCGACCGGGGCCTGGTCGAGGGCGTCGTCGAGTCCGCCCGACTGCACAAGATCACCGGTGGGCTGCTGCGGATCGCGAGCGACCTCGGGCTCCAGTCCGTGGCCGACGGCGTGGACCTCCCCGAGCAGGTCGTCGCCCTGCGCTCCATGGGCTGCACCCATGGACAGGGCATGGCCTTCTCCGGTCCGCTGGACGAGTACCGGCTGCGCCGGGCGCTCACCGCCGGCCACTACCCGGTGCCGAACGGCCCCGTCGAACCCGCGTTCGTGGGTGGCGCGCGGGAGCCCGCCGAACGGGGTACGGGCCGGTACGCCGGAGGGGTGCCCGCCGTCCTCGGCGGTGGGACGGGCCTGCGTTCACATAATGAGACTCCCGTCCCACCCACTTGACACCGGGTGCGCGCCGGGGGGAGGGTCAGTGCCATGCGCACCCGAATTCTCGTACTTGGAAAGCGCGTCGGCTGAAGCTGGTGACGTCCGGACCGACCCGGAATCCCAGCGACCCACACCCGGCGCGCTCCCCTCGCTTGCCTTATGGCACGAGGGGTTTTTTGTTGCACCAGCACCTGTGGTGCAACGCCGAAACTCCGCCCAAACCTCGCAAAAACCCTCAGCATCGAGAAGAGAATGCCGATGACCGAGCAGGCCTCCGGGGCTCACCCACAGCCCCGGCCCCGATCCGGAGGACAGCAGTCCATGCCCGAGCACGTCACGGGTGCGCAGTCCCTCATCCGCTCGCTCGAGGAGGTCGGCGCCGACACCGTGTTCGGCATCCCCGGGGGCACCATCCTGCCGGCGTACGACCCCCTGATGGACTCCACGCGCGTCCGCCACGTGCTGGTCCGCCACGAGCAGGGCGCCGGCCACGCGGCCACGGGGTACGCGCAGGCCACCGGCAAGGTCGGGGTGTGCATGGCGACGTCCGGTCCGGGCGCCACCAACCTGGTCACGCCGATCGCCGACGCGCACATGGACTCGGTGCCGCTCGTCGCGATCACCGGGCAGGTCGTCTCCAAGGCGATCGGCACCGACGCCTTCCAGGAGGCGGACATCGTCGGCATCACCATGCCGATCACCAAGCACAGCTTCCTCGTCACCAAGGCGGAGGACATCCCCCGGACGATCGCGCAGGCGTTCCACATCGCCTCCACCGGCCGCCCGGGACCGGTCCTGGTCGACATCCCCAAGGACATCCTCCAGGCGAAGACCACCTTCACCTGGCCGCCCGTCATGGACCTGCCCGGCTACCGGCCCGTCACCAAGCCGCACGCCAAGCAGATCCGGGAGGCCGCCAAGCTCATCACCTCCGCGAAGCGCCCCGTCCTCTACGTCGGCGGCGGCGTCATCAAGGCCGGCGCCACCGCCGAGCTGAAGGTCCTCGCGGAACTCACCGGAGCGCCCGTCACCACCACCCTGATGGCGCTCGGCGCATTCCCCGACAGCCACCCGCTGCACGTGGGGATGCCGGGCATGCACGGTTCGGTCACCGCCGTCACCGCGCTGCAGAAGGCCGACCTGATCGTCGCCCTCGGAGCCCGCTTCGACGACCGCGTCACCGGCAAGCTGGACAGCTTCGCCCCGTACGCCAAGATCGTCCACGCCGACATCGACCCCGCCGAGATCGGCAAGAACCGCGCCGCCGACGTGCCGATCGTCGGTGACGCGCGCGAGGTCATCGCCGACCTCGTCCAGGCCGTCCAGAAGGAGCACGCCGAGGGCCACCAGGGCGACTACACCGCCTGGTGGAACGACCTCAGCCGCTGGCGCGACACCTATCCGCTCGGCTACGACCTGCCCCAGGACGGCTCGCTCTCCCCGCAGCAGGTCATCGAGCGCATCGGGCGGCTCGCCCCCGAGGGCACCGTCTTCGCGGCGGGCGTCGGCCAGCACCAGATGTGGGCCGCGCACTTCGTCCAGTACGAGAAGCCCGCCACCTGGCTGAACTCCGGCGGCGCCGGGACCATGGGCTACGCGGTGCCGGCCGCCATGGGCGCCAAGGCCGGCGTCCCGGACCGGACGGTCTGGGCGATCGACGGCGACGGCTGCTTCCAGATGACCAACCAGGAACTCACCACCTGCGCCCTGAACAACATCCCGATCAAGGTCGCCATCATCAACAACGGCGCCCTCGGGATGGTCCGCCAGTGGCAGACCCTGTTCTACAACCAGCGCTACTCCAACACCGTGCTGCACTCCGGCCCGGACGACGTCAACCCGCAGGCCAAGGGCACGCGCGTGCCGGACTTCGTCAAGCTCGCCGAGGCCATGGGCTGTGTCGGCCTGCGCTGCGAGTCGCCGGACGAGCTGGACAAGGTGATCGAGGAGGCGAACTCCATCAACGACCGCCCCGTCGTCGTCGACTTCATCGTCCACGAGGACGCCATGGTGTGGCCGATGGTCGCCGCCGGCACCTCCAACGACGAGATCATGGCCGCCCGGGACGTCCGCCCCGACTTCGGCGACAACGAAGACGACTGAGCGAGAGAGACGTAAAAGATCATGTCCAAGCACACGCTCTCCGTCCTGGTGGAGAACACGCCGGGCATCCTGGCCCGGATCGCCGCCCTGTTCTCCCGGCGCGGCTTCAACATCGACTCGCTCGCGGTCGGTGTCACCGAGCACCCCGACATCTC
Source organism: Streptomyces sp. NPDC059852 (assembly GCF_042731455.1). Classification (NCBI taxonomy): domain Bacteria; kingdom Bacillati; phylum Actinomycetota; class Actinomycetes; order Kitasatosporales; family Streptomycetaceae; genus Streptomyces; species Streptomyces sp. NPDC059852. The sequence goes on along the minus strand of NZ_JBHWJK010000006.1, from coordinate 252,346 downwards.
CCGCATCACCATCGTGGTCAGCGTCGAGGACTTCCCGCTCGAGCAGGTCACGAAGCAGCTCAACAAGCTCGTCAACGTGCTGAAGATCGTCGAGCTGGAGCCCGGTTCGGCCGTCCAGCGTGAACTCGTGCTGGTGAAGGTCCGCGCCGACAACGAGACCCGCTCCCAGATCGTCGAGATCGTCCAGCTGTTCCGCGCCAAGACCGTCGACGTCTCCCCGGAGGCCGTCACGATCGAGGCCACCGGCTCCAGCGACAAGCTGGAGGCCATGCTCAAGATGCTGGAGCCGTTCGGCATCAAGGAGCTCGTCCAGTCCGGCACGATCGCCATCGGCCGCGGCGCCCGTTCGATCACGGACCGGTCGCTGCGCGCCCTGGACCGGTCGGCGTAGGACGCCGTTCGGGCGGCCGGGGGAATCCGGCCGCCCGCATTCCGAGACCCCGAGACCTCCCCCACCCCCACCGTCATACGGTGGGACGCAACACCAGCACCCAAGGAGAGAACCCAAAGTGGCCGAGCTGTTCTACGACGCCGACGCCGACCTGTCCATCATCCAGGGCCGCAAGGTCGCGGTCATCGGTTACGGCAGCCAGGGCCACGCCCACGCGCTGTCGCTGCGCGACTCGGGTGTCGACGTCCGTGTCGGTCTGCACGAGGGCTCGAAGTCCAAGGCGAAGGCCGAGGAGCAGGGCCTGCGCGTGGTGACGCCCTCCGAGGCCGCCGCCGAGGCCGACGTCATCATGATCCTGGTCCCGGACCCGATCCAGGCCCAGGTCTACGAGGAGTCCATCAAGGACAACCTCAAGGACGGCGACGCCCTGTTCTTCGGCCACGGCTTCAACATCCGCTTCGGCTTCATCAAGCCCCCGGCCGGCGTGGACGTCTGCATGGTCGCCCCCAAGGGCCCGGGCCACCTGGTGCGCCGTCAGTACGAGGAGGGCCGCGGCGTCCCGTGCATCGCGGCCGTCGAGCAGGACGCCTCCGGCAACGCCTTCGCGCTCGCCCTGTCGTACGCCAAGGGCATCGGCGGCACCCGCGCCGGCGTCATCAAGACGACCTTCACCGAGGAGACCGAGACCGACCTGTTCGGTGAGCAGGCCGTCCTCTGCGGTGGTACGGCCGCGCTGGTCAAGGCCGGCTTCGAGACGCTGACCGAGGCCGGCTACCAGCCGGAGATCGCGTACTTCGAGTGCCTGCACGAGCTGAAGCTGATCGTGGACCTCATGTACGAGGGCGGCCTGGAGAAGATGCGCTGGTCGATCTCCGAGACCGCCGAGTGGGGCGACTACGTCACCGGCCCGCGGATCATCACCGACGCCACCAAGGCGGAGATGAAGAAGGTCCTCGGCGAGATCCAGGACGGCACCTTCGCGCAGCAGTGGATGGACGAGTACCACGGCGGCCTGAAGAAGTACAACGAGTACAAGCAGCAGGACTCCGAGCACCTGCTGGAGACCACCGGCAAGGAGCTGCGCAAGCTCATGAGCTGGGTGAACGAGGAGGCGTGAGCCTCAGGGCGACAGGGCCGGAGCAGCCGCTCCGGCCCTCTTGTCCACCTCGTCCCACCACGGACGAGTGATCCTTCCGCGGAGGCGTGAGACCGTCTCCGTCACGGCACTACACTGCCGTACTACATACGCGTCAGGCCCACAGCGTCGTGCGTCTTCCACGCGGCTAGCAACCCTCCACCGCCTGCGGCCGTCGGGACGGCCGTCCGCAATGGACTTGTGAGGACTCACGTGAGCTCGAAACCCGTCGTACTCATCGCTGAAGAGCTTTCGCCCGCGACCGTCGACGCGCTTGGCCCGGACTTCGAGATCCGGCACTGCAACGGCGCGGACCGGGCCGAGCTGCTGCCCGCCATCGCCGACGTGGACGCGATCCTGATCCGCTCCGCGACCAAGGTCGACGCCGAGGCGATCGCCGCCGCCAACAAGCTGAAGGTCGTCGCACGAGCCGGCGTCGGCCTGGACAACGTCGACGTCTCCGCCGCCACCAAGGCCGGCGTGATGGTCGTCAACGCCCCCACCTCCAACATCGTGACCGCCGCCGAGCTGGCCTGCGGTCTGCTGCTCGCCACCGCCCGCAACATCCCGCAGGCCAACGCCGCGCTGAAGAACGGCGAGTGGAAGCGCAGCAAGTACACCGGCGTGGAGCTGGCCGAGAAGACGCTCGGCGTGGTCGGCCTCGGCCGGATCGGCGCGCTCGTCGCCCAGCGCATGTCCGCCTTCGGCATGAAGGTCGTCGCCTACGACCCCTACATCCAGCCGGCCCGCGCCGCGCAGATGGGCGTCAAGGTGCTGTCCCTGGACGAGCTGCTCGAGGTCTCCGACTTCATCACCGTCCACCTGCCGAAGACCCCGGAGACGGTCGGCCTGATCGGCGACGAGGCGCTGCGCAAGGTCAAGCCGAGCGTGCGCATCGTCAACGCCGCGCGCGGCGGCATCGTCGACGAGGAGGCGCTGTACTCCGCCCTCAAGGAGGGCCGCGTCGCCGGCGCCGGCCTCGACGTGTACGCGAAGGAACCCTGCACGGACTCCCCGCTGTTCGAGTTCGACCAGGTCGTCAGCACCCCGCACCTGGGCGCCTCCACCGACGAGGCGCAGGAGAAGGCCGGCATCGCCGTCGCCCGCTCCGTGCGGCTCGCGCTCGCCGGTGAGCTGGTCCCCGACGCGGTGAACGTGCAGGGCGGCGTCATCGCCGAGGACGTCAAGCCGGGCCTGCCGCTCGCCGAGCGCCTCGGCCGCATCTTCACGGCGCTCGCCGGCGAGGTCGCGGTCCGTCTCGACGTCGAGGTGTACGGCGAGATCACGCAGCACGACGTGAAGGTCCTGGAGCTCTCCGCCCTCAAGGGTGTCTTCGAGGACGTCGTCGACGAGACCGTGTCGTACGTCAACGCCCCGCTGTTCGCGCAGGAGCGCGGCGTCGAGGTGCGGCTGACGACCAGCTCCGAGTCGAGCGACCACCGCAACGTCGTCACCGTGCGCGGCACGCTCGCGAACGGCGAGGAGGTGTCGGTCTCCGGCACGCTGGCCGGCCCGAAGCACCTCCAGAAGGTCGTCGCCGTCGGCGAGTACGACGTGGACCTCGCGCTGGCCGACCACATGGCGGTCCTGCGGTACGAGGACCGGCCCGGTGTCGTCGGCACCGTCGGCCGCATCCTCGGCGAGGCCGGGCTGAACATCGCCGGCATGCAGGTCTCCCGGGCCGTGGCCGGCGGCGAGGCGCTGGCCGTCCTCACCGTCGACGACACCGTGCCCGCCGGGGTGCTGGCCGAGGTCGCGGCCGAGATCGGCGCGACGTCCGCGCGTGCGGTGAACCTGACCTGAGCCGACGGGCCGGGACGGCTGTCCCGGCCCGCTCCGGCGCCCCGGAGGGGGCTCCGTCCTCATACGCCGGACGGGCTGAGCGTGCTCGGCTCGTCCGGCGTTCCGCATGCCCGCTCACCGTCGCGGACCCGGCGCAGGGTGAGGGCCGCCAGCACCGCCGCGCCGGCCAGCACCACGGCCCCGGCGATCGCCGCGCCCTGCATCCCGCTGGTGAACGCCTCCCGCGCGGCCGCCGCCAGCCCCGGCACCCGGTCCGCGACGGTGAGCGCGCCGCCCAGCGTCTCCCGGGCCGCGTCCGGCGCCGACGCGGGGACCTCGTGGCGGTAGACCGCGGCGCCGATCGAGCCGAGCACCGCCATGCCCATCGCCCCGCCGAACTCGCTGGACGTCTCCATCAGGGAGGACGCGGCGCCCGCCCGCTCCACCGGGACGGTGCCCAGCGCCAGGTCCATGATCTGGGACATCACGACGACGGCGCCGACCGCGAGGATCGCGCTGGACGTGAGCACCACGGCCATCGAGTCGGTGCCGGCCAGCGACAGCACCCCGAAGCCCGCCGAGGCCACGGCGAAGCCCACCGTGACGACATGGGCCCGGGGCACGCCCCGGCTCACCAGCGCCCCGGCGACGGGGGCGGCCGCGCCGATCGGCACGGACGGCAGCAGCGCCCACAGGGCCGCCTCCAGTGCGCTCCTGCCGAGCACCGACTGCAGGTACTGCGTGGTGAAGTAGGCGGACCCCATCACACCGAACGCCGAGAGCAGGTTCAGGGCGACCGAGGGCGCGAAGCCCCGCCCCCGGAACAGCGCGGGGGAGATCATCGGCGCGGCGGCCGTGCGCTGGCGGTGCACGAACAGGGCGGCGAAGAGCAGGCCGACGGTGATCGAGACGACGTAGCGGACGTTCCAGCCCTCGGAGGGGATCTCCTTCAGCCCGTAGATCACGGGCAGCACCGCGGCCAGCGACAGCGGGACGCTCAGCAGGTCGAAGCGGCCGGGGCGGGCCGTCCGCGACTCCGGGAGCAGCAGCGGGCCGAGGATCAGCAGCAGGGCCATCGCGGGCAGGTTGACCAGGAAGACCGAGCCCCACCAGAAGAACTCGACCAGCACCCCGCTCATCACGGAGCCCAGGGCGATGCCGGCCGTCATCACGCCCGACCAGAGGCCGATCGCCTTGGCGCGCTGGCCGGGGTCGGTGAACATCGCGCGGAGCATGGCCATGGTGGACGGCATGAGGGTCGCGCCGCCGACGCCGAGGACCGCGCGGGCGGCGATCAGCGTCCCGGCGCTGCCGGCGTAGGCCGCCGTCAGCGAGGCGGCACCGAAGGCGGCGGCACCGACGAGCAGCAGCCGGCGATGGCCGACGCGGTCACCGAGCGAGCCCATCGTCATCAGCAGTCCGGCGAGGACGAAGGCGTAGATGTCGAAGATCCACAGCTGCTGGGTGCCGCTGGGCCGCAGGTCGGCGCTGATCGCCGGGATGGCGAAGTAGAGGACGGAGACGTCCATGGAGACCAGCAGCAGCGGCAGCATCAGGACGCCCAGGGCGGTCCATTCGCGGCGCCCGGCACGGGCGGGAGCAGGGGTGGCGCTCTTTGGTTCGGGAGTCATGACGGTGAAGGTACGCGCGTCTTAAACGCTTGTCTAGAACGCTTGTATAGGACGGCTGTATGAATGCGCGGTAGGCTGAGCCGCATGGGACACCGTGAGGATCTGCTCGAAGGCGCCAAGCGCTGCCTGCTGGCGAAGGGGTTCGCGCGCACGACGGCACGCGACATCGTCAAGGAGTCGGGGACCAACCTGGCCTCGATCGGCTACCACTACGGCTCGAAGGACGCGCTGCTCGCCCAGGCGTACGTCTCCCTGGTCGAGGGGATGTCCGAGGCCTTCGACGGGGTGGACGGCATCCGGGGCGAACCGGGCTCCCTGGAGCGCTTCGAGGAGGTGTGGTCCAACATCATCGGCACCATGAGGGACCCCGGCTCGCTGTGGCGGCTCAGCGTGGAGATCGTGGCCATGGGTGACGAACTGCCCGAGGTCAGGGCCCATCTGGCGGAGGCCCAGCGCGAGGCCTCGCGCGGCATCGTCGCGCTCTTCATGGGCGGCTCCGAGGACGACGTCACCCAGGACACCGCGGACACCCTCGGCGAGTTCTACACGACCTTGCTGATGGGCCTGATGATGCAGTGGACCTTCGACCCGGACGGCGCTCCGGAGGCCGGGCACCTCACGGAGGGGCTGCGCCGGGTGATGGAAGCCGCCCGGCCGGGTAAGTGAACTGCGTTACAGTCGCGTTGACCGAGTTCGTACGCTCAACGGGGGGTTCGGGTGGACGTGGTGGGGACCGAGCGGATCCGGGTGAGCGTCTTCGCGCCCGGCGACGAGGAGTCGCTGACCGCGGCGCGGGCGGCGTTCGCGCGGGCCGAGAGCGTCGCGAAGGACGTCGAGGCCCGGGGCACCGTCCCCCTGGGCGACGTGCTGCTGATCGGCTCGGTCGCGACGCACGCCCTCGCCTATCTCATCAACACCCTGCGCAAGGCGTGGAGCAAGGGCGTCGTCGTCGACGCGATCGGCCGGCGGATCACCGTCCGGCAGGACCCGGCCCTGCCCCGCGGCCTCGTGGTCGTCCGCTCGAAGTCGGGCGAGGTGACCGTGCGCGACGGTGCCGGGCTGACGGACGTCATCACCGCGGCGCTGCCCGCGCGCGGCGGTGACGGCGCAGGCCAGGGCAGTGGCGGGTCCGGTGCCTGACCCGGGCGGCGACCCCGGCCGCAGCATCCTGTTCGGCCGCCACCAGAACCCGGAACTGGCGGCCGAGGCGCGCGAGATGAGCCTGACCTTCGCCGACTTCGCCCATCTGCGCCGGGTCACCGGCGAGGAGGACCCGGAGCGGGCGTGGGAGGCGTACTTCGCCCACACACAGCCGCAGCTGCGAGGGCTGCTCGACGGCCTCCTCGGCACGTTCCCCCCGGAGGACCAGGATCGCGCGGCCGAACTGGCGGGCTCCGTCGAGGCGTTCGTGCTGCCCTCCGGGGCGCTGGAGTCACGGGTCTTCGCCAGCCCCCAGGGGACGCCCGGCCACCTCATCGGCATCTCCCCGGCCGTCGTCCAGCTGACCGCCGAGATCGCCTGGGGCTTGGAACTGGCGCACCCCTACGAACCGGAGGCGCTTCCCCGCGGATGGGAGGCGGCCACCATGCACGCGCAGGAGTCGCTCGCCCTCAACCTCCAGCGCTACGTACGCGCCCTGGAGGTGCCGGACGGCGGACCGGTGTCGCTGAGCATGCTCGACATCGCGATGCGGCACGGAGACCGCGCGAGGACCCACGCGCGTGGGCCGCGGGACTTCTACGACGCGGCGATGGCCTTCGCCCTCGCGCACGAACTCGCCCACCTCGACCACGGGGACCTGTTGTCCGTGGAGGGCCGGGAGACGGAGGCGTTCCTCTCCGAGCGCCTCACCCCGCATCTGCGGATCTCCGACGAGGAGAACGAGGAGCTCCGGGCGGACGCGGCGACGTTCACCGCGTGTTTCAACTACTTCGTGGGGGTGTGGCTGGTGATGAACAAGCGGCCCACCGGCCTGCTGGGCGCCCTCAAACGGTTCGAGTGGGACGGCCGGCATCGCCTCACGGCCTGGCACAGTGCGCGCCGCGCGACCGAGGCGTGCGAGGCCTACTACTCCGCGATCATGATCCTCTCGGACCTGTCGTTCCGGCGCGGTGACGACGGCACCGCCCGGCGCCTGATGACCACGGGGATGCGCCTGCCCTACATCCAGCAGTACGTGCAGCGGATGCGCGAGGAGGTGCTGGCGCCGTCCTACGGGCCGTTCCTGTGGGAGGACCGGGACGTCCGGTACCGCAAGGCCCACCACAGCTGGCGCGTCCACTTCGTCGAGGTCTTCCTGCCCCACATGTGCCGCCACCAGCGCTCGGACGCGCCGGACTGGGTCACCGAGCTGAAGACGCCCGCCGACCTGTTCCGGGAGGCCGAGGTCCTTACGGCGATGGCCGCCGAGCACGAGCGGCAGATCGCCGCGCTGACCCGGGAGAAGGGCGCCGACGACCCCGAGGTGCTGTCCGCGCGGGGGCAGCTCGCCACCTTGCGCGCGGAGGCGGGGGACCACGCGGGAGCGGTGGAGATCCTCGAGGCGCTGGCCGTCGACGCGGCACGGGTCGCGGGCCCGGACGACAAGGGCACCCTGGGTATCCGCCACAACCTCGCCTGGCTACGGGCCCAGACAGGGGACACGGCCGGTGCCGCCGCGGCGTTCCGCGCCCTGTGCGCGGACCAGGAACGGGTCTTCGGACCCGACGACCCCGAGGTCCTGGACACCCGCTACGAACTCGCCTGGCTGCAAGGTGACTCCGGGGACGCGGCGGGCGCGGTCGCCGCCTTCACCCGCCTGTGCGCAGACTACGAGCGGGTGCTGGGCCCCGGCCACGCCGCCACGCTCGCCACCCGCAGGAGCCTCGCCCAGTGGCGGGAGCGGCAGGGCGACATGCGTGGAGCCGCCGCCGCGTCGACCGAGGCCCGCGCGGGCCAGTACCCGGTCTTCAGCCCCGACCACCCCGGCACGCTCCCCGCCTACGAGCAGCGCCTCACGGAGCAGGAACGCGCCTACGGGCCCGGCGATCCGAACACGCTCACGACCCGCTGGTTCCTCGGCATGCTGCGGGCGAAGGAGGGGGACGCCGCCGGCGCGGCCGACGCGTTCGCCGGGCTGCTCGACCACGATCTCGGGCCGCTGGGCTTCGACGACGTGGACGTGTCCGTCCTGCGGGGCAACGTCGAGCACTGGCGGACGGTGGCGGACAGGTCCTAAGGGGATTCGAGCCGGCGTCCCTTCAGCGTCATGTGCAGCAGCAGCCGGTCCTCGCCGTCGTCCAGGTCCAGGCCCGTGAGCTGTTCGACGCGGGAGAGGCGGTAGTACAGGGTCTGGCGGTGGATGCCGAGTTCGGCGGCCGTGCGGCCCGCCTGGCCCGCGCGGTCCAGGTAGACCTCGGCGGTGTGCGCCAGCTCGCGCTGGGCGGGGGACAGGAGCGGGGCGATCGCCGCGTCGCGGGACGCCTCCGGGGGCAGCGCGGTGAGCAGGCGGTACGGCCCGATGCCCGACCACTCGGCCACCGGGCCCAGCCGCGGCTCCGCCAGCGCCGCGCGGGCCGCCGCCGACGCCTCCCGCCAGGACGCGGCCAGCTCGGCGAGCCCGGTGCGCGGTTCGCCGAGGCCGGCCGCCGGGCGGGCCGGACCCGTGTCGTCCTTCAACAGCCGGGCCGCCGCCGCGTGCGCCGCCGTGCGCACGTCCGCCGAGCGCAGCCGGACGAGGACGGCGAGGCTGTGCCCGGCCGCGCCCCAGGGGAGCGTGCACAGCGCGGTCGCGTGCGGGACCGTCCGCACCGACGGGGTGTCGTCCGGGTGTGCCGAGGGCCAGAGGGCCACACAGACCACCGTGTGGACGCCGTCCGCGCGCGACCCGAGCGCCGTGCGCAGCTCGGCCACCGCCATGTCGCTCTGCCACCCGCGCTCAGCGGTCAGCACCGCGCGCAGCTCACGGCTGAGGTCGGCCCCGTGCTGCGCCTCGTCCGCGAGCAGCGCGCCGATCCGCGCGGTGACCGCCATCGCGTCGTCAAGCTGCCGGTCGGTGGGGCCGGGATCGCCGTCCAGCAGCCACACATAGCCGAGGACGACACCCCGATGGCGTACCGGGAGGCAGATCCGGGCCCGGTAGACCCCGGCCTCCGGGGTGCGGGGGATGCGCACCGGGCCACTCGCCCGGGTGATGCCGAACCCCTCGAACCAGGTCCGCACGGCCGCCGTGGAGCGCCGGGTCAGGATCGAGCGGGTGCGCACGGGGTCCAGGGCCGACGCGTCGAGCTCGTCCTCGCTGTCGTACGCGCCGAACGCGATCAGCTCGAAGTCGCGGTTCTCCAGCGTCGCGGGGGCGCCCAGGAGCTCCGAGATCTCGTCCACGAGCTCCTGATAGTCGGCCTTGTCTGCGGGCGTCACCCGGGCATTCTCCCTCATTCTCCCGGGGGCTTCATACATCTGTCTGAGATCTCCGGCACGGATGCGTGACAGCTGTCGATGGCCCACGATCGGAGGGATCCCTAGGTTTCACGGTGGTTCTCCGTGCCGTACCCGAATGGTCGGGATCGCGGCCGCCTTTCGTTGTCTGTGGAGGTGCCCCGTGCTGGGTCCCGTGATTCTCGCCGCGTCGCGCAGCGACCGGATGCGACGCCTGATCTCGGCGGCCCCGGTGACGAAGCAGGTCGTCGACCGGTTCATCCCCGGCGAGACCGTCGACGAGATCGTGCCGATCGTCCAGGAGCTCACCGGCAAGGGCCTGGAGCTGACCATGGACGTCGTCGGTGAGGACATCACCCGCCCCGAGCAGGCCGCCGCCGCGCGGGACGCCTATCTGCGCCTCGTCGACCGGATCAAGGACCTGGAACTCGGCGAGCGCGTCGAGATGTCCGTGAAGCTCTCCATGTTCGGCCAGGCGCTGGAGGGCGGCCACGAGCTCGCCCTCGCCAACGTCCGCCCCGTGGTCGAGGCCGCCGCCGCCATCGGCACCACGGTCACGCTGGACGCGGAGGACCACACCACCCTCGACTCGATGTTCGCCATCCACGAGGAGCTGCGGAAGGACTTCCCCCGGACCGGCTGCGTCATCCAGGCCTACCTGTTCCGCACCGAGGACGACGCCCGCCGCCTCGCCGCGAACGGCAGCCGGGTCCGCCTGGTCAAGGGCGCCTACAAGGAGCCCGCCGAGGTCGCCCTCCAGCGCAAGCAGGACATCGACAAGGCGTACGTCCGGATCCTCAAGATCCTGATGGAGGGCTCCGGGTACCCGATGATCGGCTCCCACGACCCCCGGCTGATCTCCATCGGGCAGGAGCTCGCCCGGCGCGCCGGGCGCAAACTGGACGAGTACGAGTTCCAGATGCTGTACGGCATCCGCAGCGACGAGCACCTGCGCCTGGCCGCCGAGGGCCACCGCATGCGCGTCTACACGGCCTACGGCACCGACTGGTACGGCTATTTCATGCGGCGGCTCGCGGAGAAGCCCGCCAACCTGCGGTTCTTCGTCCGCTCCATGGTCAGCAAGGGCTGAGCCCCCGCACAGCGGCCCGACCCCCGGCCCCTGCACAACGGCTCGACACACACCGCTCAGTAAGGAGTTACGGAACCCATGGACGCTGTGACCCAGGTCCCCACCCCCGTCAACGAGCCGGTGCACGGCTACGCCCCCGGCTCGCCCGAGCGCGCCCGGCTGGAGGCCAAGCTCAAGGAGCTGGCCGAGAACCCGATCGACCTGCCGATGACCATCGGCGGTGAGAAGCGGATGGGCGGCGGCGAGCGGATCGACGTCGTGCAGCCGCACAACCACAAGGCCCGGCTCGGCACCTTCGGCACCGCCACCCGGCAGGACGCCCAGGACGCCATCGACGCGGCCCTCGCCGCCGCTCCCGGCTGGCGCGCCATGTCCTTCGACGACCGCGCCGCGATCATCCTGCGCGCCGCCGAGCTGCTGGCCGGCCCCTGGCGCGAGACGCTGGCCGCCTCCACCATGCTCGGCCAGTCCAAGACCGCCCAGCAGGCCGAGATCGACACCCCCTGCGAGCTCGTCGACTTCTGGCGCTTCAACGTCAAGTACGCGCGTGACCTGCTCGCCGAGCAGCCCCCGGCGAACTCCCCGGGCGTCTGGAACCGCCTCGACCACCGCCCGCTGGAGGGCTTCGTCTACGCGATCACGCCGTTCAACTTCACGGCCATCGCGGGCAACCTGCCGACCGCGCCCGCGCTCATGGGCAACGTCGTCGTCTGGAAGCCGTCCCCGACGCAGACCCACGCCGCCGTGCTGCTGATGCAGCTCCTGGAGGAGGCCGGTCTGCCCAAGGGCGTCATCAACCTCGTCACCGGCGACGGCATCGAGGTCTCCAAGGTGGCGCTGGAGCACCGCGACCTCGCGGGCATCCACTTCACCGGCTCGACCAAGACCTTCCAGTACCTGTGGAAGACGGTCGGCAACAACATCGAGAAGTACCGCTCGTACCCGCGCATCGTCGGCGAGACCGGCGGCAAGGACTTCGTCGTCGCCCACCCGAGCGCCGACCGCGCGGTCCTGAAGACCGCCCTGACCCGCGGCGCCTTCGAGTACCAGGGCCAGAAGTGCTCGGCGACCTCCCGGGCGTACATCCCGGCGTCGATCTGGAACTCGGGCTTCAAGGAGGAGTTCGCGGCCGAGGTCGACTACCTGACCATGGGTGACGTCACCGACCTGTCGAACTTCATCGGCGCCGTCATCGACGAGCGCGCCTTCGCCAAGAACAAGGCCGCCATCGACCGCGCCCAGGCCGACCCGTCCTGCACGATCGTCGCGGGCGGCTCCTACGACGACTCGGTCGGCTACTTCGTCCGCCCGACCGTCATCGAGTGCGACGACCCGGAGAACGAGGTCTTCACGACCGAGTACTTCGGCCCGATCCTCGCCGTGCACGTCTACGAGGACGACAGGTACGAGGAGATGCTGGACCAGATGGAGTCGGTGTCCGCGTACGCGCTGACCGGCTCGGTCATCTCGACCGACCGCGCGGCGACCGCGTACACCATGGAGAAGCTGCGCTACGCGGCCGGCAACTTCTACATCAACGACAAGTCGACCGGCGCCGTCGTCGGCCAGCAGCCCTTCGGTGGCGGCCGTGCCTCCGGCACCAACGACAAGGCCGGCGCCCCGCAGAACCTGATGCGCTGGACGCTGACCCGCGCCATCAAGGAGACGCTGGTCCCGCCGACCGACTACGGGTACCCGCACATGGGCTGACCGTCCGAGGTGCGTGACGAGGGGCCGGGCGCCGTGCGCCCGGCCCCTCTGCGTCTCCGTCCCGCTAGCCGGGCATCTCCGTGCGCTCCCACCACTCGTACACCGGCAGCTCCCCGTGCGGGGTGTCCGTGCGGCGCGAGGTCGGCCGGAAGTGCTCGTAGCCGCCTCGCAGTTCGACTTTCACGTCCGGGCCGGGGGACGGGGCGGGGACGACGCGGTCGGGCAGATCGTCCGGGCCGCCTTCCAGGAACACCTTCGCCGTGTCGTTCATGCGTCCAGCGTTCCCCGGGCGGCGCGGCACCGCCTCCCGGACCGGCCGGAGGATCAGCCGACCGGCTGACGCGCTCTGCCGGGTGGACCAGGAAACCGCAGCTCAGCGTGGTGAGGCCCGATCCGCCGTCTCAGATAGTAGGAAGTCCGAGTAATTGTGGAGACAGATGCGCCCGGCTCCCTTAGCTTTGTAGGAGCCGAACGTCTCGCTCGATCCAGCGAATGGCGGTCGTGAGCCGGGCCCCGTGCAGGCAACCCCTGCGGCACCGCTCCCCGCCCCTTCCGGCGTCTCGTAACCCCTCCCCGCACTCCCGTGCTTGCCGAAGGAGTCGATTTCCCATGGCCGAGACGACCGCCCGCCGTCGAGTCCGTCACCTCTCCCGCACCAGCGACAGCGACCGCAAGAACGCCGCGGCCGCCCTCCAGCGCGCCCTCGACCGCAGGGACAACGGGGGCGCCACCGGCCACCAGGCCGCGTAGCCCCGGCCCTCGTCCGCCCGACACACGTTGTCCGTATGGCGGACGGCGTGTGTCATCCCATGGGACGAGCAGTAGGGTGCCGACATGTCTCGCAGCATCGATCTCGCAGTGATCCCCGGTGACGGCATCGGCCAGGAGGTCGTGGCCGAAGGCCTGAAGGTCCTCTCCGCCGTCCTCCCGCAGGATGTGAAGCTGGAGACCAAGGAGTACGACTTCGGCGCCCGGCGCTACCACGCCACCGGTGAGACCCTCACCGACGCCGACCTCGACGCCCTCAAGGCCCACGACGCGATCCTGCTCGGCGCGATCGGCGACCCGTCCGTGCCGTCCGGCGTCCTGGAGCGCGGCTTCCTGCTGAAGCTCCGCTTCGCCTTCGACCACCACGTCAACCTGCGTCCCTCGAAGCTGCTTCCGGGCGTGGCCACCCCGCTCGCCGGTGAGCCGAGCATCGACTTCGTCGTGGTCCGCGAGGGCACCGAGGGCCCGTACACCGGCAACGGCGGCACCATCCGCAAGGGCACCGAGCACGAGGTCGCCACCGAGGTCTCCGTCAACACGGCCTTCGGCGTCGAGCGTGTCGTCCGGGACGCCTTCGCCCGCGCCCAGGCCCGCCCGCGCAAGAAGCTCGCGCTGATCCACAAGAACAACGTGCTGACCTTCGCCGGTCACCTGTGGACCGACGTCTTCAACCGGGTGGCCGAGGAGTTCCCCGAGGTCACCACCGAGTACATGCACGTCGACGCGGCCACCATCTACCTGGTGACCCAGCCCGAGCGGTTCGACGTGATCGTCACCGACAACCTCTTCGGCGACATCATCACCGACCTCGCCGCGGCCGTCTCCGGCGGCATCGGCGTCGCCGCGAGCGGCAACATCAACCCCTCCGGCACGTACCCCTCGATGTTCGAGCCGGTCCACGGTTCCGCGCCCGACATCGCCGGCCAGGGCAAGGCCGACCCCACCGCCACGGTGCTGTCGGTCGCCCTGCTCCTGCGCCACCTCGGCTACGAGGCCGAGGCCGCCCGGATCGACGAGGCGGTCTCCGCCGACCTGGCCGAACGCACCGGCAAGCCCGCCCGCAGCACGTCGGAGATCGGCGACGCGCTGGCCGTACGAGTAGCCGGCTGACCCGCGCCGCTCGCCCACCTCGAAGCCGCCGGGTCACATCGCACCCGGCGGCTTCCGCATGTCCGCCGCCGGGTGACACCATCGACCCCGGGTCGCACACCACGCCGATCACACCGAACAGGCCGATTTCGTCCACGGCTCGCTCTTGCGATAATCGAACAAGGAGCCGCGGAATGAGGGAATGCTCGGACGTCCTAGCACTGGCCACGGGCAGTACAGGCGTGAGCGCGGCCCGTCACACACAACCGGTGAAGGACAACCACTCATGACGACGCCCACGATCGAGCTCAAGCCCTCCGCCAGCCCGCTCTCCTCCGCCGAGCGCGACGCGATCCTGGCCAACCCGGGGTTCGGCCGCCACTTCACCGACCACATGGTGACCATCAAGTGGACCGAGGGCCGTGGCTGGCACGACGGCCAGCTCGTGCCGTACGCGCCGCTCTCCCTCGACCCGGCCACCATGGTCCTGCACTACGCGCAGGAGATCTTCGAGGGCCTCAAGGCGTACCGCCGGCCGGACGGGACCGTCGCCACCTTCCGCCCCGAGAAGAACGCCGAGCGCTTCCAGCGCTCGGCCCGCCGCCTCGGCATGCCCGAGCTTCCGGTCGAGACGTTCATCGAGGCGTGCGACGCGCTGGTGAGGCAGGACCAGGGGTGGGTCCCGGCGCACGGCGGCGAGGAGTCGCTTTACCTGCGTCCGTTCATGTTCGCCACCGAGGTCGGCCTGGGCGTCAAGCCCGCCGGCGAGTACCTGTTCATCGTCATCGCCTCCCCGGCCGGCGCCTACTTCCCGGGCGGCGTCCAGCCGGTGTCGATCTGGGTCTCCGAGGACCACGTCCGCGCGGTGCCCGGCGGCATGGGCGACGCCAAGACCGGCGGCAACTACGCGGCCTCCCTGCTGGCCCAGGCCGAGGCGGCCGCCGAGGGCTGCGCCCAGGTCTGCTACCTCGACGCGGTCGAGCGCAAGTGGGTCGAGGAACTCGGCGGCATGAACCTGTACTTCGTGTACGGCGACCGGATCGTCACCCCGTCCCTCACCGGCTCCATCCTGGAGGGCGTCACCCGTGACTCCCTGCTCCAGGTCGCCCGTGACCTCGGCTACACGGCCGAGGAGGGCCGGGTCTCCGTCGACCAGTGGCAGCGCGACTCCGAGAACGGAACCCTCACCGAGGTCTTCGCCTGCGGCACCGCCGCGGTGATCACCCCCGTCGGCACCGTCAAGCGCACCGGCGCCCAGTGGCAGCAGGGCGGGGGCGAGCCCGGCGAGGTGACGATGAAGCTGCGCCAGGCCCTCCTCGACATCCAGCGCGGCACGGCCGAGGACCGGCACGGCTGGATGCACAAGCTGGCCTAATCGCCGGACGGGACCTTCACGGCCGCCGCGGACCCCGTGTCCACGGCGGCCGTTCCGTCCGCACCCGCGCCGCCGCGGCCGGTCAGCAGCGCGTACGCCACGCCTCCCACCAGCCCCGACAGCAGGAAGCTGCAGTCCACCCCGCCCGTCAGGCCCAGCAGCGGCCCCTCGTACGACGGCAGTGCGACCGCCAGCACGCCCACCACCGCGCCCAGCGCCCAGGACACCGTCGCCCGCACGTTCCAGCCGGCC
Organism: Streptomyces sp. NPDC059852; assembly: GCF_042731455.1. Taxonomy (NCBI): domain Bacteria; kingdom Bacillati; phylum Actinomycetota; class Actinomycetes; order Kitasatosporales; family Streptomycetaceae; genus Streptomyces; species Streptomyces sp. NPDC059852. The sequence continues at coordinate 236,707 of NZ_JBHWJK010000006.1, read as the reverse complement.
CGGTACCAGTAGATCCCGCCCCGCGCCCGGCGGTTGAACACCTGGAGCGCCTCCGCGTCGTACACGCCCCGGCAGCGGACGAAGCCGATGAGGGTGATCACCGCCCAGGGCGTGCCGATCGCCGTCAGCAGCAGGACGAACGACGTCATGGCGTCCTGGGTGCTGGAGGCGTAGTGACCGGCGAAGACGCACACGGTGGCGACGACGGCGACCGCGTACGTGGCCGTCGCGCGGGAGGCGCGCGGCAGGATCGCGTCCAGGTCCAGGCCCATGGAGTAGAGCATCAGGCCCGCGTTGCCGACCGACCCGGCCGAGGCGGCCAGCAGCAGCGGCAGCAGGTACCAGCCGGGGGAGGCGTCGACCAGCGGTCCCGCGTAGTCTAGGGCCGCGCGCGCCGCGTACGCCGTGAAGGTGCCGAAGAGCTGCGGCACCAGCAGGCCCAGGATCAGGCCGAGCCAGGTCGCGTGCAGCACCCGGCGCGCGGAGTGGCGGGCCGGTGAGATGTAGCGGGTGTAGTCGCCGAGCAGGGTGATGAAGGCGATCGGCCCCGACAGACCGGCCGCGACCGCCGCCAGCAGCCAGGTCGGCCAGAAGCCGCCCAGCAGATAGCCACCCGCCTCCGGCAGCGCGGCCGTCGTGAAGTGCGGGGCGTAGGCGGCCACGCCGAGGACCAGCAGGGCCGTCATGCCGAACGCGAGGACGCGGGACATGGCGAGCAGTACGCGGTAGCCGTACACCGCGCCCGCGACGGTCGCGGCGGCCAGCAGCGCGTAGACCACCCCGTACGAGACGTCGTTCGCCGGCATGCCGGTCAGGCGGCCGAGGACGCCCACCATGACGTCACCGCCGATCCACACGGTGAGCGCGGAGTACCCGAGTGCCAGCAGCAGTCCGACCACCGAGCCGACCAGGCGGCCGCGCACCCCGAACTGGGCGCCGGAGGAGGTCGACAGGTTGGTCGCCGTGCGCAGCGAGACGAGGGCCAGCGGGGCGGTGAGGACCGTACCGGCCAGGGTGCCGAGCACGATCGAGCTGACCGAGGCCCACCAGCCGAGCCCGAACGACGGCGGCAGCCAGCCGAAGACGATCACGCCGAGGCAGAGGTTCGATCCGAGCAGGATCGAGACGAGGTCCTTCGGCCCGCTGGTGCGTTCCTCCTCCGGGATGGTGTCGACTCCGCGCTGTTCCCTCGGCATGGCTGATCTCCCTCGGTTAGAGTGGCGTTCAATCTGAGGGAGGATGCTGGTCGCCGTCAACCCTTGGATTGCAGGCGATCCGATGTTTAGAGTGGCGATCTAACTTCTGTCAGGCAAGGAGAGGCCGCGGCATGAGACTGACGCCCACGGAACGTGACCGGCTGCTGCTCTTCGGCGCCGCGGAACTGGCGCGGGCCCGCCGTGCCCGCGGACTGCGCCTGAACGTCCCCGAGGCGACCGCGCTCATCGCGGACACGGTGTGCGAGGCCGCCCGCGACGGCGCCCGGCTCGCCGAGGCGATCGAGCGGGCCCGCTCCGTGCTCGGCCCGGACGACGTGCTGCCCGGCGTCGCGGACGTCGTCACCGAGGTGCAGGTCGAGGCCGTCTTCGACGACGGCTCCCGGCTCGCGGTGGTCACCGACCCGATCGGCGGCGGCCTCGGCGACCGCGCCCCCGGTGCCCTGCTGCCCGGCCCCGGACACGAGGAGCCGGCGCCGGCCCTGCGGCTGACGGTCACCAACACCGCCGACGTGCCGGTCTCCGTCACCTCCCACTTCCACTTCTTCGAGGCCAACCCGCGCCTGGACTTCCCCCGCGCGCGGGCGTACGGGATGCGGCTCGCCGTGCCCGCCGGGTCCTCCGTCCGGTTCGGGCCGGGGGAGAGCGCCGAGGTCGGGCTGGTGCCCCTCGGCGGCGACCGGATCGCCATCGGCTTCGCGGGCCTCGTCGACGGGCCGCTGGACGCGCCCGGCGCCCGCGAGGAGGCCCTGCGCCGCGCCGCCGCCTGCGGCTACCTGGGCGTCCCCGGGAAGGAGGCCGGCCGATGAGCCGTCCCGGAGGACACCCCGCCGAGGCCCGCCACCTCACCCCGCACGAGTACGCCGCCACCCACGGCCCCCGCGCCGGCGACCGCGTCCGGCTCGGCGACTCGGGGCTGACCGTCCGCGTCGAGTCCGACTCCCAGCGCCCCGGCGACGAGTTCCTCGCCGGGTTCGGCAAGACCGCCCGGGACGGGCTGCACCTGAAGGCCGCGTCGGTCCGGGAGACGTGCGACGTCGTCATCAGCAACGTCGTGGTCGTCGACGCGGTCCTCGGCATCCGCAAGGTGTCCATCGGCATCCGGCAGGGGCGGATCAGCGCCATCGGGCGGGCCGGGAACCCGGACACCCTCGACGGCGTCGACGTCGTGGTCGGCACCGGCACGTCGATCGTCTCCGGCGAAGGGCTGATCGCCACCGCGGGCGCCGTCGACACCCATGTCCACCTGCTGTCGCCGCGCGTCATGGAGGCGTCGCTCGCCTCCGGCGTCACCACGATCATCGGCCAGGAGTTCGGGCCGGTCTGGGGCGTCGGCGTCAACTCGCCCTGGGCGCTGCGGCATGCGTTCGGCGCCTTCGACGCCTGGCCGGTCAACATCGGCTTCCTCGCCCGGGGTTCCTCCTCCCACGGGGCACCCCTCGTCGAGGCGCTGGCCGAGGGCGGCGCCTCCGGCTTCAAGGTGCACGAGGACATGGGCGCCCACACCCGCGCCCTGGACACCGCGCTGCGCGTGGCCGAGGAGCACGACGTCCAGGTCGCCCTGCACAGCGACGGCCTCAATGAGTGCCTGTCCGTCGAGGACACCCTGAAGGTCCTGGAGGGCCGCACCATCCACGCCTTCCACATCGAGGGCTGCGGCGGCGGGCACGTCCCGAACGTCCTGAAGATGGCGGGCGTGCCGAACGTCATCGGGTCCTCCACCAACCCGACCCTGCCGTTCGGCAGGGACGCCGTCGCCGAGCACTACGGCATGATCGTCTCCGTCCACGACCTCAAGACCGACCTGCCCGGCGACGCCGCCATGGCCCGCGACCGCATCCGCGCCGGGACCATGGGCGCCGAGGACGTCCTGCACGACCTGGGCGCCATCGGCATCACCTCGTCCGACGCGCAGGGCATGGGCCGGGCCGGCGAGACCGTCCGGCGCACCCTCGCGATGGCCGGGAAGATGAAAGCCCAGTTCGGGGCGCCCGGGGACCACGACAACGAGCGCGTCCTGCGCTACGTCGCCAAGCTGACGATCAACCCCGCGATCGCCCACGGCCTCGCCCACGAGGTCGGCTCCCTGGAGGTCGGCAAGCTCGCCGACATCGTGCTGTGGCGCCCCGAGTACTTCGGCGCCAAACCGCAGCTCGTCCTCAAGGCCGGCTTCCCGGCGTACGGGGTGGTCGGCGACCCCAACGCGGCCACCGACACCTGCGAACCGCTCGTGCTCGGCCCGCAGTTCGGGGCGTACGGCGCCACGCCCGCCGACCTCTCGGTCGCCTTCGTCGCGCAGGCCGCCCTCGACCAGGGCGGGGACTCGATGCCGACCCGCAGGCGCCGGGTCGCCGTGCGCGGCACCCGAGGCATCGGCCCCGCCGACCTGCGCCTGAACACCCGTGTCGGAGCGGTCGACGTCGACCGGCGCACCGGTCTGGTCACCCTCGACGGGGAGCCGCTGCGCTCGGAGCCCGCCGACTCCGTCTCCCTCAACCGCCTGTACTTCCTCTAGGACGTGGTGATGACCTTCCGCATGCCCCCCGAGTGGGCCCCGCACGAGCGCACCTGGATGGCCTGGCCCCGTCCCAACCCGACCTTCACCACCGACGCCGAACTCTCCGCGGCCCGCGCCGCCTGGGCCGAAGTCGCCCGTGCTGTACGCCGGTTCGAGCCCGTGACCATGGTCCACGCCCCCGGCGACGCCGACTCCGCCCGCGAACTGCTCGGCCCTGACGTGGAGCTGGCCGAGGGAGACCTCGACGACGCGTGGATGCGGGACATCGGCCCCACCTTCGTCCAGGACGAGGACGGACGGCTCGCCGCCGTGGACTGGGTGTTCAACGGCTGGGGCGGCCAGGACTGGGCCCGCTGGGAGCACGACGCGGGCATCGCCCGCCATGTCGCCGGCCTCGCGGGCGTCCCCGTCCACTCCTCGCCGCTGGTCAACGAGGGCGGCGCCCTCCACGTCGACGGCGAGGGCACGGTCCTGCTGACCGACACCGTCCAGCTCGGCGCCGGACGCAACCCCGGCTGGACCCGCGAGAAGGTCGAGGCGGAGATCCACGCCCGGCTCGGCACCACCAAGGCGATCTGGCTCCCGCACGGCCTGTCCGGCGACTACGGGACGTACGGCACCCAGGGCCACGTCGACATCGTCGCCGCCTTCGCCGGGCCCGGCACCGTCGTCGTCCACAGCCAGCGTGATCCCGACCACCCGGACCACGCCCGCTCCCTGGAGTATCTGGAGATCCTGCGCGGCGCGACCGACGCCCGGGGACGCCGCCTGGAGGTCGTCGAGGTGCCCGCGCCGACCGTGCTCCGGGACGAGGACGGCCACTGGGTCGACTACTCCTACATCAACCACTACGTCTGCAACGGCGGCGTCGTGCTGTGCGCCTTCGACGACCCGCACGACGAGATCGCGGCCGGCATCCTGCGCCGCCTGTACCCCGGGCGCACGGTCACCCTGGTGGACGCCCGTACCATCTTCGCGGGCGGTGGAGGCATCCACTGCATCACCCAGCAGCAGCCGAAACCCTAGGAGCCTGACCCATGGCCGGTGCGCGCCGGAACGCCCCGCCGCGCGAGCGGGTCCTGGCCGCCGCCATGGAGATGATCGCCGAGCGCGGACTGGAGAAGCTGACCATGGCCGCGCTCGGCCGCGAGGTCGGCATGAGCAGCGGCCACCTCCTGTACTACTTCCACTCCAAGGACGAGCTGCTGCTGCGCACCCTGGAGTGGAGCGAGGGCCGGCTCGGCGCCGAACGCGGCCGGCTGCTCGCCCGGGGCGACTCCGCGCGGGAACGGCTCGACGCCTATGTCGACCTGTACGTCCCCGACGGCCGGGGCGACCCGCACTGGACTCTGTGGCTGGAGGTCTGGAACCGCTCGCAGAACGCCGACGACGACGCCCGGGACCGGCAGGCCGCCATCGAGGGCGCCTGGCACCGGGACCTCGTGGCCCTCGTCGCGGAGGGCATCTCGCGCGGGGAGTTCCGGGCGGTCGACCCGGACCGCTTCGCCGCCCGGCTGCGGGCCCTCCTCGACGGCTTCTCCATCCATGTGGCGATCGGCCTGCGCGGCACCGACCGCGCCCGGATCCTGCGCCATGTGCGCGAGTTCCTCGACGACACCCTCCTCGGGGACGCCTGAGACCCCCACCGCCGATGATCAGCACAGTGTTCGCATCCTGAGACGGACGGTGAGCGCGGGGTGGAGGTGTGCCAGACTGCCTCCGTGCTCTCGTTCGCCATGATTATTGGCAGCAGGCGCGCCGGTCCGCAGTGACCACCACGTACGACCAGGTACGGGTGGACACCGTCGTCCTCGACCCGCGCGCAGACCTCTCGCACCCGCGAGGGGTTTTTCTGTTTCCCGGCCCACCCGCAGCCGGGCGGAGAGCGTGAGGGACCATAGGTGGGGGCGGTGGAGCCGGTCATTCCGGTAGACCGAGATCCAGTACAGGAGCCTTACGACCATGACGCCGACCAACGAGCTCGACGACTCGTTCCACGTCTTCGACACCACCTTGCGCGACGGCGCCCAGCGGGAGGGCATCAACCTCACCGTCGCCGACAAGCTGGCCATCGCCCGGCACCTGGACGACTTCGGCGTGGGATTCATCGAGGGCGGCTGGCCCGGCGCCAACCCGCGCGACACCGAGTTCTTCGCCCGCGCCCAGCAGGAGATCGAGTTCCGGCACGCCCAGCTCGTCGCCTTCGGCGCCACCCGGCGCGCGGGCGGCAAGGCGTCCGAGGACCCGCAGGTCAAGGCGCTGCTGGAGTCCGGCGCCCCGGTGATCACCCTGGTCGCCAAGTCCCACGACCGGCACGTCGAGCTGGCGCTGCGCACCACCCTCGACGAGAACCTGGAGATGGTCCGCGACACCGTCTCGTACCTGGTCGGCGAGGGCCGCCGCGTCTTCGTGGACTGCGAGCACTTCTTCGACGGCTACCGCGCGAACCCCGAGTACGCCAAGTCCGTCGTACGGACCGCCTCCGAGGCCGGCGCCGACGTCGTCATCCTCTGCGACACCAACGGCGGCATGCTCCCCGCGCAGGTCCAGGCGGTCGTCTCCACCGTCCTCGCCGACACCGGCGCCCGGCTCGGCATCCACGCCCAGGACGACACCGGCTGCGCGGTCGCCAACACCCTCGCCGCCGTCGACGCGGGCGCCACCCACGTCCAGTGCACGGCCAACGGCTACGGCGAGCGCGTCGGCAACGCCAACCTCTTCCCGGTCGTCGCCGCCCTGGAGCTCAAGTACGGCAAGAAGGTCCTGCCCGAGGGCCGGCTGCGCGAGATGACCCGGATCTCGCACGCCATCGCCGAGGTCGTGAACCTCACCCCCTCCACGCACCAGCCGTACGTCGGCGTCTCCGCCTTCGCCCACAAGGCCGGACTGCACGCCTCCGCGATCAAGGTCGACCCGGACCTGTACCAGCACATCGACCCCGAGCGGGTCGGCAACACCATGCGGATGCTGGTCTCCGACATGGCCGGCCGCGCCTCCGTCGAGCTCAAGGGCAAGGAGCTCGGTATCGACCTCGGCGGCGACCGCGAGCTGGTCGGCCGGGTCGTCGAGCGGGTCAAGGAGCGCGAGCTCAGGGGCTACACCTACGAAGCCGCCGACGCGAGCTTCGAGCTGCTGCTGCGCGCCGAGGTCGAGGGCAGGCCGCTGAAGTACTTCGACGTCGAGTCCTGGCGCGCGATCGTCGAGGACCGCCCCGACGGCAGCCACGCCAACGAGGCCACCGTCAAGCTCTTCGCCAAGGGCGAGCGGATCGTCGCCACCGCGGAGGGCAACGGCCCGGTCAACGCCCTCGACCGCGCGCTGCGGGTCGCCCTGGAGAAGATCTACCCCCAGCTCGCCGCCCTCGACCTCGTGGACTACAAGGTCCGCATCCTGGAGGGCGTCCACGGCACCCAGTCCACGACCCGCGTCCTGATCTCCACGTCCGACGGGGCGGGCGAGTGGTCCACGGTCGGGGTGGCGGAGAACGTCATCGCCGCGTCCTGGCAGGCCCTGGAGGACGCCTACACCTACGGCCTGCTGCGGGCCGGGGTCGCACCCGCCCAGTGAGGGGCACGGCGGTCCCGGACGCCCGGGGCCGCCTCATCGGGTAGCGTCGAAGACATGAGGACTCCGCGCATGAGGGGCCTCATGCGCTCCCTGCTGGTGCCGGTCGCCGCCACCGCGATGGTGCTCCTGACCGGCCCGCCCGGCGCACATGCGGCCACGGACCTGTCCACAGTGGCCGAGGCGCTCCGCGAGGATCCCGTGTACGTCGATCCCGCCGCCTCGGACCAGCTGTCGTCGGCGGACGCCGAGGCGCTCTCCGACAAGATCAAGGACGCCGGAAGACCGGTCTTCGTGGCCGTCCTGCCCGCCGACCAGCCCAAGCGGGACATCTTCCTGAACCTGCGGACGGAGACCGGCATCACCGGCCTGTACGCCATCCGCAGCGGCGACCGCTTCGGCGCACGGGCCGACACGGTCGTCCTGCCCCCGCGCGGGGTGCAGAACCTCGTCACGGCCGTCCGGGGCGTCGACGACACCAAGGCCCAGCTGAACGACTTCGTCGACGCGGCGCTGCGCAGCGCCCGGGGCTCCGCCCCCGCCTCCTGGGGCGACGGCGGGGGAGGCGGCGTGGACACCGGCGGCCTGGTCGTCGCCGGGGTCGTGGTCGCGGCGGGCGGCGCGGGCGCCTACGCGCTGGTCCGGCGCAACCGGCGGCGCCACGAGGAGGAGCAGCGGGCGGGGCTGGAGAAGCTGCGGGTCGTCGTCGACGAGGACATCACCGCCTACGGCGAGGAACTCGACCGTCTCGACTTCCATCCGGCCGAACCCGGCGCCGACGACGCGATGCGCGGCGACTACGAACGCGCCCTCGACTCCTACGAGCAGGCCAAACGCCTGATGGACACCGCGCGCAGACCGGAGGACGTCAAGGCGGTCACCCAGGCCCTGGCGGACGGCCGCTTCTCCCTCGCCCTGCTGGCGGCCCGCCGGGAGGGCCGGCCGCTGCCCGAGCGCCGGCCGCCCTGCTTCTTCGACCCCCGCCACGGGCCGGCGGTGGCCGACGAGACCTGGACGCCGCCCGGTGGCGCCCCGCGCGAGGTGCCGGTGTGCGCGGCGGACCGGGCCCGGCTGGCCGACGGCCGCGATCCCCAGGTACGCGAGGTCGACACCGAGTACGGGCGGCGGCCGTACTGGGACGCCGGACCGGCGTACGGCCCCTGGGCGGGCGGCTACTTCGGCGGCGGCATCCTCCCCGGCCTGCTCATCGGCACCCTGCTGGGCAGCGTCATGGCGGGGCCGGCGTACGCGGCGGACTACGGGGCCGGGTACGGCGACTTCGGAGGCTACGGGGGCGGTGACGTCTCGGGTGCGGACTTCGACCCGGGCGACTTCGGCGGCGGCTTCGGCGACGGAGGCTTCGGGGGCGGTGGGGACTTCGGCGGGGGAGGCGGCTTCGACGGCGGCGGCTTCTGACGCGCGGGGGCCCGGCGTCCCCTGGACACCGGGCCCTTCGAGCGGAACGGTCGCGCGGGGCGCCGGTCAGAGGCCGGCCGCCGCCGAGGCGATGGCGGAGGCGAAGGTGGAGACCTCGGTGTAGACGCCGGGCGCGTTCGGCCGGGCGCAGCCTATGCCCCAGCTGACGATGCCGACCTGGATCCAGGCGTTGTTCGCGTCGCGCCGGAACATGGGGCCGCCGGAGTCGCCCTGGCAGGTGTCCACGCCGCCGGAGGGCAGCCCGGCGCAGATCTCCTCGTTCGCGACGAGCCCGCTGTAGCCGCTGTAGGAACGGCACTGGGCGTCACTCACGAACGGCACGTCGGCCTTGAGCAGATAGCGCTGCTGGGCCCCGCCCTCGCGGTTGGCGCCCCAGCCGGCGACGGTGAAGGTGCCGGTGTTGTACTGCGTGGTGGTGGCGATCTTCAGCGTCGGCAGGTCGACGGGCTGCGCGAGCTTGATGAGCGCCCAGTCCTTGCCGGTGCCGTTGTAGCCCGGCGCCCGGTACACGTATGTGGAGCGGACCTGGACGCGGCCGCTGCTGTTCTGGAGGTCCACGACACCGGCGGTGGCCGTGATGCTGGTGTTCCGGCCGGTCGAGCCGACGCAGTGGGCGGCGGTGAGGACGATCTGCTGGGTGTAGAGCGCGCCGCCACAGCCCATGGAGAGCCGGACCATGAACGGGAACTCGCCCTGTGCGGCGCGGGTCCCGCCGACGACACGCGAGTCCGCGGCCTGTGCGGCCGACACGGGCTGGAGACTGACGATCGCGAGCGCGGCGGCGCCGAGGACCGCGCATCTCTTGAGCGCGGTGAGGAGCTTCTTCAACGTGATGCCTTCCGTGGGGGGTTCGACATACGAACGCGAGAAGTGCATATGGCAGGAACATGTCAATCCAACGGACTGACACACCCCCGGCCGTTTCCGTTGGCTGGATTATGAGAACCCTGTGACACCCCCCACAAGAGCCCGTTTCCGGCCACGGAACTCCGGCCAGGCGGGGTGATCACCCCCTCGGCGGCGGCCCCCCAACAGAGCACCCGCCCACCCGGCGTGATGCCGGTGGACGGGTGTGCTCGGTATGTGCGGCGCCGGCGCCGCGCGGATCAGGCGTTCTTGATCGCCGAGATGTCGAAGTTCAGCTTGATCTTGTCGGAGACCAGCACGCCGCCCGTCTCCAGCGCGGCGTTCCAGGTCAGGCCCCACTCCGAGCGCAGGATCTCCGCCTTGCCCTCGAAGCCGACGCGCTCGTTGCCGAACGGGTCCTTCGCGGCGCCGTTGAACTCCAGGTCGATGGTGATCGGCCGGGTGGTGCCGAGGATGGTCAGGTCACCGGTGATGCGGTAGTCCTCGCCGCCCAGGGCCTCCGCCTTGGCGGAGCGGAACGTCATCGTCGGGAACTCGTCCGTCTTGAAGAAGTCCGCGCTCTTCAGGTGCCCGTCGCGGTCCGCCGACCCGGTGTCGATGCTGTCCATCTTGATGTCCAGGGACGCCGTGGACGCGGCCGGGTCCGTGCCGTCCAGGTGCAGGGAGCCGCTGAAGTCGAGGAACTTGCCCTTGACGTTGGTGACCATGGCGTGCCGGGCGACGAACCCGAGCGTGGAGTGCGCCGGGTCGATCGTGTAGTCGCCGGTCAGCGCGGCCAGCTCCGGCGCGACGGCGACGGCGGCGGCCGGAGCGGTGGTCTCGGCGGAGTCCTTGCGGTTGAAGATGCCCATGACGTTCTCCTCGGGGTGTGTCGTTGAATGTTTAACTACCCAACACGCACCACCGTAGACGCATTCCCTTCAACTTTCAACATCATCCGCGGCGTGTTCCTGGTGTCACCGCGCGTGACGTGGTAGGGCATGGACATGACCCCTTCGCGCCGAGCCCTGCTGACCGCCGCCGCCCTCGCCGCGGCCCTCGGCCGCACCGCCGCGACCCCGGCCCATGCCGACGCGGCCGGCCCCTACGACACCCTCCGCGCCCGCTGGCTCGGCATCGCCCTCGGCACCGGCTACGACCCGGCCGCCGAGCCGTACGCCGGGCGCCTCGCCGAGACCGGCACGCTGGCCCGCACGTTCCAGCGGGCCATGGACCCCACCCCCACCTCCCTGTGGCCGGGCCACCCCTTCGACCCGCCCGCCGGGATCACCCAGAGCTACAGCCGCCTGTGGACCATGACCCAGGCCTACGTCCAGCCGGGCACCGGCGCCACCGCCGACCCCGCCCTGCTCGCCGACGTGCTGCGCGGCCTCGACCACCTCTCCGCCACCGTCTACCACCCCGGCGCCCCCCGCCACGGCAACTGGTGGGAGTGGCAGATCGGCAGCCCGCGCCTGCTCATGGACATCACGGCGGCCCTGTACGGCCACCTCGGGCAGGACCGGATCGACGCCGCCTGCGCCACAGTCGACCACTTCATCCCCGACACCCTGCTCACGGACTACTCCGGCACCTCCACCGGCGCCAACCGCGTCGACCTGTGCCGCTCCGTCGTCCTGCGCGGCATCCTCGGGCGCGCCCCGGACCGGATCGCGCTCGCCCGGGACGCGCTCTCCCCGGTATTCCCGTACGTCACGGCGGGCGACGGCCTGCACGCCGACGGTTCCTTCGTGCAGCACACCTGGGTCGCCTACTCCGGCACCTACGGCCAGGTCCTCCTCGACGGACTCGGACGCCTCTTCGCCCTGCTGGCGGGCTCCGACTGGGAGGTCACCGACCCGAACCGGCAGATCGTCCTCGACAGCGTCGAACGCGCCTACGCCCCCCTGATCCACGACGGACTGGTCATGGACGCCGTCAACGGGCGCGCCATCAGCCGCGGGTACCTCAAGAACGACGACCGGCGGGTCATGCGCGGCGACCACTACCACGGGCACGGGCTCATCGCCGCGATCGCCCTCCTCGCCGCCGGCGCGAGCGCGGCCGAACGCGACCGGTGGCACGCCCGTGTCAAGGGCTGGATCGAACGGGACACCGTGACCCCGATCCTGACGTCACGTCAGTTCGGGGTGGCCGACCTCGCCCGTCTGCACGCGGTCGCACGGTCGCCGGTCCCGGCGGCGCCCGAGCCGCCCGGGCACCACCTCTTCGCCGCCATGGACCGCGCCGTCCACCGCCGACCGCGCTTCGTCGCGAGCATCGCCATGGCCAGCCACCGGATCGCCCACTACGAGTGCGGCAACGGCGAGAACCCGCGCGGCTGGCACACCGGCGCCGGCATGGTCTCCTGGTGGGCCGACGGTCTCGGCGACCAGTACACGGACTGGTACTGGCCGACCGTCGACTGGTACCGGCTGCCCGGCACGACCGTCTCCACCCGCCGACTGCCCGACCGCGCGGGCGGCGAATGGGGCGAGGCCCGGCCCGGCGCCCGCTGGGTCGGCGGTACGACGGACGGCACGTACGCGGCGATCGGCCAGCACCTGGAGGGCCTCGGCTCCACGCTCCGGGCCCACAAGGCGTGGTTCTGTCTCGCGGACGCCGTGGTCTGCCTCGGCGCCGGGATCAGCTGCGCCGACGGCGTCCCCGTGGAAACCGTCGTCGACAACCGGAACCTGGGGGAGAACGGCGTCCAGGCCCTGACGCGCGGCCCCGGCTGGGCCCATCTGGAGGGCCACGGCGGCTGGATCGTCCCGTACGGCCGGCTGCGCACCCTGCGCGAGGACCGCACCGGCGCGTGGGCCGACATCAACACGACCAGCACCACCGAACGCCGCACCCGCCGCTGGCAGACCCTCTGGCTGGACCACGGCACCGACCCGCGGGGCGCGACCTACCAGTACGTGCTCATGCCGGGCGCGAGCCGCCGGGAGGTCGCCGCGCGGGCAGCCGACCGCGGCTGGCTGACGGTCCTCGCCAACGACCCGGCCCGCCAGGCCGTCCACGTCCCCTCCCTCGGTGTGACGGCGGCCCTCTTCCGGCGGCCCGGCACCGCGGGCCCCCTCACCGTCGGCGCGGGAGCGAGCGTGCTGCTCCGGCGCCGGGGCCGGACCGCTACCCTCTGGGTGAGCGAGCCGCCCCGCACGGGCGAGCCCCTGGAGGTCGTCCTCGACCACCCCGTACGGCATGTGTCCCGCGCCGACGAGACGGTCGAGATCCTCGCCACCGGACCCCGGCTCAGGCTCCGCGTCACTCCGGGGACGGTATGCCGGACCCACCGATGTGAGGTGGTTCTCGCCTGACGGGTTTGTGTGACCCCCACAACGCACAGGCCCTCTGAGCAGTCGGAAAGGCTGCATGCCGCCGTGGTTCTGTTCGGTGCTACCAGGAAAACGCTCCGGAGACTGTGAGGAGTCGACGGCTCGCATTGCGCCGGGTCCTTCGTAAGGTCGCTACATGACCGTTTTGGATGAGGCACCGGGTGAGCCGATCGACGCCCGTGGACGGACCGCCGAGCTGCACGAGATCCGTGCCCAGGCGCTGGCCGGCCCGAGCGAGAAGGCCACCGCGGCGCAGCACGCCAAGGGGAAGCTGACCGCCCGGGAGCGCATCGAGCTGCTCCTGGACCCCGGCACCTTCCGGGAGGTCGAGCAGCTGCGCCGGCACCGGGCCCAGGGCTTCGGCCTGGAGGCCAAGAAGCCGTACACCGACGGGGTCATCACCGGCTGGGGCACGGTCGAGGGCCGCACGGTCTTCGTGTACGCGCACGACTTCCGGATCTTCGGCGGCGCGCTGGGCGAGGCCCACGCCACCAAGATCCACAAGATCATGGACATGGCCATCGCGGCCGGTGCCCCGCTGGTCTCCCTGAACGACGGCGCCGGCGCCCGTATCCAGGAGGGCGTCTCCGCCCTCGCCGGGTACGGCGGCATCTTCCAGCGCAACACCAAGGCGTCCGGCGTCATCCCGCAGATCAGCGTGATGCTCGGCCCGTGCGCGGGCGGCGCGGCCTACAGCCCCGCCCTCACGGACTTCGTGTTCATGGTCCGCGACACCTCGCAGATGTTCATCACCGGCCCCGACGTGGTCAAGGCCGTGACGGGCGAGGAGATCACCCAGAACGGCCTGGGCGGCGCCGACGTGCACGCCGAGACCTCCGGCGTCTGCCACTTCGCGTACGACGACGAGGAGACGTGCATCGCCGAGGTGCGCTACCTCCTCTCCCTCCTCCCGCAGAACAACCGGGAGAACCCGCCCCGCGTGGAGCCGTCGGACCCCGCGGACCGCCGCAGCGAGACGCTCCTCGACCTGGTGCCGGCCGACGGCAACCGGCCGTACGACATGACCAAGGTCATCGAGGAGATCGTCGACGACGGCGAGTACCTCGAGGTCCACGAGCGCTGGGCGCGGAACATCATCTGCGCGCTGGCCCGGCTCGACGGCCAGGTCGTCGGCATCGTCGCCAACCAGCCCCAGACGCTGGCGGGCGTACTCGACATCGAGGCGTCCGAGAAGGCCGCCCGCTTCGTGCAGATGTGCGACGCCTTCAACATCCCGATCATCACGTTCCTGGACGTCCCCGGCTTCCTCCCGGGCGTCGACCAGGAGCACGGCGGCATCATCCGTCACGGCGCGAAGCTGCTGTACGCCTACTGCAACGCGACCGTGCCCCGGATCTCCCTGATCCTGCGCAAGGCGTACGGCGGCGCGTACATCGTCATGGACAGCCAGTCCATCGGCGCCGACCTCACCTACGCCTGGCCGACCAACGAGATCGCCGTGATGGGCGCCGAGGGCGCCGCCAACGTCATCTTCCGGCGGCAGATCGCCGAGGCCGAGGACCCCGAGGCCATGCGGGCACGCATGGTCAAGGAGTACAAGTCCGAGCTGATGCACCCGTACTACGCGGCCGAGCGGGGCCTGGTCGACGACGTGATCGACCCCTCCGAGACCCGCGAGGTCCTCGTCCGCTCCCTGGCGATGCTGCACACCAAGCACGCCGACCTGCCGTCCCGCAAGCACGGCAACCCTCCGCAGTAACCCACCGGTATCCGTGCGGAAACCTCATCCATGGAGACTGAGCCCATGAACGTCCCTGACATCCGCGTCGAGAAGGGCCACGCCGAGCCCGAGGAAGTCGCCGCCATCACGGCGATCCTCCTGGCCCGCGCCGCCGCCCGCCCCGCCGCCGCCCCGGCCCACCGGGGCCGCCCCAAGGCCGGCTGGCGCCGCCTGGAGCGCGAGGGCGGCTTCCGCGCCCCCCACAGCTGGCGCTGACCCGCCGACACGAACAGGAAGGGCCCCTCTCCCGGGAGAGGGGCCCTTCGGCGTCCCTGGGGGCGCCTGGAACCGCGAGGCGGACGAAGGGCTGCCCCGGACGGCGAACAACCGTCCGGGGCAGCCCTGTGAGCGAAGAAGCCCGTGTCTAGCGCAGCCGCGCCATCAGCGCGTGCTCCACGAGCGTGATCAGCGCCGACTTGGCGTCCGCGCGGTGCCGGGCGTCCGTCGTGATGATCGGGGTGTCGGGGCCGATCTGCAGCGCCTCGCGCACCTCGTCCGGGTTGTACGGCTGGTTGCCGTCGAAGCCGTTCAGCGCGATGACGAAGGGCAGGCCGCTGTTCTCGAAGTAGTCGACCGCGGGGAAGCAGTCGGCGAGACGGCGGGTGTCCACCAGCACGATCGCGCCGATGGCGCCGCGCACCAGGTCGTCCCACATGAACCAGAAGCGGTCCTGGCCGGGCGTACCGAAGAGGTACAGGATCAGGTCCTGGTCCAGGGTGATACGGCCGAAGTCCATGGCGACCGTCGTGGTCGTCTTGTCCCCGGTGTGGGTGAGGTCGTCGATGCCGGCCGAAGCGGACGTCATGACGGCCTCTGTGCGCAGCGGGTTGATCTCCGAGACGGCACCCACGAACGTGGTCTTGCCCACGCCGAAGCCGCCAGCCACCACGATCTTCGCGGACGTGGTGGAGCGGGAAGGCCCTCCGCTAGAGCTTGCGAAGTCCACTGAGCACCCTTTCGAGCAGTGTCACGTCTGGCTGGCCGCCGGCGTTCTCGTCGCCGCCGGGCTGATGGATCGCGACCAGTCCTGCCTCCGCCAAGTCGGCGACGAGGATCCTGGCCACGCCGAGGGGGATCGTGAGGAGGGCCGAGACCTCGGCCACCGATTTGATCTCCCGGCAGAGGTTGCAGATCCGCTGATGCTCGGGCAGCTGGCCCTGCATCTGGTGCGGCTGCGCGGTGGTGTGCACCAGCGCCTCGATGGCGAGCTGGTAGCGCGGGCGGGTCCGGCCGCCGGTCATGGCGTACGGACGCACCAGGGGGTTGTTCGACGCCCCGGCGGGCGTCGGCTCAGGGGCGCGTCGCTGCGGCTGCACCGGCTGGATGCGCGGCGCCGGCGGCTGGTCGTACGGCGAGGGCCCGGGGCCCTGCGGGGCGTACGGCTGCCGCTGGTTCGGCTGGGAGGGGAAGTACCGGTTCTGGGAACCGTCGTTCTGGCCCTGGGCAGGGCCGTACGACCAGTTGCCCGATGACGAACCGTCTGGGGGTGTTGCCACTTTCTCTCCTCCTCCGACTGTGCCTGGCACCCATCATGTGGAGCCGCGTCCCGAAACCTTACGGCCCCGGGACGCCAAAACGCACCGCTGTCCGTTCAGTTGAGCAGGCTCCCTTGGAGTTCCGCCCGCAGATCCGGCGTCAGGACCGTACCGGCACGGTCGACCAGAAGCGCCATCTCGTACCCGATGAGGCCGATGTCCGCTTCGGGATGTGCGAGGACGGCGAGGGACGAACCGTCGGAGATGGACATGATGAAGAGGAATCCCCGCTCCATCTCCACAACCGTCTGGTTCACGCTGCCGCCCTCGAAGATGCGGGAGGCGCCTGCCGTCAGTGACGTCAGACCGGAGGCGACGGCCGCGAGCTGGTCGGCGCGGTCGCGCGGGAAGCCTTCGGACATCGCCAGAAGGAGTCCGTCGGCGGAGACCACCACCGTGTGGGACACCCCGGGGGTGTTGTCCACGAAGTTGGTGATCAACCAGTTCAGGTTCTGTGCCGCCTGGCTCATCGGGCTCACACTAACGCTCCTGGTTGTAGGTGCTGTCAGGACCGAAGCCCTGGCCGTTCGTTTCACTTCCCGCGCTGCGACCCCGCTGGACACCGCGGCGCAGGTTGCTCAGCCTGCCCCGGACGTCCTCGGGAGCACGGGAGACCTGTGGGCCCCCCTGGGGGGTGGATTCGGCTGCTCCCTGGACCAGGTTGGCCTTCGGGACCCGCCGCGGCAGGCCGGAGGAGGTGACCCCGCCCGCCTTGGGCTTCCGGAGCTGCGAGGCCTGCTGCCAGCGCTCGTCGTTCTGGGAACGCCAGGCGCTGTCGCCGTTGCTCTCCGGCGTGGGAGCCGGCGCCGGCGCTTCCTGCCGCACGGGCCGCGTGCCGTTGGTGCCGCTCGCGGCGGCGCCGCGACGCGGAAGCCCGGCGTCGGTCAGTGCGTGGGGCGCGGAATGGGCCGGTCCCGGACGGTCGAAGCCTACGCCGTCGGACTCGCCGGCGTCACCGGCCTGCGCGGATTCCGCTTCCGGAGCGTACTGCTCCTGGTAGCCGTCGCGGAAGCCGTTCTGCTGAGGCCAGTCGTCCTGGTGGCGCCGCTGCTCGAAGGCGGTGAAGCCGTCCTGCGCGGAGGCGTTCCGGGCCACCGGCTCCTCGGCGGCGGGCTCCGCATAGCCGGAGCCCGGGTAGCCGTTGGGGGACGCGAAGCCGTCGTCGCGGGGGAGGCCGCCGTTCGGCGCGTAGTACGTGTCGTCGTACGACGCCTGCTGGGGCTCCTCGTAGCCGGAGTGCTGCTGCTCGCCGTACGCCTGCTGCTGGTCCTCGTAGGACTGCTGCCGCTGCTCGTCGTACGCCTGCTGCTGGTCGTAGCCGTCCTGCGGCCCCGCGTAGCCGTTGCGCTCGTCGTAGGCGGGCCGGCCGAACTCGTCGTAGGCGGGCGCCTCGGTGCCGTCCTGGCCCTGCGCCTCGGCCTCGAGGGCCGCGCGGCGCTCCTCGCGCATCAGGGAACGGCCGACCGGGTCGAGCTCGCGGATGTCGTCCGGCACCTCGGTGTAGGCGCTGTCGTCGAAGCCGAGCTCGGCCGCGGTACGCATCGGCTGACCGAAGTTCTCACCCTGGAACTGCTGCTCCGGGATGATCTGCGAGACGGTGAACTCGTCCTGCAGCGGTTGCTGTTCGGCGCCGCCGCCACCGTGCGTGATGGCATCCGGCAGCATGACCAGCGAGGTGGTGCCGGCCTGCTCGCCCGAGGGGCGCAGCTGGACGCGGATGCCGTGCCGGTCGGACAGCCGGCCGACCACGAACAGACCCATGCGCTGGGATATCGCCGCGTCGACGGTGGGCGGGTTCGCCAGCTTGTGGTTGATGTCGGCGAAGTCCTCGGCGGTGAGGCCGATGCCCTTGTCGTGGATCTCGATCATCACGCGGCCGTCGGGGAGACGGGTCGCGGTGACGCGGACCTTGGTCTGCGGCGAGGAGAACGTGGTGGCGTTCTCCAGGAGCTCGGCGAGCAGGTGCACGAGGTCGGTGACCGCGCGGCCGTGGATCTCGGCCTCCGGGACGCCGGACAGCTCGATGCGCTCGTACTGCTCCACCTCGGAGGAGGCGGCGCGCAGCACGTCGACCAGCGGGACCGGCTGGTCCCAGCGGCGGCCGGGCTCCTCGCCGGCGAGGACGAGGAGGTTCTCGCCGTTGCGGCGCATACGGGTCGCGAGGTGGTCCAGCTTGAAGAGGTTCTCCAGCTGGTCCGGGTCGGCCTCGTTGTTCTCCAGGTCGGTGATCAGGGTCAGCTGGCCCTCGATCAGCGACTGGTTGCGGCGCGACAGGTTGGTGAAGATCGCGTTGATGTTGCCCCGCAGCAGGGCCTGCTCGGCGGCGAGCCGGACGGCCTCGCGGTGGACCTGGTCGAAGGCGCGGGCAACTTCGCCGATCTCGTCGCGTGTGGTGATCGGGATGGGCGCGACCCGGGTGTCGACCCGGCCGGGGTCGGTGCGCGAGAGCTGGTCGACCAGCATCGGCAGGCGCTGCTCGGCGATGCCGAAGGCGGCGTTGCGCAGCTGGCGCATCGAACGGGACATCTGGCGGGCCACCATGCCCGCCAGGATGAACGCGGCGAGCAGGGCGACCACGACGGCGGCACCGGTGATGAGCGCGTCGGTCTTGGCGTCCTCGGAGACGCTCGCGGCCTCGTCCACGGCCTTGCTGACGAGGTCGGTCTCGATCTCGCGGTAGCCCTCGAACTTGGCGGTGGAGGCGCCCAGCCACGCCTTGGGCGTGACGCCCTTGGCGGCCAGCTGCTCGGGGGTGAAGGTGCCCGCGGCGATGCCCTGGAGCATGGCGTCGGCGGCCGGCATGGCGGTGTAGGCGCCGCCCTGCGTGGAGCTGCTGTCACCGGCGTCGACGGCGGTGCCCTTGTCGCCGATCTTCTTTCGCTGCGCGGCCATGATCTCGTCGAGCTGGTCGACGTCGTCCTGGGTGGCACCCGAGACGAACTCGTTGATCGCGATGCCCTCGAGGTAGCGGTACGACACGAGGGAGACGCTCTGCTGACGGGCCACGGCCTCCTTGGTGCTCGGCCGGATCAGCATGTGCACGCCGATCGAGCGCTGGAGAGAGACGGCTGCCTTGGCGAGCGAGACGGCGTAGACGGTGCGGCCGTAGGAGGTGATGTTGCCGGTGCCCAGACTGAGCTCGTTGGCGAACTCCATCAGGGAGTGCTGGACGGCGACGTACCCCTCTTCGGTCTTCACCGGGTCCATCGCCTTGGTGTAGGCGGCCTGGCGCAGGGGTGCCAGCTTGGTCTCGTTGGACCGGAAGAGCTGCATACGGCGGTCGAGCGCGGCCGTGTGCGGGAGGTTCTGCGCCGCCTGGTCGAACTTCTCCTTGGCGCCGTCGGTCGCCGAGCGCAGCTGCGTCACGGTGTCCGTGGTGCCCTTGCCCTGCAGCAGGTCGGCCGCGGTGAGGTCGCGTTCGTCCAGCAGGGCGTTGCCGTACTCCTCGGCGGCGCGCACCAGGAGGGCCACGTTCTCGGCGTCCTCGGCGTCCTGCCAGGTGTCGATCGAGCTCTTCACCTGGAAGCCGCCCATGACGAGGCCGACCATCACGGGTATGAGCAGGATCGCGTTCAGCCTGGTGGGCACCCGCCAGTTGCGCGGCGAGAAACGGCCGCCGCTCGGGGCCGGCGCGGCCGTGGGCTCGGATCCGGGCACAGGGGCGGGCGCCGCTCCGCGCGGCGGCGGGGTGAAGTTGCCCCGGGCCGACGGCTCGGGACTGTTCTTGCTTCGCCTCACTCGACCAACAACCTTCCGGCGGGGTCGGCACCTAGGTCGTGCCGCTGTGTCTCAGAGCCCATCGCCTCGAAGTACGCATTACTGATGAGTACGTCTTCGGCCAGTGGGCAGTTCTGGCATTCCAGCACGGGGGCCCGCGCTCCTCCAAACAGTGGAAGAGGAGGATTCCGTGCGATGTAAGTCCCAGATAAAACGGTCATAAAGAGCGAGCCCCGTCAAAAGACGGGGCGATTGTGCGCGCAGCGAGACCGGTTGACCGCGACGAGTTGCCGTACCACCCGATTCCTCTGCCGAAACGTTATGAACAGCGGAGCCGACCGTGTCAAAGGCCACAGCCGGCTCCGGGACATCTACGACAACTGCCGTATGTGCCCGCAGACTTCCACTACCGCAGCCGTGCCATGAGCGCGTGCTCCACCAGCGTGATCAGCGCACTCTTGGCATCGGCACGGTGCCGGGCGTCCGTCGTGATGATCGGCGCGTCCGGCCCGATCTGCAGCGCCTCGCGCACCTCGTCCGGTGTGTACGGCTGGTGCCCGTCGAAGCCGTTGAGGGCGATGACGAAGGGCAGGCCGCTGTTCTCGAAGTAGTCGACCGCGGGGAAGCAGTCGGCGAGACGGCGGGTGTCCACCAGCACGACGGCGCCGATGGCACCGCGCACGAGGTCGTCCCACATGAACCAGAAGCGGTCCTGACCCGGCGTACCGAACAGGTAGAGGATCAGGTCCTGGTCCAGGGTGATACGGCCGAAGTCCATGGCCACCGTGGTGGTGGTCTTGTCCCCGGTGTGCGTGAGGTCGTCGATCCCCGCGCTCGCGGAGGTCATGACGGCCTCCGTGCGCAGCGGGTTGATCTCCGAGACGGCACCCACGAACGTGGTCTTGCCCACGCCGAAGCCACCCGCCACCACGATCTTGGCAGAGGTGGTCGCCCGGCTTGGTTCAGAGCTTGCGAAGTCCACTGAGCACCCTTTCGAGCAGCGTCACGTCCGGTGCGCCACCGTTGTTCTCGTCGCCACCCGGCTGGTGGATGGCGA
Source organism: Streptomyces sp. NPDC059852 (assembly GCF_042731455.1). Lineage (NCBI taxonomy): Bacteria > Bacillati > Actinomycetota > Actinomycetes > Kitasatosporales > Streptomycetaceae > Streptomyces > Streptomyces sp. NPDC059852. The sequence continues at coordinate 215,737 of NZ_JBHWJK010000006.1, read as the reverse complement.
CCAAGCCCGCCTCCGCGAGGTCCGCCACGAGGATCCTGGCCACGCCGAGCGGCATGGACAGGAGCGCGGAGACCTCGGCGACCGACTTCACCTCGCGGCACAGGTGGCAGATGCGCTGGTGCTCCGGAAGGAGCCCCATCAGCGCCGCCGGGTCGGCCGTGGTGCTGATCAGGGCCTCGATGGCCAGCTGGTAGCGCGGCCGGGTCCGGCCGCCGGTCATCGCGTACGGACGTACCAGCGGCTGGTCGCCCTCATCCTCGTACGGCTCCGCGTACGGATCATGAGAGGCGGTGGGCGGGGTCATGAATCCTCCGGGCTGGGACACAAGTCGGTCGGTCAAGCCGTCGGGTGAGGGTGCCAGTGGGGGGATTGTGGCGGCCGGACGGTGATTTGGTGAGACGGGTGGATCCGGGAGATGTCAGTGGAGCAGACTGCCTTGCAGTTCGGCACGCAGGTCGGGGGTGAGGACCGCGCCCGCACGGTCGACCAGCAGTGCCATCTCGTACCCGACGAGGCCGATGTCCGCCTCCGGGTGAGCGAGTACGGCGAGGGACGACCCGTCCGAGATGGACATGAGGAAGAGGAATCCCCGCTCCATCTCGACGACGGTCTGTGCGACGTCCCCGCCTTCGAAGATCCGGCTGGCACCCGCCGTCAGCGAGGTCAGACCCGACGCGACGGCCGCCAGCTGGTCGGCACGGTCGCGGGGGAACCCCTCCGACATCGCCAGCAGAAGGCCGTCGGCGGACACGACGACGGTGTGGGACACCCCGGGGGTGTTGTCCACGAAGTTGGTGATCAACCAGTTGAGGTTCTGTGCCGCTTGGCTCATCTGGCTCAACTAACGCTCCTGCTGGTGAGTGGGGCTCGGGAAGCTGCCGGTCTGGCCGCCGCCGGCCTGACGGCCCTGAGCGATGCCCCGACGGAGATTGGTCAGCCGGCCGCGTACGTCATCGGGCGCACGCGAGACCTGCGGACCGCTTTGGTGCTGTTGCTGCTGAGCCGTGCCCGGGACGAGGTTCGCCCGGGGCACCCGGCGCGGCAGGCCGGAGGTGGTGACTCCGCCCGCGGCGGGCTGCCGGACGCGTTCAGCCTGCCGGACGAGGTCGTCGTTCGGTGAGCTGCGCCAGGCGGTCGACGCGGAGCGCTGGGGGGCGGAGGACGGCTGGGGCCGCTCCGCGGGGGCCGGACGCTCCTGCTGCGGAGCGGCGGCCGGGGTGTCGGTGCCCGGCTGGCGTCCCTGCGGACCGCCGTGGAACCAGTTGGTCTCGAGCGTGTCGTACAGCGGGGTACGGCCGTCGCCGGGACCGGTCGCCGGCGGCAGGGCCTCGGGCTCCTGACGCACGGGACGCTGCTGCGGGACGGGGGGCTGCTGGCCGGCGCCGTAGCCGGTGTTGCCGCCGTACGAGCCGTTGCCGTTGACCTGGGGCCGCTCGAACTGGCCGGTCGACTCCGGGCTCTGCTGGCCCGGCAGCGAGTGCCGGCCGGTCGAGCTGTTGTCGTAGGCCTGCGGCACGGCGAACTGGCCCGTCTGCGAGGCGTTGTACTGCCCCGAGCCGTTGGTGCCGAAGACGTCCGGGCGGACGAACTGGCCGGTGTCCTGCTGCGCGTCGGCACTGGGGCGGGCGAACTGACCCGTGTTCTGCGGGTCGTAACCGCCGGGCGCCTGGGCGTCGAAGTCCGGGCGGGCGAACTCCGAGGTGGAGGCCGGGCCCTGCCGGTCGTCGATCCGCGGCATCCGCGAGGTCTGCTGCGCCGGGTCCTCGTCGTGCCCGCGCGGGGCGTCGAGCGAGGCGCGCGGCACCGGGGGCTGTGCGTTCTCGTCGCTCCAGCTGGGACGCGAGGGCTGGTTGCCGCCCGGCAGCTCGGCCCGCGCGCCGCCGCGCGGCGGCAGCTGCGGCCGGCGGCCACGGCGGGGGCCCTGCTCGCCGGCGGCGGGCGGCGCCTGCGGAGGCGTCGGGGCGCTCTGACGGGACTGGTCGCGTCCGGGGGCGGTCCCGCGGGAGCCGCCGAACATGTCCTGACCGCCACCGTTGCCCTGCATGCCCTGCCCGGCGCCCTGCGACGGGCCACCGAACCCGGCACCGGCCTGAGCCGGCCGGCCCTGCGCGGGAGCACCGGGACCGCCCTGCGGTCCGCGCGGCGCGCCCGGTCCACCCTGCATACCGCCGCCGTCACGCCCGGGCAGCGCCGCACGCGGGCCCTGACCGGCACCGAGCCGGCCACCGCCCGGGGCACCGCCACCGGGCGCACCCCCGCCGAAGGCACCGCCACCGGACTGCACCTGACGGCGCGCGGCCGCAGCACCGGCGGCGGCCTGCGCGGCGGCGGGACCACCGGAGGCACCGGGGCCGTTCGGGCCGGGCTTGCCACCGGCCGGCTTCTTGCCGCCCTGGGCGACGTCGACCGGCAGCATGACCAGCGCGGTCGTACCACCGGAGTCGGACGGGCGGAGCTGGATGCGGATGCCGTGGCGCTGCGACAGACGGCCGACCACGAACAGACCCATGCGGCGGGAGACCGAGACGTCCACGGTGGGCGGCGAGGCGAGCCGCTCGTTGATCGCCGCGAGGTCCTCGGGGGAGAGGCCGATACCGGTGTCGTGGATCTCGATCAGCACGCGGCCGTCGGGCAGCGCGTGACCGGTGACCTTGACCTTGGTCTGCGGCGAGGAGAAGGAGGTGGCGTTCTCGAGCAGCTCGGCGAGGAGGTGCACGAGGTCGTTGACCACACGGCCGGCCACTTCGGTGGTCGGCACGGCGGCCAGCTCGATGCGCTCGTACTGCTCCACCTCGGACGCGGCGGCGCGGAGCACGTCGACCAGGGGGACCGGGCGGGTCCACCGGCGGCCGGGCTCCTCACCCGCGAGGACGAGGAGGTTCTCACCGTTACGGCGCATACGCGTCGCGAGGTGGTCGAGCTTGAACAGCGAGGACAGCTGGTCCGGGTCGGCCTCGCGGGACTCCAGTTCGGAGATGAGCGAGAGCTGACGCTGGATGAGGCCCTGGGAGCGGCGCGAGAGGTTGGTGAACATCGCGTTGACGTTGCCCCGCAGGAGGGCCTGCTCGGCGGCGAGGCGGACCGCCTCGCGGTGCACGTCGTCGAAGGCCGCGGCCACCTGGCCGATCTCGTCCCGGGAGTGCACACCGACCGACTCCACGGACGTGTCGACGTCCTGCGGGTCGGCCTCGGAGAGCTGCTTGACCAGCTCGGGCAGCCGGTCCTGGGCGACCTTGGTGGCGGTCTCCTCGAGGCGGCGCAGCGAACGGATCATGGAGCGGGCCACGACGAACGCGCCGACCAGCGACACACCGAGCACGAGCAGGATCAGCGCACCGGAGATGATCGCTTCGCTCTCCGACTCGTTGCGCAGCTCGCGGGCCTTCTGCTCCATCTCCTCGAGCAGCGTGGTCTCGATGGCGCGCATGCCCTGGATCTTGGTGGTGCTGTCGTCCACCCAGTCCCGGTAGGAGCGCTTGTCCAGCGAGGCGAGACCGGTCGCCGAGGTCAGGGCGCGGGTGGCGTAGGTGTCGCTGGCCTTGATCGTCGGGTTGCCGTCGCCGATCGGCTTGAGCAGCTCCTCGGCGGGCTCGCTGCCGTAGATGCTCTTGAAGGAGCGGAGCTCGGACTTCTGGCTCTCCAGCGCGGAGTCGGCGTAGAGGCGGTCGTTGTCCGAGAGGTCGGCGTCGGCGGTGTTGTTCGCCGGCAGGGCCGCGGCGAGGACCGCGCGCTGGATGGAGGCGTACTCCTTGGCGGAGGAGAACGACGCCAGGGCGCGGGTGCTCTGGATCATGTCCGGGTTGCTGGTCGCCTCGGCCATGTCCTGGGAGAGGTCCAGCAGGTGGGTGATCAGCCGGTGGTAGGCCTCCACGGTCTGCGTGGAGTTGCCGTCGGCCTGGAACGCCGTGCCGCGGACCTCGGAGAGCGTGCCGAGTTCGCGGATGAGCTGGACGATGTTGTCGCGGACGCCCTTGAGGCTGCCGTCCTTGCTCTGGTCGTCGATCTCCTCGGAGGCGTCGCGGAAGCTCTGCGCGGCGCGGTCCGTCTTGTCGCGGTAGCCCTTGACCGTGTAGTCGGTCGACTTGGCGCCGTGGGCGAGCGGACCGGCGGACTGGTCGCGCTCCTCCTGGAGGGCGTGGGCGAGCTCGGTGGCCCGCTTGGTCATGTCCGTCAGCAGCCGCATGTTCTCCAGCTGCTGGATGTCGTCCATGTTGTCGCTGATGCGCAGGGCGCCCAGCGAGGTGGCCGCGACCACGGGGAGCGTCAGCAGCGCGACGAGGCGCGTGGAGATACGCCAGTTGCGCAGGGCTATTCGTGAGCCCGGGCCGACCTCGCCCTTGGCCGGCTTCTTCGTCGGAGGCGGGGGAACCGCGGTACCCGGGGACGCCGACACGGCGGGGCGCCCGGAGCGCTCACCGCCGTCGACCGACGGGGCCGGGCCCTGGGTCTGGGCGTGCTGGGGCGAGGGACCTCGGTCGGTCCCGCCGTGCTCCGGCTCCGCCGAAGCGCTGCCATCCCTCTTGAAACGTCCCTGCACTAGCGTCGCAACCTCTGGACCAGGCGCCCTTCCGCGTGAGCGGTCGGACACGGTGTCGGCGTATTGGGGAGCGTCCTGAACACGCTCCCTGGTGGTCGTGAGTGACCGGCGCTGGCTCCCCCTTCTCGCCGCCACTCGGCGCGTCGATGCGCCCCCTGTGCGCCGGCTCGATCCTGCGGCGGTCCGTGGAATTCCAGCACAGTGCAGGATCTCCAACAAGGCCCGTAGGTCGAGCCGTGACATACGTGACACCGCGTGAGTGCGGGATTACCTGCCGTGGATCGTCATTCGGCTCAGAACGGACATAGGTCCGCGAGTCGCTTTCGGGCGCACAGTGCCCCAGTCGCCATGATCAGGAGCGGAATGATGGGTTCAGGGGGCGATTGTCCGTTTCCCCGCCCCGGAGAGCGGGCCTGAATTGCCCGGATTATGCATCTGGGCGTGAGGAAACTCACACCCAGATCAAGGGGTCTTCACGACTTCTCCGGGAAGCGGATGTTTAGCCTGACGCTTTACAAGAGGGATGTTTCTGCCCACCCGCGTCCGGACGCAGGCCCCGAGAGGCCCGTATCCGGGCGCTTCGTCACGACAGGACTCGGTACGACCGTGAAGACGACGATGATCCACACCATAGCCAACCCGCGGCGCACGAAGCTGGCCCACCTCGGCAGCGCCGACGAACTGCGCCTCCCCGAGCAGCCGGAGCACTCCCTCGACCTCCCCGCTCAGACCGCCAACCCCAAGCGCACCATCCTTCAGGAACTCCCCGCGACCACCGTCGCCGGTTAGTACGGACTCGGGCGGCATGTCGTTCATCGGCGGACGAGCGCCCGCCCGAGGGATCCGTCACGACGGCCCCGGCGTCCGCGCCGCTCGCGCGAGGCGCGGACGCCTCACCGCGCTAGCCTGGAGCGTCAGACTCCAGCCGGCTTCAAGTGAGGGGCGCAGGATCCCGTGCGCATCGCCAGATTCTCCATCGACGGGAACGTCGCCTTCGGCGCGGTCGAGGGCGACAGGCCGGACGAATACGTCCTCGACATCATCAAGGGCATCCCGTTCACGGACTTCGAGCTCTCCGGCACGAAGGTGCCGCTGAGCAAGGTCAGGCTCCTGCCGCCGGTCCTCCCCAGCAAGGTCGTGGCCTTCGGCCGCAACTACGCCGAGCACGCCCGTGAACTCGGCAACGAGGTGCCCGACGCCCCGTTCGCCTTCTTCAAGCCGTCCACCTCGGTGATCGGCCCCGGCGACGACATCCAGTACCCGTCCTTCACCCAGGACCTCCACCACGAGGCGGAACTCGCCGTCGTCATCGGCCGGCTGTGCCGCGAGGTCCCGCGCGAGCGCGTCAAGGACGTGATCTTCGGCTACACCTGCGCCAACGACATCACCGCGCGGGACGTCCAGAAGCGCGAGAAGCAGTGGGCGCGGGCCAAGGGCTTCGACAGCTCCTGCCCGCTCGGCCCCTGGGTGGAGACCGGACTGGACATCGGGACGGCGTCCGACCTGACGATCCAGCTCACGGTCAACGGCGAACAGCGCCAGCTCGGCCGCACCAGCGAGATGATCCACTCCATCGAGGACCTGGTCGTCAACATCTCCGAGGCCATGACGCTGCTCCCCGGCGACGTCATCCTCACGGGCACCCCGGCAGGCGTCGGACCCCTCAGCGTCGGCGACGACGTCGCCGTCACCATCGAAGGCATCGGCACTCTCACCAACAAGGTTGTCAAGCGTGGCTAGCGCATCAGGCTCCCCAGTTCGCGTCCGTTTCTGCCCGTCGCCCACCGGTAACCCCCATGTGGGCCTGGTCCGCACCGCCCTGTTCAACTGGGCGTTCGCCAAGCACCACCAGGGCACGCTGGTCTTCCGTATCGAGGACACCGACGCGGCCCGCGACTCCGAGGAGTCCTACAACCAGCTGCTGGACGCCATGCGCTGGCTGGGCTTCGACTGGGACGAGGGCCCCGAGGTCGGCGGCCCGCACGCGCCGTACCGCCAGTCGCAGCGGATGGACCTCTACAAGGACGTCGCCGCCAAGCTGCTCGACGCCGGCCACGCCTACCACTGCTACTGCTCCCAGGAGGAGCTGGACACCCGCCGTGAGGCCGCCCGCGCCGCCGGCAAGCCGTCCGGCTACGACGGGCACTGCCGTGCGCTCACCGACGCCCAGGTCGAGGAGTACAAGGCCCAGGGCCGCACGCCGATCGTCCGCTTCCGGATGCCCGACGAGCCGATCACCTTCACGGACCTGGTCCGCGGCGAGATCACCTACCTCCCCGAGAACGTGCCGGACTACGGCATCGTCCGGGCCAACGGGGCCCCGCTGTACACGCTGGTCAACCCGGTCGACGACGCCCTCATGGAGATCACCCACGTCCTGCGCGGCGAGGACCTGCTCTCCTCCACGCCTCGTCAGATCGCCCTCTACAAGGCGCTCACCGAACTGGGCGTCGCCAAGGGGACCCCGGCCTTCGGCCACCTGCCGTACGTGATGGGCGAGGGCAACAAGAAGCTCTCCAAGCGCGACCCGCAGTCCTCGCTGAACCTCTACCGCGAGCGCGGCTTCCTGCCCGAGGGCCTGCTCAACTACCTCTCGCTGCTCGGCTGGTCGCTCTCCGCCGACCAGGACATCTTCAGCATCGACGAGATGGTCGCGGCCTTCGAGATCGAGGACGTCAACCCGAACCCGGCCCGCTTCGACCTGAAGAAGTGCGAGGCGATCAACGCCGACCACATCCGGCTGCTCGACGTGAAGGACTTCGCCGAGCGCTGCCGCCCGTGGCTCCAGGCCCCCGTGGCCCCGTGGGCCACGGAGGCGTTCGACGAGGCCAAGTGGCAGGCGATCGCCCCGCACGCGCAGACCCGGCTCAAGGTCCTGTCCGAGATCACCGACAACGTCGACTTCCTGTTCCTGCCGGAGCCGGTCTTCGACGAGGCGTCCTGGACCAAGGCCATGAAGGAGGGCTCCGACGCCCTGCTGCGCACCGCCCGCGAGAAGCTGGAGGCCGCCGACTGGTCCTCCGCCGAGTCGCTGAAGGAGGCCGTCCTGGCCGCCGGCGAGGCCCACGGCCTCAAGCTCGGCAAGGCCCAGGCCCCGGTCCGCGTCGCCGTCACCGGCCGCACGGTCGGCCTGCCGCTCTTCGAGTCCCTGGAGGTCCTGGGCCAGGAGAAGACGCTGGCCCGGATCGACGCGGCGCTGGCGAAGCTGTCCGCGGCCTGATCCCCGCGCGCCCGTGAGGGGCGGCCCCCGCAGCACGCGGGGGCCGCCCCTTCGTCGTCGGCGGCGATGTCAGTGGGCCCGGCTACGGTTCCCCGCATCGAGTTCCTTGATCAGGAAGGCGCGCCGCCATGCCGATGTCCCCTCGCGACTACACCTGGCTGTTCACGCCGGGCAGCACGTTCGGCCACCCCTCCGGGACCACCGGCGTGATCCACGTGGCCGACGGCGGCGAGCTGGACCTGCCCACCGGCCGCGTCGTCGCCTGCGACCCCTTCGTGTACCTGGGCACCGGCGACATAGAGCCCTTCACGGTCACCGTCGCCCCCGGCCGCTACCGCGTCGAGGCCGCCGTCGCCACCCTCACCCGCCCCGGCGAGGCCCCGTCCGACCGCCCCCACCGCCGGGTGGCGGCGGCCCGCCTGGTCATCCGCGACGAACCGACCGTGATGTGGGAGCTGGCCCTGCTCCCCGGCCAGGACCCGGCCGATCTCGGGGACGACGAGTTCTACGGCTACGGCGTCGACGCCGGCACCGGCTGCTTCTACGACGCCGCGGCCGAGGAGGGCTTCCCGGAGGCGCAGGAGGACGAGGGGCCGCTGTGGGACGCCTTCGAGGACAGCGACTGGTCCGAGGGGCCCCACCTGATCAGGTCCCCCGGCACCGGGCACACCCTGGCCGCCTTCACCTCGGGCTGGGGCGACGGCGCCTACCCGACCTGGACGGGCCGCGGCGCCGACGGCGAGGTCACCTGCTTCGTCACCGACTTCTTCGTGGCCCCGGCCGAGGCCGGCGCCCCGGTCTGACCGACCTGCCGGGCCTGCCCGGCATGATCCCCGGACAGGCCCCGGTGGCGCGCGCTACCGTCGGATCATGAGCATTCGCGCGGTGGTCTGGGACGTGGACGACACGCTCTTCGACTACACGGCGGCCGACCGGGCCGGGATGCGCGCGCACCTGGCGGCCGAGGGGCTGCTCGAGCGGTACGGGAGCGCCGAGCGGGCCCTGACGCTCTGGCGCGAGGTCACCGACGCCCAGTGGGCGCGCTTCGCGGCCGGCGAGGCGACCTTCCAGGCGCAGCGCCGCGACCGGGTGCGGGCCTTCCTCGGCGAGGAGCTGGACGACGCCGGCGCGGACGCCTGGTTCGACCGCTACGTCGCGCACTACGAGACGGCCTGGGCGCTGTTCCCGGACGTCCTGCCGGTCCTGGACGCCCTCGCGGCCAGCCACCGGCACGCGGTGCTGTCCAACTCCAGCCTGCACGTGCAGGACCGCAAACTGCGGGTGCTGGGCGTCCACGACCGCTTCGAGGCCATCCTGTGCGCCGCCGAGCTCGGCGTGTCCAAGCCGGAGGCCGGCGCCTTCCACGCCGCCTGCGCGGCCCTGCGGCTCGCCCCGCACCAGGTGGCCTACGTCGGCGACCATCCGCTGATCGACGGTCGGGGCGCCGCGGACGCCGGGCTGCTGTCGGTCTGGATCGACCGTGACGGCGTGTACACCGCCGATGACAGGGCCGCCGGCCCCCACCGGATCGCCTCGCTCGCCGAACTCCCCGCCCTGCTCGGCGCCGATACCCGTTTTGGAGCCCGGCCCACGTTCAGGTAATGTTCTTCCTGCGCCGCCGGGGAGCGGGCCGAAAGGCCGGGAACCGGGGGAGCGAACTAGAACAAGATCCCCTCCGGGGCTTGCGTTCCAGTGGCCTATGGTGTAATTGGCAGCACGACTGATTCTGGTTCAGTTAGTCTTGGTTCGAGTCCAGGTAGGCCAGCTCGCAGAGCTCATCTGCGCCGCGGAGATCCATCCGCAAAGCCCCCGTTGTGTAGCGGCCTAGCACGCTGCCCTCTCAAGGCAGTAGCGCCGGTTCGAATCCGGTCGGGGGTACAGATCCTTCCCGCGAGGACGGCTCGGGTAGCTCCCACCGACCTCGATGCAGGATCGCTAGGGCCCCCGTTGTGTAGCGGCCTAGCACGCCGCCCTCTCAAGGCGGTAGCGCCGGTTCGAATCCGGTCGGGGGTACAAACTGGTCTAAACCACATTGGTCTATGGTGTAATTGGCAGCACGACTGATTCTGGTTCAGTTAGTCTTGGTTCGAGTCCAGGTAGACCAGCTCGGATCTGCGGAAACGTACGATCCTCGCCCCCGTTGTGTAGCGGCCTAGCACGCCGCCCTCTCAAGGCGGTAGCGCCGGTTCGAATCCGGTCGGGGGTACAGCGAGAAGGCCCTCCGCTTCGGCGGGGGGCCTTCGCCGTGTTCCCGCCTGGAGCATCGGTTCCACGAGGACCGCGCCCAGCACCGCCGTCTCGACCTTCTCGGCCTCCGACGCGCGGATCTCCACGAAGTCCAGGTCGAGGACGGCCGCTCCGTGCATCAACCGGGCCTGGGACGGCAGCAGTTGAGGGTGCCGGTCGTAGCCGAGGCGCCGCAGGGCCGCGACCGCCACGACCAGGGAGCGGCAGGCGGGGCAGAACCGGGCGCGCACCAGCCCAGGGGGCGTCAAAGCTCGTGCCGTCGGTCCGTGATCCGCCGCGGCGTTGAGGCGGATCACGGACCGACGGCGTGGGTACGTCGTCGGCGGCGGGGTCAGCCCGTGCGGCGCAGGGCCTCGGACAGACGGGAGGCGGCGTCGATGACCGCCTGGGCGTGCATGCGGCCCGGGTGGCGCGTGAGGCGCTCGATGGGGCCGGAGACCGACACGGCGGCCACCACGCGGTTCGACGGGCCGCGCACCGGCGCGGAGACGGACGCGACACCCGGCTCGCGCTCGCCGATCGACTGGGCCCAGCCGCGGCGCCGTACGCCGGAGAGGGCGGTGGCCGTGAAGCGGGCGCCCTGCAGGCCGCGGTGCAGCCGCTCGGGCTCCTCCCAGGCCATCAGGATCTGCGCGGACGAGCCCGCCTTCATCGTCAGCGTCGAGCCGACCGGGACCGTGTCCCGCAGGCCGGACAGCCGCTCCGCCGCGGCGACGCAGATGCGCATGTCGCCCTGGCGGCGGTAGAGCTGGGCGCTCTCGCCCGTGACGTCCCGCAGATGCGTGAGGACCGGGCCGGCGGTCGCGAGGAGACGGTCCTCACCCGCCGCCGCGGCCAGTTCCGCGAGCCGGGGGCCGAGAATGAAACGGCCCTGCATGTCGCGCGCCACCAGCCGGTGGTGTTCCAATGCCACGGCCAGCCGATGTGCCGTGGGTCGTGCGAGTCCGGTGGCCGAGACGAGTCCCGCGAGGGTGGCCGGGCCGGACTCCAGGGCGCTCAGGACAAGGGCTGCCTTGTCCAGGACGCCGACGCCGCTACTGTTGTCCATGCAACGATACTCGCGTCTCACTCTGTGAAACGCAAGTTCAATTTCCCGTGGAACACGCCACTCTGGATGTCACGAAGGCACAGCGGCCCGTGGACCAGAACGGGCCTGGCGGCGGACGTCCGGAAGCAGGGGCACGGACGGCGGTCGCCTTCTCAAGATCTCTAGTTGGGCCGGTGGACCGTAGACCGGCCGAAGGGAAAGCGATGGGTAGGACACTCGCGGAGAAGGTCTGGGACGACCACGTCGTCCGGCGCGCCGAGGGCGAGCCCGACCTCCTCTTCATCGATCTGCACCTGCTGCACGAGGTGACCAGTCCGCAGGCCTTCGACGGTCTGCGCAAGACCGGCCGGCAGGTGCGCCGGCTCGACCTCACCATCGCGACCGAGGATCACAACACCCCGACCCTCGACATCGACAAGCCCATCGCGGACCCCGTCTCCCGCGTCCAGCTGGAGACCCTGCGCAAGAACGCCGCCGAGTTCGGTGTCCGGCTGCACCCGCTGGGCGACGTCGAGCAGGGCGTCGTCCACGTCGTCGGCCCGCAGCTCGGTCTGACGCAGCCCGGCATGACCGTGGTCTGCGGCGACTCGCACACCTCCACGCACGGGGCGTTCGGCGGTCTGGCGTTCGGCATCGGCACCTCCCAGGTGGAGCATGTGCTGGCCACCCAGACGCTGCCCATGAGCCGCCCGAAGACCATGGCCATCACGGTCGACGGCGAGCTGCCCGAGGGTGTCACCGCCAAGGACCTCATCCTGGCGATCATCGCCCGGATCGGCACCGGCGGCGGCCAGGGATACGTCCTGGAGTACCGCGGTTCCGCCATCGAGAAGCTCTCGATGGAGGCCCGCATGACCATCTGCAACATGTCGATCGAGGCCGGCGCCCGCGCGGGCATGATCGCCCCCGACCAGACCACCTTCGACTACCTCGAGGGCCGTCCGCACGCGCCGAAGGGCGAGGACTGGGACGCGGCCGTCGCGTACTGGAAGACGCTGAGGACGGACGACGACGCCGAGTTCGACGCCGAGGTGGTCATCGACGCCTCCGAGCTGTCGCCGTTCGTCACCTGGGGCACCAACCCGGGCCAGGGCGCGCCGCTTTCGGCGTCCGTCCCCGACCCGGCTTCGTACGAAGACGCTTCGGAGCGCCTGGCCGCCGAAAAGGCCCTGGAGTACATGGGGTTGGAGGCCGGTCAGCCGCTGAGCTCCATCAAGGTGGACACCGTCTTCGTAGGCTCGTGCACCAACGGCCGCATCGAGGACCTGCGGGCCGCCGCCGAGCTCGTCAAGGGCCGCAAAGTCGCCGACGGCGTACGGATGCTGGTCGTCCCCGGCTCCGCCCGGGTCGGTCTGCAGGCCGTCTCCGAGGGCCTGGACGTCGTCTTCAAGGAGGCCGGCGCCGAGTGGCGGCACGCGGGCTGCTCGATGTGCCTGGGCATGAACCCCGACCAGCTGGCCCCCGGCGAGCGCTCGGCGTCCACGTCCAACCGCAACTTCGAGGGCCGGCAGGGCAAGGGCGGCCGTACGCATCTGGTGTCGCCGCAGGTCGCGGCGGCCACCGCGATCCTGGGCCACCTGGCCTCCCCGGCCGACCTGTCCGACGCCGAGACCCGTACGCCCGCTGGAGTCTGATCAGTCATGGAAGCATTCACCACGCACACCGGCCGGGCCGTCCCGCTGCGCCGCTCCAACGTCGACACCGACCAGATCATCCCTGCTCACTGGCTCAAGAAGGTGACCAGGGACGGCTTCGAGGACGGGCTGTTCGAGGCCTGGCGCAAGGACCCGGAGTTCGTGCTCAACCGCCCCGAGCGCGAAGGCGCCACGGTGCTGGTCGCCGGCCCCGACTTCGGCACCGGCTCCTCCCGTGAGCACGCCGTCTGGGCGCTGCAGAACTACGGCTTCAAGGCCGTGATCTCGTCCCGCTTCGCCGACATCTTCCGCGGCAACTCGCTGAAGAACGGCCTGCTCACGGTCGTGCTGGACCAGAAGATCGTGGACGCGCTGTGGGAGCTCACCGAGAACGACCCCACGACCGAGGTCACGGTGGACCTCGAGGCGCGTGAGGTGCGCGCCGAGGGCATCACCGCCTCCTTCGAGCTGGACGAGAACTCGCGCTGGCGGCTGCTGAACGGCCTCGACGACATCTCGATCACCCTCCAGAACGAGGCCGACATCGCGGCCTACGAGGCGAAGCGGCCGTCGTTCAAGCCGCGCACCCTCCAGGGCTGATCCGGACGCCGCGCAAGGCGACTTTCGGCCACCCCAACACACCCGCAGTACCCCCGATCGGTCCGATCGGGGGTACTGCCATGTCTGCACCCGAACGGCCCTGCGCGATCCCGGCGCCGCCGGCAACACCCCACGTTACGAGGGGTGTTGCCAGGGTACGCGAGTGATGTCACCGCGGCTTCCGCAAGTGCCCGGAAGGCCAACTGAGGCCGGAGTTGCACCCCTGGCAGGCGACAACTCGCCCCAGATGGCACAATCTGTGCATGGAACACGACGGCCAACTCGAGCTCTATGCGGCGGTCGCGGACCAACTCAAGGAAGCGCACGCGAGCGTGCGCGCACTGCAAGTCCCGGAGGGCGTACGGATGGCGCTGACCCGGAAGCTGCTGGTCATTACGGCCGCGGCCAAGCACGACGTCGCCGAAGCGGCAAGGCGTCTGGAGCGGTTCGTCGCGGACCTCGACGCGGGGCGATTCCCCGAAGAGGAACGCTGAGAACACCTTCGAGGCAGTCGAGTCTGTTGCGGCACAAGGGTGATTAGCCCGTTTCGTGTTTGATTTGCGGTATATATCTGCCTAACGTGCGAAAAAGCTTGAACACTTTCGTTCTGGCGATGTCTCCGAAGGGGAAGACGTGAACAAGGCGCAGCTCGTAGAAGCGATTGCCGACAAGATGGGCGGCCGCCAGCAGGCCGCCGATGCTGTCGACCACGTACTGGACGCGATCGTCCGCGCCGTCGTGGCGGGGGAGCGGGTCTCGGTCACCGGCTTCGGTTCGTTCGAGAAGGTCGACCGCCCGGCCCGGTACGCCCGCAACCCTCAGACGGGCGAGCGGGTTCGGGTCAAGAAGACCTCGGTTCCCCGCTTCCGCGCCGGTCAGGGCTTCAAGGACCTGGTGAGCGGCTCGAAGAAGCTGCCGCGCGGCGGAGAGGTCTCCGTGAAGAAGGCGCCGAAGGGCAGCCTGACCGGCGGTGCCTCGGCCACGGTCAAGAAGGCCGCCGCCAAGAAGACCACCAAGGCCGCCGCGAAGAAGACCACGGCTGCCGCCAAGAAGACGACGGCGAAGAAGACGACGGCGACGGCGAAGAAGACGGCCGCGAAGAAGGCGCCGGCGAAGAAGACGACGACGGCCGCCGCCAAGAAGACGACGGCGAAGAAGACCACGGCGACGGCGAAGAAGACGGCGGCCAAGAAGGCCCCGGCGAAGAAGGCCACCGCCAAGAAGGCGCCCGCCAAGAAGTCGACGGCTCGCAAGACCACCGCCAAGGCGACCGCCCGCAAGAGGTAGAACCGCAGGGGCACTCACGCGCCGGGCCGGACTCCGCGGGGAGTCCGGCCCGCGGCGTTTCCCGGCAGGTGTCCGGCCCGCGCGGGCTCAGAAGGTCTGCAGCGTCACCAGCGTCACGCGCAGCGAACCGCCGTCGCCCTCCGTCTCGATGCGGACCCGCTGTCCGGGCCGCAACAGCCGCAGGCCGCCCGCGTCGAAGGCCGGGGCGTCGAAGGGGACGGGCGTCCCGTCGTCCAGCAGCACACTGCCGGAGCGGGTGTCGGCGTCGTAGGTGTATGCGGTGGCCTGCATGTTCGCAGCCTATGCGCTCTGCCGGGGGGCCGCGAGAGGGTGTTCGCCGGGCGCGCTGCCGCTCCTCAGGCGCCCTCGGTGAGCAGCCGGGCCGCCACCTGGGCCGTGCGCGGGCCGACACCCAGCGCCAGGGCGGCCCGCAGATCCGCGCCGGTGTCCACGTCCTGGCGCACGGAGTCCACATCGTGGAGGGGCAGTTCCCGTGCGCCGCAGGCGCGGTGCCGGGCGCGCGAGTCCTCCCCGAATTCCGGCCGCAGCGCGTTTCCGGGCGCCGCGGTCAGCAGGGTCGTACCGGTGCCCGCTGCGTCCGCGAGAAAGGCGCGCGGGAATTCCGCCGCCGCGTCCAGGACCCGGGCCAATTCCAGCGGGCGCAGGGCGGGCAGGTCGGCGTTCAGCGCGGCCACCGCCGCCTCGGGGCGGGCGGCGCGCACCGCGGCGGCCGCGTGCGCCAGCGCCGCGTTGAGACCGCCGCGCGGTTCGTCGGCGACGATGTGGGCGCCGAGCAGCGCCAGCTCGCGGCCCGCCCGCACGTCGTCCGTGACGACGGCCACATCCTTCACCGCCGAGCAGGCCAGCGCGGCCGCGACGGTGTCCTGGGCGAAGGCGAGGGCCAGCTCCGGGCGCAGCGCGTCGGCCGCGGTGTCCGACAGCCTGCTCTTCGCCCGTGCCAAGGGCTTCAGGGGTACGACCAAGGTCCACTGCACCGGCGTTCCGTCCCTCTCTCGTCGCGGTCATTGTCGCCCAGTCGTCCCCGGGGACGTCCGGCGGCCGCGGGTCGCGGCGGCGGACGCGGCGCCCTGGAGGGGTGGGGGCGCGCAACGGGCGGGCGTAGTGTTCTCGACAGACCGGCGGCCTGGGGCGACACTTGTGCGGCCCCCCGGCCCGATGTCGTCGATTTCCTAGAGGAAGGTGTCCGCGTGCCCCGCCGCAGAATCGGCTTCTGGTACCGCTTCGCCGCGGTGATCTGCAAACCGCCGCTGGTGGCTCTGATCAAGCGGGACTGGCGCGGAATGGAGCACATTCCGGCCGAGGGCGGATTTATCACCGCGGTGAACCACAATTCGCACATCGATCCCTTCGCGTACGCGCACTTTCAGTACAACACCGGCAGGGTTCCGCGATTCCTGGCGAAGAGCGGCCTTTTCAAGAAGGGATTCGTCGGCGCCGCGATGCGCGGCACCGGGCAGATCCCCGTCTACCGGGAGACCACGGACGCGCTGAGCGCCTTCCGCGCGGCGATCGACGCGGTCGAGCGCGGCGAGTGCGTGGCGTTCTACCCGGAGGGCACCCTCACCCGCGACCCGGACCTGTGGCCCATGACCGGCAAGACCGGTGCCGCGCGGGTCGCGCTGCAGACCAGGTGCCCGGTGATCCCGGTCGCGCAGTGGGGCGCCAACGAACTGCTGCCGCCCTATGCGAAGAAGCCGCACCTGTTCCCGCGCAAGACGCACCGGGTGCTCGCCGGCCCCCCGGTCGACCTCTCGGCGTTCTACGGCCGGGAGATGACTCCCGAGCTGCTGAAGGGGGCGACCGAGGTCATCATGGCCGCGATCACCCGGCAGCTCGAGGAGATCCGCGGGGAGAAGGCGCCCGACGTGCCCTACGACCCGCGCCGTGAGCGCATCGAGCAGCGCCGCAGGACCACCGCGCAGAGCCGGCGGGCTCAGGACGAGCAGGCCGAGCAGGAGGAGGGGCAGGGCACGTGAGCAAGCCCGTCAAGGCGGCCGTCATGGGCACGGGATCGTGGGGCACCGCCTTCGGCATGGTCCTCGCCGACGCCGGCTGCGAGGTGACCCTGTGGGCCCGGCGCGCCGGCCTGGCCGACGCGGTCAACTCCACCCGGACCAACCCGGACTACCTGCCCGGCGTCGAACTGCCCCGTAACCTGCGGGCCACCACGGACGCCGCCGAGGCCACCCGTGACGCCGACTTCACCGTCCTCGCCGTCCCCTCGCAGACCCTGCGCGCCAACCTGGCCGACTGGACCCCGCTGCTCGCCCCGGGCACCGTCCTCGTCTCCCTGATGAAGGGCGTCGAACTCGGCTCCGCGATGCGGATGAGCGAGGTCATCGAGGACGTCGCCAAGGTCGGCCAGGACCGCGTCGCCGTCGTCACCGGACCCAACCTGGCGCGGGAGATCGCCGCCCGGATGCCGGCCGCCGCGGTCGTCGCCTGCACCGACGAGGCCGTCGCCCAGCGGCTCCAGACGCATTCCCACACGCCGTACTTCCGCCCGTACACCAACACCGACGTGGTGGGGTGCGAGCTCGGCGGTGCCGTGAAGAACGTCATCGGCCTCGCCGTCGGCATCGCGGACGGCATGGGTCTCGGCGACAACGCCAAGGGCTCCCTGATCACCCGCGGCCTCGCCGAGACGACGCGACTCGGGATGGCGCTGGGCGCGGACCCGCTGACGTTCTCCGGGCTCGCCGGCCTCGGTGACCTGGTGGCCACCTGCTCCTCGCCGCTGTCACGCAACCACACCTTCGGCACCAACCTCGGCAAGGGCATGACCCTGCAGGAGACCATCGCCGTCACCAAGCAGACCGCCGAGGGCGTCAAGTCCTGCGAGTCCGTGCTGGATCTGGCCCGCAGGCACGGGGTGGACATGCCGATCACGGAGACGGTCGTAGGGATCGTGCACGAGGGCAAGCCGCCGGTCGTCGCGCTGAAGGAGCTGATGTCGCGCAGCGCGAAGCCGGAGCGGCGCTGAGCGGACCCCGTGAGGACGCGGCACCCGTTCGGGGCACGGTTCGAACCGCCACCCGTCAACGGACGCTGACTCGGTGCCCTACCACCGGGTACTCTCATCGCGATATGAGCACCGAGAACCTCCCCCAGAGCCC
The DNA here is from genome assembly GCF_042731455.1 of Streptomyces sp. NPDC059852. Classification (NCBI taxonomy): domain Bacteria; kingdom Bacillati; phylum Actinomycetota; class Actinomycetes; order Kitasatosporales; family Streptomycetaceae; genus Streptomyces; species Streptomyces sp. NPDC059852. The sequence goes on along the minus strand of NZ_JBHWJK010000006.1, from coordinate 198,027 downwards.
CGACCGGCCGGCGCGCAAGCCGCGGGTGGCCGTCGTCTTCGGCGGACGCAGCTCCGAGCACGGGATCTCCGCGGTCACCGCGGGGGCCGTGCTGCGCGCGATCGACCGGACCACGTACGACGTCCTGCCGATCGGCATCACGCAGAGCGGCCGCTGGGTGCTCACCGCCGACGACCCGGACCGCATGGCGATCACCGAGCGCCGTACGCCCAGCGTCGACCAGCTCGCCGAGTCCCACGACGGCGGTGTGGTGCTGCCCGTGGACCCGGCGAACCGCGAAGTCGTCTACAGCGAGCCCGGTTCGGTGCCCAAGGCGCTGGGCGAGATCGACGTCGTCTTCCCGGTGCTGCACGGCCCGTACGGCGAGGACGGCACCCTGCAGGGGCTGCTGGAGCTCTCCGGTGTGCCGTACGTGGGTTCGGGTGTGCTCGCCTCGGCCGTCGGCCAGGACAAGGAGTACATGAAGCGGGTGTTCACCTCGTTCGGGCTCAAGGTCGGCCCGTACGTGGTGATCCGGCCGCGTGAGTGGGAGCAGGACGAGTCCGCCGCCCGCAAGAAGATCATCGACCTGGCGGGCGACCACGGCTGGCCGCTGTTCGTGAAGCCCGCGCGCGCGGGCTCCTCCATCGGCATCACCAAGGTCGACGACCTGTCCGGCCTGGACGAGGCGATCGCCGAGGCGCGCCGGCACGACCCGAAGATCCTCGTGGAGGCGGCCCTGCGCGGCCGGGAGATCGAGTGCGGGGTGCTGGAGTTCGAGGACGGCCCGCGCGCCTCCGTCCCCGCCGAGATCCCGCCGCCGGACGCCCACGCGTACTACGACTTCGAGGCGAAGTACATCGACTCGACGCCCGGCATCGTCCCGGCCCCGCTGACGGCCGAGGAGACCGCCGAGGTGCAGCGCCTGGCGGTGGACGCCTTCGAGGCGGCCTCGTGCGAGGGCCTGGTGCGGGCGGACTTCTTCCTCACCGACGACGGGGAGTTCGTGATCAACGAGATCAACACGATGCCCGGCTTCACGCCGATCTCGATGTACCCGCAGATGTGGCAGGCCAGCGGGGTCGCGTACCCGGAGCTGATCGACCGGCTCATCAAGGCGGCTCTGCGGCGCTCCACCGGGCTGCGCTAGGTCGCGGACACGACCTACTAGTCCGTCCGCGACGGCCGGACATCCGGAACCTCAGTCGGCGATCCCTTCGGGGATCGCCTTCTTGATGGCCGGGGCCAGGTCGATCAGCACGCCCGAGGAGTCCCGGCCCTCGGGCACGTCCACCTCGACGTACGCCCTGCGCAGGGCCGAGGTGAACCGGTACCCCCCGTCGTCGCGCTTCTCCATCAGCCAGCGGACGCCCTCCACGCCGCCGGCCACCGCGTCGGGGTCCCTGCCCTCGGCCACCTTCGGATCCAGCATCTTGGGCGGCCGTTCCACACCGCACCGCAGTATGATCGCCGGGTCTCCCCAGCCCGCGGTCAACGCGGACGCGGGCGAGGGATCCTCACGGTCCGCCCCGTCCACCTCGGCCGGCAGCACCTTGTCGAGGTTCCGGCACAGCTCCGTGGCTTTCGCACCGGGACTGGGAACCGCAGCCGACGCACCGCCGTCTGCCGAGGAGCAGCCCGCGGCGGCGACGAGAACGGCGAGTGCGGGCAGCCCGAGGACGACAGCGCGCCGGTGACGGAAGGAGTTCACCGGCCAAGGGTAGACGGGGGCTACAGATGGACGACGGGGCAGGTCAGGGTGCGGGTGATGCCGTCCACTTGCTGGACCTTGGCGACCACCATGCGGCCGAGGTCGTCGACGGTGTCGGCCTGGGCGCGCACGATGACGTCGTACGGTCCCGTCACGTCCTCGGCCTGGATGACTCCAGGGAGCTTGCCGATCGTCTCGGCGACGGTCGACGCCTTGCCGACCTCGGTCTGGATCAGGATGTACGCCTGTACCACGGAACCTCCAGGGCGGCCACGAGGATCATGTGGGGAAAAGGAACGCCACGGTATCGCGTCGCCGCTCGTCGCGGGGAGACCCGCGAGGGCCGGGGCTTGCGCGCCGGGGTGCACGCACGGAAGAAGTCGACGTGCACCTCGACCGTAGCGAGGGCAGCAGGGACGCGCGACCGGGTGCGAACAGGGACAGAAGGGGCGTAAGGGCAATGAAGGGCACTGTTGGTGAGCTAGGGGAGTTCGGGCTCATCAGGGAGCTCACCTCCCGTCTCACCACCACCCCGGCGGTCCGGGTCGGCCCCGGCGACGACGCCGCAGTGGTGGCCGCCCCCGACCGCAGGGTGGTCGCCAGCACGGACATCCTCGTCGAGGGCCGGCACTTCCGCCGCGACTGGTCCACCGCCTACGACGTCGGCCGCAAGGCCGCCGCCCAGAACCTCGCGGACATCGCCGCCATGGGCGCGGTGCCCACCGCGCTGCTGCTCGGCCTGGTCGTCCCGGCCGAACTCCCGGTGACCTGGGCGAGCGAGCTGATGGACGGGCTGCGCGACGAGTGCCAGGTCGCGGGCGCCTCGGTGGTCGGCGGCGACGTCGTGCGCGGCGACTCGATCACGGTGTCCATCACCGCGCTCGGCGATCTGCGCAACCAGGAGCCCGTCACCCGCGCCGGCGCCCAGCCCGGCGACCTCGTCGCCGTGACCGGCTGGCTCGGCTGGTCCGCCGCCGGATACGCCGTGCTCGCCCGGGGCTTCCGCTCGCCCCGCGCCTTCGTGGAGGCGCACCGGCGCCCCGAGCCGCCGTACCACGCGGGGCCGGCCGCGGCCGGGCTCGGCGCGACCGCCATGTGCGACGTCAGCGACGGACTGATCGCCGACCTCGGGCACATCGCCGAGGCCAGCAAGGTGCGCATCGACATCCGCTCGGGCGCCATCGACATCCCCACCCAGATGAACGACATCGGGCAGGCCGTCGGCGTCGACCCCATGCAGTGGGTGCTGACCGGGGGAGAGGACCACGCGATCGTGGCGACCTTCCCGCCCGACGTGAAGCTCCCGGCCCGCTGGAAGGTCATCGGGGAGGTCCTCAACCCGTCGGCGCTCCCGCAGGTCACGGTCGACGGCGCGCCCTGGACCCGCAAGGGCGGCTGGGACCACTTCGGAGGGGACATCGAGTCGTGATACCGGGCGTACTCACCGTGGCCGGCTCCGACTCCGGCGGCGGGGCGGGCATCCAGGCCGACCTGAAGACGATGCTGGCGCTCGGCGTGCACGGCATGAGCGTGATCACCGCGGTCACCGCGCAGAACTCGCTCGGCGTCCAGGGGGCCTGGGAACTGCCGGTCGAGGCGGTCCGCGCCCAGTACCGCAGCGTCGTCGACGACATCGGCGTCCGGGCCGTGAAGACCGGGATGCTGTCCTCGGCCGAACTCGTCCACGCGGTGGCCGAGTTGATCGCCGGGACGGACGCGCCGGCCGTGGTCGACCCGGTCGGGGTCTCCAAGCACGGGGACCCGCTGCTCGCCCCGTCGGCGCTCGACTCCGTCCGTACCGCGCTGCTGCCGGTGGCGACGGTGGCCACGCCCAACCTCGACGAGGTGGCGCACCTCACGGGTGTGCGCGTCGAGTCGGAGGGCGACCTGAGGCGGGCGGCGGAGGCCGTGCTGGCGTACGGGCCGCGCTGGGTCGTGATCAAGGGCGGCCATCTCGCCGGGGACGCCGTGGACCTGCTCACGGACGGCTCGCAGGAGCACTGGCTGCGCGCCCCGCGCCACGACAACCGGCACACCCACGGCACCGGCTGCACCCTCGCCTCCGCGATCGCCTCCCAGCTCGCCAAGGGGCAGTCCGTGCCGGAGGCGGTCAGGGCCGCCAAGGAGTACGTCACCGGGGCGATCGCCGCCGGGTTCGCTCTCGGCGCCGGGATCGGGCCCGTGCACCACGGCTGGGCCCTCGGCTAGGCCGCGGCTCGTCGGTCAGGCACAGCGAAAAGCCGGCCCACCCGAGGGTGGACCGGCTGTTTGCAGCGAACCAGCAGTGGCCGCGCGCTCAGCTGTGGGCGTCAGCGCGAGACCTTGCCGGCCTTGATGCACGAGGTGCAGGCGTTCACGCGCTTCGGCGTCCCGCCGACCACGGTACGCACGCGCTGGATGTTCGGGTTCCAGCGACGGGGCGTACGGCGGTGCGAGTGCGAGATGTTGTTGCCGAAGCCCGGCCCCTTGCCGCAGACGTCGCAGTTGGCAGCCACGGGTCACTCCAAAGACTTCAGATGCACTTACGGTTGATCCCGGCAGGCCGGGATCGAGATCGTAGGATCAGAGATCTGAGTGGCGTTGCCAGGGGAATGGCCCGATTGGATCGGGCAACCGGAGCAGCATACAACGGCTGCGCCAGTACAACGAAACTACCATGGCTGCCCGGGGGGCGGTCCCGGCCCACCGCCGGTGGGCCCCGGCCCTGGGTCTACGCTGCGTCCCACGTCCAGCAGTCCGAGGAGGCGCAGGTGGCGCAGGTGCCGCAGACATTCTTCGATGCTCTCGCGGTGCGCACCTGGTGCGGCCTCGCGCTGGAGTCGCTGGGCAGGGCGCGCGAGGAGATCGACGCGATCAACGTCTATCCCGTGGCCGACGGCGACACCGGGACGAACCTGTACCTGACCGTGGAGTCCGCGGCCGCCGCCGTGGAGGCCGTCTTCACCGCCTACGACGTGGGCAAGCCCACACTCGCCGACGCCGTCCGCGCCATGGCGCACGGCGCCCTGATCGGGGCGCGCGGCAACTCCGGGACGATTCTCGCGCAGCTGCTGCGGGGCATGGCCCAGGTGCTCGCGGCCGAGGGGGAGACGGCCCACACCGACGGCACCGGACTGCGGCTGGCGCTGCGGACCGCGGCCGACTCCGCCCGGCAGGCCGTGGCCCACCCCGTGGAGGGCACGGTCCTCACGGTGGCCTCGGCCGCCGCCGACGCGGCCGGCGCGGCCACCGGCGACGACTGCGGGGCGATCGCCCGGGCCGCCTTCGACGGGGCGCGCGCGGCGCTGGCCGCGACCCCCGGGCAGCTGGCCGCGCTGGAGCGCGCCGGGGTGGTCGACGCCGGAGGGCGCGGCCTGGTCGCGGTCCTGGGCGCGCTGGTCGAGACGTTCACCGGGGAGGCGGCACCCGTGGTCGCCGGGGCGACGGCCACGCGCGCGCGTGCCGGTACGGGGGACGATCCGGCCGGTGCCGAGGACTGCGCCGACGGCCCCGGCGAGGGCGGCCCCGCCTTCGAGGTCCTCTACCTGCTGGAGGCGGAGGACGCGGCCGTGGCCCGGCTGCGGGACCGCCTCGACGCGCTCGGCGACTCCCTCGTGGTCGTCGGCGGGGACGGCCTGTGGAACGTCCACGTCCATGTCGACGACGCGGGCGCCGCCGTGGAGGCCGGCGTGGAGGCCGGACGGCCGTACCGGATCCGGATCACCCACTTCGGCGCCGGGGACGCGCACAGTACCGGCGAGCGCACGCCCCGCGAACGGGTCCAGCGGGCCGTCGTCGCCGTCGTCCCCGGCGAGGGACTGGCGGGGCTGTACGGCGAGGCCGGCGCGACCACCGTGCTCGCCCGCCCCGGTGAGCCCCCGGCCAGCGGGGAGCTCGTCGAGGCCGTACGGCGGGCCCACGCGCGCGAGGTCGTCCTGCTCCCCAACGACGCCGACCTGCGGCACACCGCCGCCGCGGCCGCCGAGCAGGCCCGCGCCGAGGGCATCCGCGTGGCCCTCATCCCCACCCGTTCCGCGGTCCAGGGCATAGCGGCGCTCGCCGTGCACGAACCCGGGCGCCGTTTCGACGAGGACGTCGTCTCGATGACCTCCGCGGCCGGCGCCACCCGGCACGCCGAGGTCGCCGTCGCCGAGCACCGGTCCTGGACCTCGGCCGGTATCTGCCAGGCCGGGGACGTCCTCGGCCTCGTCGACGGCGACGTGGCCGTGATCGGCGCCGACGTCACCGCCGTCGCGGAGACCGTCCTCGACCGCATGCTCGCCGCCGGCGGAGAACTCGTCACCCTCGTCCTCGGCGACGACGCCCCCGGCACGATCGCCGAGCACCTCGAGAGCCGTGTACGGGAGGCGTACCTCGCCGTCGACACGGTGGTCTACCGGGGCGGCCGCCAAGGAGCGCTCCTGCTCATCGGCGTGGAGTGACCCCGGCGCACGTCACCCCTGGTCCTGCTCCTCCACGACCTGCAGCATCTGCTCGGCCTCGGCCCGGCGCCGCCGGACCGTCTCGTCCCGGCCGTCGGCGTCCTCGTAGGCGGCGAGCACGGCACGCGCGTGTGCCGCCGCCTCGGCCGGGCGGCTGAGGTCGGCCTGGAGCCAGCCCGCGGCGAGTTCCGCACCCGTCCGGCTGTGCAGGGCGTCGTCGCCGAGGGAGGCGAACACCGTGACGGCCCGGGTCATCTGCGCCAGGGCCTCCTCCAGCGCCGTGCGGATCGAGTCGTCCTCCGCGTCCTCGGCCGCCGAACGTGCCAGCAGGTCCCCGAACTGGCGGTGCGTCTGGCCGAGTTCGGCGACCAGCCGCTGCCGGGCCTCCTCGTCGGCGGCCTCGTCCAGCGCCGCCGCGCACTCCTCGACCGCGCCCGCCATCAGCTCGGCCGCCCGCGCCCCGTCGCCGTCCTCCACCCGCAGCGCCAGCCACGCGCGGGCGCGCAGCGAGCGGACCAGGCCGTGGACATTGCCCAGGGAGCGCCACAGCTCGCCCGCGCGCGTGTAGGCGCGGTCGGCGTCGGTGTGCAGCCCCGCGTGGCCCAGCGACTCGGCGGCCAGGTGCGCCAGCGTCGCGTGGTCGTGCTGCTCGGGCCACTCCCGGGCGATCGCGGCCGCCTGCAGGCGCCGTTCCGCCGCGTCCCGGTGGTCGCCGAGCTCGCCCAGGCAGTCACCGAGCCACCACAGCGTCTGGACGACCGCCCCGTCGCCGTGCGTCTCCGCGGACAGGTCGGGCAGGGCCGACTCCAGCACCTCCGCCGCCTCGGCGAATCGTTGCTGCCGCACCAGGAACCCACCGAGCTGGTGCCGCGCCCAGGCGCCCAGCGTGCGGCTCTCACCCGCCTCGTCGGCCCAGTGCGCCGCCTCCAGGGCGTGCTCCGCGGCCTCCTCGGACACCCCGGTGCCGCCCAGCACCTCGGCCAGCTGGAGGTGCAACTGGGCCCGCCCGGTCGCCTCCAGGTACGGCCCGCCGTGCTCCAGGGCGGCCCGCAGCGCCCGCTCGGCCCGGGCCGTGTCCCCGAGATGGTGGGCGAGACCGGCCAGCCGGGCCTCGTACTCCACCGCGAACCATGGCAGCCCCGCCCCGACGAACTCGCCCGAGGCCCGCGCGAACAGCTCGGCGGCCCCCTCCACGTCACCGGACAGCGCCGCCAGCTCGGCCAGCATGGCCCAGGCCTCCGCGACCCGCGCGAGCAGCCGTACGTCGTCCCCGGTGCGCCCCGAGACGAACGCCAGCACCTCCCGGACGGCCGACTCCGCCGCGGACAGCGCGGCGCCCTCGGCGCCCTCCTCCGCCTCGTGCACCCGGCGCATCAGGATCCGCGCCCGGCTCATCAGGACGGCCGCCGTCTGCCGCACGCCCGTGCCGTCCTCGGCGTACAGCGCGAGGACCTGGTCGTACAGGACGCCGACCGCGTCGATCGCCGCGGACACCTCGCCGGTCAGCGCCTCGACGTACGCCCCGCGCGCGCGTGCCGCCAGCGCCTCGCCCGGGTCGCCCGCCTCCGCGTACAGCGCGGCGGCCTCCTCGAACAGGGGGACACCCTCCGGGCCGAGGTCCATCGCCCGGTGGTCGGCGATCTCCGCCCGGTCACGCGCGTCCAGCTCGACGCCCTCGGCGGCCCGGGACACCGCCGCCCACGCCTCGATGGCACTGGGCCGCAGCGTGTCCGACAGCCGCCGCGCCTCGGCGAGCAGCTCCGGCAGGCCGGGCGCCTCCTCCGCGGCGGCGGGGGACGGCGTCACGGGCGCCGCCGGCTGCGCCGACGCCGGGCGGTTCGCCGTCCGCACGCCCAGCGGCAGTCGCTCCACCAGCGGTTCCTGCGCCATGCGCAGCCGGACCCGCTCACTCGTGTACGACGTGCCGTTGCGTTCGTCGAAGCGCGCGGCCAGCGCCAGCGCCTGCGCACGCGCGTGGGCGGCCAGTTCACGCGCCGTCCACGTCCGGTCCGCCGGGCCGGGCACCTGCTGCCCGCCCAGTCCCAGCGCGGTCAGCCGGTCCATGAGCAGTGTCACCGCCGCCATGAAGTCCAGTCTGCTGCGCGGCTGCCCGTCGTCCGTGAAGTAGGCCGGACGCTCCGCCAGCAGCTCCAGACCGCGCGCCTCGTTGCCCGTCAGCGCGCAGAACTCCACATGGTCCGCGTACGCGCCCCGCATGCTCTCCATCGGCCGCACCAGCCGGAAGCCCCGCAGATGGTTGGCGCGGGCCTCGTCCACCCGGCCCAGGCGCAGCAGCGGGGCCAAGGAGGACGCGAGCACGGTGTGCGGCTCGTGGGCGCAGGCGTACTCGCCGTCCAGGACCGGCCGCCACAGCCGGACCGCCTCCGCGTCCCGGCCCCGGACCGCCTGCCACCAGCCCTGCCCGTGCAGCTCGCACGCGTGGCAGTCGGCCATGGAGTCCCGGTCGGCCGCCAGCCACGCCGCGTACGCCCGCTCCGCCCGCTCCAGGTCGCCGACGTGCGCGGCCACGCTGAACTCGGCGCCGCGCACCGCCCGCTCGGAGTGACCGGCCAGCCGGTAGCGGTGCTCCATCTCGCCGAGCCACTTCTCGATCGAGGAGAGCGGGATGTGCGGCTGGTCGAGCATCCCGGCCGACATCCACTTGAAGACCCAGTGCAGGCTGTGCGTCTCGTACTCGTCGAAGTCCTCGGGCCGCTCGTCCCACATGCGCAGCAGCCGCGCGAACGGGACGAACATCTTCGCCTTCTCGGAGCTGTAGTTGTAGACCTTCAGCTGGTGCCCGAGCGCCTCGATCACGGCGAGCGGCTCACCCAGCCGCTCCGCCTCGGCGAGCAGCTGCTCCGCGCGCGCGTTGCGGGCCGGGCCCTCCGGCTGCTCGCCGTTCTCCGCCATCGCCCGGCGCAGCGCGTCGAGGTCGGTGATCTCCGTCATCAGCGGTCCCCCTCCCCGTTCGTGGCCCACTCCAGCAGGCCGATGAAGGCCCGGTTCAGCAGCGCCGAGTCCGCGGGCCTGAGCGGTCGCTGCGCCATCAGCAGCGCCTGCCCGTACAGGGACTCCACGGCGGTGCCGATCAGTTCCGGCTCGCCGAGCGAACCGATCCGCCGGATCAGCGGGCTGAGGTGGTTGAGCACCAGACGCGCGCGGGGCGCCTCGCCGCGCAGCGAGCCGAGGATGCCCGCCCACAGGTCGTCGGCCTCCTCCTCGGCCCGCGCGCGGGCCTGCTCGTGCCGGGCGGCCCGGTCGTCCAGGTGCAGCGCGGGCACCGACAGCGGGTGGAAGGCGCGCAGCACGACGTCGCAGCCCAGCGGGTCGAGCGTGGCCCGCGCGGTCGCCAGGAAACCCGACAGGGCCAGCTCCACCGCCGGATCGACGGCGTCCAGATGGGCCGTCACGGTGTCCGCGTCCAGCTCGGCGACGACCGTGCCCGGCCGCACGGACGGCAGCGCCTCGACGAGCTCGCTGTCGTACGTGTAACCGCCGTTGATCACGCCGACACCCTGCGCGGACGCGATCGGCGCGACCTGCCGGTACTCCTCGACGGTCCGGGTGAAGTGCACGACCCGGTGCCGCCGCGCGAACTCCTCCAGGGACAGCCGGCCGTCGGTCGTCTCGAACGGCAGCCAGGGCAGCATCGTGCGCAGCATCTCCCGGTCGTGCCGCGCCAGGGACTTCACGCCCAGGTGATGCACCGCGAGGAACGCGGCCAGCCGCTCCGGGTCACCGGCCGCCAGACCCGTCAGCCAGGCCCGGACGCGTTCCCCCAGCGCCTCCCGCACCGCCGCCAGCGTCTCGTCCTCGTACAGCGCCTCGCGGGACGCCGTCGGCCGCAGGCTGTCGGTGTCCAGCACGCACCGCACGAAGAACGCCCAGTCGGGCAGCAGCTGTTCGGCGCGCTCGGTCAGCAGCATGCCCTTGAGATGGACGCGATGACCCGCCCGCTGGGCCGGGCTGACCGCCGACGGCAGGACGTACGCCACCCCGCGGATCCCCGCGAGCGGCACGTCCAGCTCGATCGCGTCCAGCGGCGTGAAGCCGAACAGGTCGTGGCAGTGCCGCCCGAGCGCCACCCGACGGGCGGCGGGGGAGGGGTACGGCCGGTCCCAGGGCGCCGGCAGATCGGTGACCGCCTCCTCGCCGACCCGCACGTCGTACGGCAGCAGCGAGCCGAAGTCCCGCGCCAGCGCCAGCACCCGGTCCTCGGCCAGCCACTCGGCGGCGCCCGCCCGGGCCACCAGGTGCACGGTGGTGCCGGGCTCGGGGCGCGCGTCGCCCGGCAGCGTGCGCACGGTGTACGAACCGTCGTCGGTCGCCGTCCACTCCACGGGCGCCGCGTCCGGCGTGCGCGCGCTGCGGCTGACCACCCGGATCCGCTCGGCGACGACGAAGCAGGCCAGCAGCCCGATGCCGAACTGCCCGAGGAAGTCCGACCGCGCCTCCTGAAGCCCCTCCGCCCGCTTGGAGCTGCGCCCGATCGTCGCGAGGAGGTCGTGCACGTCCGCCTCGGTCAGTCCGATCCCGGAGTCCTCGACCCGCAGCGCGCCGGGCTCGGTGAACAGCCGCACCCGCGCGGGCGCGTCCGGCTCGGCCGCGCGCCGTGCGGTGATGGCGTCGACCGCGTTCTGGAGCAGTTCGCGCAGGTAGACCTTCGGACTGGAGTACAGGTGGTGGGAGAGCAGGTCCACCAGACCGCGCAGGTCGACCTGGAAGGAACGGGGAGCCGGGGATGCCTGGGATGACTGTGAGGTCTGGGAGTCCATCGTCGCAGCGCCGGTGGGGGGAGGGGCGACGGCGCGGGGTCGGGCGGTCCCGGTTGGGCGGTGACCGCGAAAGGGATGGCCGGGGCGCGTCATCCTAGATCCGAGACGAACCGGCTGACCAGGGGTTTCCGGGACGTTTACCCACAAGGCCACGGCGGCGCCCGACGCGATGTCAGTGCCGTGGTGTGGAATGGATCTCGTGCCCGCACTGGACGAACCACTGAAGAAGGTGCTCGGCCCCCCCACCGCGAAGGTGATGGCCGAGCACCTCGGCCTGCACACCGTCGGGGACCTGCTGCACCACTACCCCCGCAGATACGAGGAGCGCGGTCAGCTCACCCACCTCGCCGACCTCCCCATGGACGAGCACGTCACCGTGGTCGCCATGGTCGCCGACGCCCGGCTGCACAGCTTCGCCTCCGCCCGGGCGCCGCGCGGCAAGGGCCAGCGCCTGGAGGTCACCATCACGGACGGCAGCGGCCGCCTCCAACTGGTCTTCTTCGGCAACGGCGTCCACAAGCCGCACAAGGAGCTCCTGCCCGGCACCCGCGCGATGTTCGCGGGCAAGGTCTCCGTCTTCAACCGCCGCCTCCAACTGGCGCACCCGGCGTACGAACTGCTGCGGGCGGACTCGGAGGAGGCCGTCGAGACCTGGGCCGGTGCGCTGATCCCGCTCTACCCGGCCACCGCCAAGCTGGAGTCCTGGAAGATCGGCAAGGCGATCCAGACGGTCCTGCCGAGCGCCCAGGAGGCCGTCGACCCGCTCCCCGAGTCCCTGCGCGAAGGCCGCGGCCTGGTCCCCCTCCCGGAGGCCCTGCTCAAGATCCACCGTCCGCACACCAAGGCGGACATCGAGGACGCCCGCGCCCGCCTCAAGTGGGACGAGGCCTTCGTCCTCCAGGTCGCGCTCGCCCGCCGCCGGCACGCCGACGCCCAACTCCCCGCCGTCGCCCGGCGCCCCGCAACCGACGGGCTGCTCACCGCCTTCGACGCCCGCCTGCCCTTCACCCTCACCGAGGGCCAGCAGCAGGTCTCCCGGGAGATCTTCGCCGACCTGGCCACCGAGCACCCGATGCACCGGCTGCTCCAGGGAGAGGTCGGCTCGGGCAAGACCCTGGTGGCGCTGCGCGCGATGCTCGCCGTCGTCGACGCCGGCGGGCAGGCCGCGATGCTCGCGCCCACCGAGGTGCTGGCCCAGCAGCATCACCGGTCGATCGTCAAGATGATGGGCGACCTGGCCGAGGGCGGCACCCTGGGCGGCGCCGAGCACGCCACCAAGGTCGTGCTGCTCACCGGGTCCATGGGGGCCGCCGCCCGCCGCCAGGCCCTGCTCGACCTGGTCACCGGCGAGGCCGGGATCGTCATCGGCACCCACGCCCTGATCGAGGACAAGGTCCAGTTCCACGACCTCGGCCTGGTCGTCGTCGACGAGCAGCACCGCTTCGGCGTGGAGCAGCGCGACGCCCTGCGCGGCAAGGGCAGGCAACCCCCGCACCTGCTGGTCATGACGGCCACCCCCATCCCCCGCACGGTCGCGATGACCGTCTTCGGCGACCTGGAGACATCCGTCCTCGACCAGCTCCCCGCCGGCCGCTCACCGATCGCCTCCCATGTCGTCCCCGCCGCCGACAAGCCGCACTTCCTCACCCGCGCCTGGCAGCGGGTCCGCGAGGAGGTGGAGAACGGCCACCAGGCGTACGTCGTCTGCCCCCGCATCGGCGACGAGGAGGAAGATCCCGGGAAGGCCAAGGCCGGCTCATCCGGGGACGAGGCGGAGAAGCGCCCGCCGCTGGCCGTCCTCGACGTCGCCGACCAGCTCGCCAAGGGACCCCTGATGGGCCTCGCGGTCGAGGTGCTGCACGGCAGGATGCACCCCGACGACAAGGACGCCGTGATGCGCCGCTTCGCCGCCGGCGACACGGACGTCCTGGTCGCCACGACCGTCATCGAGGTCGGCGTCAACGTCCCGAACGCCACCGCCATGGTGATCATGGACGCCGACCGCTTCGGCGTCTCCCAGCTGCACCAGCTGCGCGGCCGCGTCGGCCGCGGCTCGGCACCCGGCCTGTGCCTCCTGGTCACCGAGATGCCTGAGGCGAGCCCCGCCCGGCAGCGCCTGGCCGCCGTCGCCTCCACCCTCGACGGCTTCGAGCTCTCCCGGATCGACCTGGAGCAGCGCCGCGAGGGCGACGTCCTCGGCCAGGCCCAGTCCGGGGCCCGCACCAGCCTGCGGATGCTGGCCGTCATCGAGGACGAGGAGATCATCGCGGAGGCCCGGCAGGAGGCCGCGGCCCTCGTGGAGCGGGACCCGGAGCTCACGGGCCTGCCCGGCCTGCGGACCGCCCTGGACGCCCTCCTGGACGAGGAGCGGGAGCAGTACCTGGAGAAGGGGTGAGAGGGTCCCGTGCCAGGGACGCGACCGGATGGACCAGGCGGGTACCCGGGCCCGTGAGCGACCGGCCACACTGATACCCACAGCCGCCCACACCCGAGGACAGAAGATGACCCGCGTGATCGCCGGAGCCGCCGGCGGACGTCGACTGGCCGTGCCGCCCGGCACGGGGACCAGGCCCACCTCCGACCGCGCGCGCGAAGGCCTCCTCTCCACCTGGCAGTCGCTCCTCGGCGGCCCGCTGGACGGGGAGCGGGTCCTCGACCTCTACGCCGGCTCCGGCGCCGTCGGTCTCGAAGCCCTCTCGCGCGGTGCGAGCCACACCCTGCTCGTCGAGGCCGACGCCCGGGCCGCCCGCGTCGTCCGGGAGAACGTGAGGAGTCTCGGCCTCCCCGGCGCCGAGGTGAGGTCGGGCAAAGCGGAACAGATCATCCGCACACCGGCGCCCGCGGAGCCGTACGACATCGTCTTCCTCGACCCCCCGTACGCCGTCTCCGACGACGATCTTCGGGAGATTCTCCTCACACTCCGCACCGGGGGCTGGCTCGCCCCGGACGCGCTCGTCACCGTGGAGCGCAGCACCAGAGGCGGGGAATTCCGGTGGCCGGACGGTTTCGAGGGTCTCCGGGCCCGTCGGTACGGCGAGGGAACGTTTTGGTACGGTCGCGCCGCCTCTACGTGCGAAGACGCACGATGACCGGACCGGAGAGCGAGGGATCGCAAGTGCGCCGCGCCGTATGCCCCGGGTCGTTCGACCCGATCACCAACGGACACCTGGACATCATTTCCCGAGCCTCCAGGCTGTACGACGAGGTCTATGTCGCCGTCATGATCAACAAGTCCAAGAAGGGCCTGTTCGAGGTCGACGAGCGACTGGACCTGATCCGCGAGGTCACCGCCGAGTACGGCAACGTCCGGATCGAGGCGTTCCACGGCCTCCTCGTCGACTTCTGCAAGCAGCGCGACATCCCGGCCATCGTCAAGGGTCTGCGCGCGGTCAGCGACTTCGACTACGAGCTGCAGATGGCCCAGATGAACAACGGCCTCTCGGGCGTGGAGACCCTCTTCGTCCCGACCAACCCCACCTACAGCTTCCTGTCCTCCTCGCTGGTCAAGGAAGTGGCGACCTGGGGCGGAGACGTCTCCCACCTCGTCCCGCCGGTGGTCCTGGAGGCGCTGAACAAGCGCCTGCGGCACAGCTGATGGGGCTACAGTCGTCCCGTCCGTCTCCATCACAGCTGTAGAGAGTGGCGAGCACACGGTGGACGTGCAGAAGAAGCTCGACGAGATCGTCGCGGCGGTCTCCAGTGCCCGGTCGATGCCGATGTCGGCCTCGTGCGTGGTCAACCGCGCCGAACTGCTCGCGATGCTCGAAGAGGTCCGCGAGGCCCTGCCCGGCTCGCTCGCCCAGGCCCAGGAGCTGATCGGCGACCGCGAGCAGATGGTCGAGCAGGCCCGCCAGGAGGCCGAGCGGATCATCCAGGGCGCGCACGCCGAACGCGGCTCCCTGATCTCCGACACCGAGGTGGCCCGCCGCTCCCAGGCCGAGGCCGACCGCATCCTCGCCGAGGCCCGCCAGGAGGCCGAGGAGATCCGCGCGGAGGCCGACGACTACGTCGACTCCAAGCTCGCCAACTTCGAGGTCGTCCTCACCAAGACCCTCGGCTCCGTCGGCCGCGGCCGCGAGAAGCTGCTCGGCACCGGCCCGGGCACCGACGAGAACGGCTACGAGGACGAGGACGCCCCCGAGCGCAGTCACGACCCGGAGACCCTGCGCCGCAGCGCCGACGAATACGTCGACGTCAAGCTCGGAGCCTTCGAGGCGGTCCTCGCCAAGACCCTGGAGGCGGTCGGCCGCGGCCGGCAGAAGCTGCACGGCCGGATCGCCACCGACGACCTCGGCGCCCTCGCCGACGACATGAGCACCGTCCAGCACTCCAGCGACGCCGACTACCTCGCCGACCTCGCCGCGCTCGCCCAGCAGGACGCCCCGGCCGCCCCCGCCGAGCCGGCGGCCGTACCGCCGCAGCCGCAGTACGACCCCTGGGTCGCGCAGCCGGCGTACGGCTACCAGCAGCAGGCCGCCGACCCGTACGGCTACCAGCAGCAGGGCTACGGCGGCCAGCAGGACGCCTACGGCTACCAGCAGGCGGACCCGTACGGGTACACGTACGACACCGGCCAGCAGGCGTACGACCCGCAGCAGGCGCCCCGGCAGCCCGAGCAGACCCACCAGTCCTACGCGCTCGACGAGACCAGCCTCTTCGACACCAGCATGATCACTCCGGAGCAGCTGAGGGCGTACGAGCAGGGGCGTGGCCAGTAGCACGACCACCGGATTGGGCCATGAGCGAAAGGTCCAGTATCCTGGCTCTTCGGTCGCGCGTACGTCCGCGATCAACGCTGCCCGCAGGCACCACTGGGCGGCGAACCCCCTGAGCTCAGCAGATCGAAAGCAGGAACGGCGTGACAGCCCGCCTCGACCACCGCAACCCCCTCGTGTTCGACACACACGAGCTGGGCCGGCGGCCCGGTGCGCTGCAGCGCCTGACCCGCACGGTCGACGCCCCCAAGGACCTCGGTATCCCGAAGGTCGTCGGAGTGCCGGAAGGCGCCCCGCTGGAGCTCGACCTCCGGCTCGAGTCGGTCATGGAAGGTGTGCTTGTCACAGGCACCGCCCGTGCACGGGCCGAGGGGGAGTGCGTAAGGTGTCTGGAGCCGCTTCAGCTCGACGTGGAAGCGGACTTCCAGGAGATGTTCTCGTACCCTGACGCCGACGACCGGGGCCGTGCACACCGCGCGGAGCCCGGCGACGACGCCGAGGACGACGAGGACAGGCTCTTCCTCGAGGACGGCCTGTTCGACCTCGAGCCTGTGCTGCGTGATGCGGTGGTGCTCGCACTGCCGATGCAGCCGGTGTGCCAGGAAGACTGCCCGGGACTGTGCGCCGAGTGCGGCGTGCGTCTCGCTGACGACCCGGACCACCACCATGACGCCGTCGACATCCGTTGGGCGGCACTGCAGGGACTCGCCGATTCACTCGAACCCGGCGATAAGGACGACAAGAGCGGCGCCGAACCGGGCGTCGACGAGAAGCAGGAGAAGTAGCCGTGGCTGTTCCGAAGCGGAAGATGTCGCGCAGCAACACGCGCCACCGCCGGTCGCAGTGGAAGGCTGCGGTCCCCACCCTGGTTGCGTGCGAGCGCTGCCACGAGCCCAAGCAGCAGCACATCGCGTGCCCGTCGTGCGGCACCTACAACAAGCGCCAGGTCCTCGAGGTCTGAGCGGCTGGTGAGAGGCACTGTGTCCACGCCCAAGAAGAACGCAGCGGACAACCAGGCCTCGTCCCACACGCTGTTGGAAGGGCGGCTCGGGTACAAGCTCGAGTCCGCCCTTCTGGTGCGTGCGCTCACCCACCGCTCCTACGCGTACGAGAACGGCGGTCTGCCCACCAACGAGCGGCTGGAGTTCCTCGGGGACTCCGTGCTCGGCCTGGTGGTCACGGACACGCTGTACCGCACCCACCCCGATCTGCCGGAGGGCCAGCTGGCCAAGCTCCGGGCCGCGGTGGTCAACTCGCGCGCGCTGGCGGAGGTGGGCCGTGGGCTCGACCTGGGCGCCTTCATCCGGCTCGGCCGCGGTGAAGAGGGCACGGGCGGCCGGGACAAGGCATCCATCCTCGCCGACACCCTGGAAGCGGTGATCGGCGCGGTCTATCTCGACCAGGGCCTCGACTCGGCGGCGGAGCTGGTGCACCGCCTGTTCGACCCCCTGATCGAGAAGTCCT
This sequence comes from Streptomyces sp. NPDC059852, assembly GCF_042731455.1. Classification (NCBI taxonomy): domain Bacteria; kingdom Bacillati; phylum Actinomycetota; class Actinomycetes; order Kitasatosporales; family Streptomycetaceae; genus Streptomyces; species Streptomyces sp. NPDC059852. The sequence goes on along the minus strand of NZ_JBHWJK010000006.1, from coordinate 180,959 downwards.
CGAACCTCGGTGCCGGCCTGGACTGGAAGACCAGTCTCCAGGAGCTCACCGCGACCGAAGGGCTCGGCGTCCCCGAGTACCTGGTCACGGAGACCGGCCCCGACCACGAGAAGACCTTCACTGCTGCCGCCCGCGTCGGAGGCGTCTCGTACGGCACCGGCACCGGCCGCAGCAAGAAGGAGGCGGAGCAGCAGGCCGCCGAGTCCGCGTGGCGGTCCATCAAGGCCGCGGCGGACGAGCGCGCCAAGGAGGCGGCGAACGCCGCCGCCGAACCCGACGCCGACGCGTCGGCCTCCGCCTGACCGAACAGCGCGATCCGAGCGCCCGTCCCGGCCCCGGGGCGGGCGCTCGGTCCGTATCCGCACGGTGTGGAGAGGGAGACCATGCCCGAGTTGCCCGAGGTCGAGGTCGTCCGGCGTGGCCTGGAGCGGTGGGTCGCCCACCGCACGGTCGCCGACGCCGAGGTGCTGCACCCGCGTGCCGTGCGCCGGCATGTCGCGGGCGCCGACGACTTCGCGCACCGTCTCGAGGGCCACCGTGTCGGCGTCCCCAGCCGGCGCGGCAAGTATCTGTGGCTGCCCCTGGCGGACACCGGCCAGGCGATCCTGGCGCACCTCGGCATGAGCGGCCAGCTGCTGGTCCAGCCGCACACCGCCCCCGCGGAGAAGCATCTGCGCATCCGCGTGCGCTTCGCCGACGCCCTCGGCACCGAACTGCGCTTCGTCGACCAGCGGACCTTCGGCGGCCTGTCGCTGCACGACACCACCCCCGACGGCCTGCCCGACGTCATCGCGCACATCGCCCGCGACCCGCTCGACCCGCTCTTCGACGACGAGGCGTTCCACCAGGCGCTGCGGCGCCGGCGCACGACCGTGAAGCGGGCCCTGCTCGACCAGTCGCTGATCAGCGGCGTCGGCAACATCTACGCGGACGAGGCCCTGTGGCGCGCCCGGCTGCACTACGACCGCCCGACGGCGACCCTCACCCGCCCGCGCACGCTGGAACTGCTGGGTCATGCCCGGGACGTGATGAACGCGGCCCTCGCGGTGGGCGGCACCAGCTTCGACAGCCTCTACGTCAACGTCAACGGCGAGTCCGGCTACTTCGACCGCTCGCTCGACGCGTACGGGCGCGAGGGCCTGCCCTGCAAGCGGTGCGGCACGCCCATGCGGCGCCGGCCCTGGATGAACCGGTCCAGCTACTTCTGCCCAAAGTGTCAGAGGGCGCCGCGCGTCTCGTCGTAGGTCCGGCGCGCGTCGAGCACGTCGTCCATCCGCCCCTCCACGAACTGGATGAGGCTCATCAGCCGCTCGGCCACCCCGCGACCCAGCGGCGTCAGCTCGTAGTCCACGCGCGGCGGGTTCGTCGGCTGCGCGTCCCGGTGCACCAGGCCGTCGCGCTCCAGCGCGTGCAGCGTCTGGGACAGCATCTTCTCGCTGACGCCGTCGACCCTGCGGCGCAGCTCGTTGAACCGCAGCGACCCCTCGTACAGGGCGCCCAGCGTCAGCCCGCCCCACCGTCCCGTGACGTGCTCCAGCGTGCCGCGTGAGGGGCAGGTCCTGGCGAACACGTTGTACGGAAGGTCCTGCTCCGCCGTGCGCTCCTGGGTGCTCTCCATACGGACAGCGTACTCGCATACAGCGCTGCCGCGACGGGGGCGCTATCGCCACGGTTGCGCTTTCGAATAGTTAGTGCTTTCCTTTGGTTACTGTCACCGACCGGCGGCGCGTCACGCCGTTCGATCTCTCTGTCTATCTCCCGCACCCAGGAGCACCCTGTGACCACCCCTGTCGTTTCCATCGCCTACCACTCCGGCTTCGGCCACACCGCCGTCGTCGCCGAGGCCGTGCGGACCGGTGCCGTCGAGGCCGGGGCCGAGGTGCACCTGATCAAGGTGGACGAGATCACGGAGGAGCAGTGGGCCCTCCTCGACCGCTCCGACGCGATCGTCTTCGGCTCGCCGACCTACATGGGCACCGCGTCCGGCGCCTTCCACACCTTCGCGGAGGCCACCTCCAAGCGCTGGGCCACCCAGGCGTGGAAGGACAAGCTGGCGGCCGGTTTCACCAACTCCGGCTCCAAGAGCGGCGACAAGCTGCACACCCTGCAGTTCTTCCAGATCCTCGCCGGGCAGCTCGGCATGCACTGGATCAACCTCGGCCTCCTCCCGGGCTGGAACCACAGCGCCGCCTCCGAGAACGACCTCAACCGCCTCGGCGTCTTCGCGGGCGCCGCCGCCCAGACCGACGTCGACGCGGCCCCGGACGCCGTCCACAAGGCCGACGTGGCGACGGCGGAACACCTGGGCCGGCGGGTGGCGGAGACGGCGAGGACGTTCGCGGTGGGGCGGGCGGCGGCGGCCTGACGGTCGCCGGGGAGATCGGCGCGCGCACGCCCCGGAGCCCCGCAGCGGCGCGGCCCACCGAGCCGGCCGGCGCTGGGACGGCCTCCGGGTCCGGCTTCCCCCGTCCCGCCCACCCGCCGGCGCCCACGGTGTCATGATCGACATCGTGGTCGGCAAGGGGAGCGTGGGGCGGGGCGGGCGCGGTACGTGGGCCGGGACAGCGGCGGCCGCGCTGCCGCTGTACCTGACGATGATCGCCGCGTCGGCCGGAGCCCTGGTGGACACCGCCCTGCTGGGCAACCACACGACCGCCGCCCTGGCCGCCTTCGCCGTCACCCTGGCGGTGTTCAGCCCGGCCAGCCTCAGCGCCCTCTGGGCGGCCCTGGCCCTCACCAACTTCTTCCAGACGGCCGGAAAGGCGTACTCCTTCCACCGCCACAGCGGGTACGTCGGCACGCCCAGCGCCGCCCACCCGAAGGCCATCTCTGACCGGTGAATCGCGGGCGCCCACTACGATGCCCGTCATGATCCAGGACGGTGAGTCGGCGCGCGGTGGCCTCTCGACGGTGCGCCGGGTGGGGGAGACCATTCTCAGGCCGTGGCGTGCGTGGACCCCGGCGGTGCGGGAACTGCTGCGCCACCTGGAGCAGGTGGGCTTCGCCGGCGCGCCCCGCGCTCTCGGCGACGGTCCCGTGGACGGCCACGAGGTGGTGTCCCTGCTGCGCGGCGAGGTCGGCCTGTGCCCGTGGCCGCCGGCACTTCTCACGGACGAGGGCGTCACCCAACTCGGCGGATGGCTGCGCGAGTACCACGACGCCGTACGCGACTTCCGCCCCTCGCCGGACGCCGTCTGGTGCGACCCGGAGGCCCGCTGGCGCCCCGGCCTGATCATGCGTCACGGCGACCTGACCACCTGGAACTCGGTCTGGGCCGACGACCGCCTGGTCGGCTTCATCGACTGGGACCTGGCCATCCCCGGCCACCCACTGGACGACCTCGCGCAACTCGCCTGGTACGGCGTGCCGTTGCGGCTCCCCGAGCGTCAGCGCAAGGTCGGCTTCGGCGCGGACGGCGCGCCGTTGGCCCGACGGCTGCGGCTCCTGTGCGACGCCTACGGAGCGGACCCGGCCGACGTGCTGGACGCGCTGGCCAGACTGCAACGCGACGAGACCGACCGCATAGCCCGCCTGGGCCCCCTCGGCGCGGACCCCTGGGCGGCCTTCCTACGCCAGGACTTCTTCCCGGACATCGAGGAGGAGCGAGCCTGGGCACTGGCCCACCGCGAGGAACTCCTCGTCTGACAGAGGCCGGACCTTCAGGGCGATCAATATCGCTGTCGCTCACCGGACTGAGGCTTCATGACTGGACCGTGCCGCAGTGGGCGCCCGCCCCGGCAGAGCCCGGTGGAGCGGCTCTGCGCCGGTGCCGACGCGGGGCGAGTGCCCCGGCGCCGCTGGACACGGGCGAGAACACGTCGGGCGGGACGCCGTCCACGGAGGCGTCCCGCCCTCTGACCCGGGTATGTCTCAGTACCCGAAATCCTGCGTCCACCAAGGCCCGCCCGCGCCCATGTGGACGCCGACTCCCAGGGTCTTGAAGTCGCAGTTCAGGATGTTGGCCTTGTGGCCGGGGCTGTTCATCCAGGCTTCCATGACCGCCGCCGCGTCCGCCTGGCCGCGGGCTATGTTCTCGCCGCCCAGGTCCGTGACGCCGGCCTTCGCCGCGCGGTCCCACGGGGAGGCGCCGCTCGGGTCGGTGTGGTCGAAGAAGCCGCGCTGGGCCATGTCCTCGCTGAAGTCCTGGGCCAGGTCGGCCAGGGCGCTGTTGGCGGCCAGCGGGGTGCAGCCCACCTGGGCGCGCTCGTCGTTGACCAGCCGCAGGACCTCGGCCGCGGCGGCCGCCTCCGCGGAGACTGTCACCGGGGCGCTGGTGCGCTCCTCGGCCTTCGGGGGCGTCGCCGGCTTCTGCGGCGCCTTGGTCGCCGTACGCGACGGCGTGTCCTTCGGCTTCTCGCTCGGCGTCGCCGACGGCTTCTTCGACGGCGCCTTCGTCGGCGCGGACGACGTCGTGGACGGAGCGGGCGAGGCGGGACGCTCCACGTCACGGCTCGTCGTGCCGCCGCTCTCGTGGCCCTCGGCGCTGCCCGACGTGCCGCCCAGCTCGTTCGGCGCGTTGGTCGGGCTGTCGGCGGCCTGCACCCGGTCGGTGCCGTCGCCGCCGCCGAGCCGGTAGTTGTCGATGCCGGGCACCACACCGGTGGCGACCGCGACCGTGCCCAGCGCCACCGCGGCCGAGACACCCAGCAGTCCGGTCTTCACCGGGGCCGGGCCCTTCTTCTTGCGGCGGCGGTGCGAGCCGCCCGGCAGCCGGCTGCCGGCGTCGGGCGTGAAGCCCTCGCTGTGGAAGGCGGTGGTCCCGTCGGCCGGGAAGGTGGTCGTCGCGGTGATCCGGTCGTAGCCCTCGTCCGTCGCGAAGAGGTAGGCGTCGCTCGCCGCGTAGGCCTCGGCGTACGCCTCCGGGTTCAGGTAGGGCGCGATGCCCATGGTGGGCCGGTCGCCCTGGGGGTTCAGCGGGTCGTCGCCGTGCGTGTACGAGCCGTCCGTGTGTGTGCCCCCCGCGGCGCGGCCCGTGGCGGCGCGGCCGGCGGCGGAGCGTCGGTGGCGTCCCATGTCCTGGCCTTCCTGGTCCCTGCGGTCTTCATGCCCTCACGGAACTCACACGATCAGGTGAGTTTCAAATGAGATTCATTGGGTCGGGACGGTACCGCATGGCGCCAGGGGAGAACGTGCCCTGAGGGACATCCGCCCGTTAGGTTGCAGCCATGAGTGAGGATGTGCGGTTGGTCGCCTGGGTGCGTGGACGGGTCCAAGGTGTGGGTTTCCGCTGGTTCACGCGGGCCAAGGCGCTCGAGATCGGCGGCCTGAGTGGTTTTGCTCTCAATTTGGAGGACGGCCGGGTCCAGGTGGTCGCCGAGGGCCCCCGCAAGGGCTGCGAAGGACTGCTCGACTGGCTCCAGGGAGCCGACACGCCCGGGCGGGTGGACGGCGTCACCGAGATCTGGGACACACCCCGTGGCGGCTACGACGGCTTCGCCATCCGGTGATCCGGGGGTCGCGCGCCGGCCCCGCGGAACCGGAGGGACATGCCACCGGCACCTGCCCGAAGCAGAAAGGAGCAGGTGGTTGCCAAGAAGCGCCCGTAGTGGCAAGCTCCGCTCTCACGGTGATCGTCACGCCCCCAGGGCCCCGCAGGAGTCGCCGCGTGCCGCCGTCCGGCCGTGTGCCCCAGGGTTCGCCCGCCAATACGGGGCGTGATCGTGTTGACCGTCAAACTTTTTGGTGAGACGCTGAAAGTCCCCGCGCACCTCAGCTGTTTGGCGTGGCTGAACGGCAGTACAACTCAAGGCCCGTCAAGCATCCACGGGTGCGAATCCCTCACGACCCAACCGCATCGGTCGGTCACTCAGTGTGGAGGACCATCCATCATGGCAAAGGCGCTTCTCGGTTACGTCGGCGGCTCCGACCCGCGACTCCTCGCCGAGATGCGACGGCTCCAGCAGCGCGTCCAGGACCTGGAATCCGAGCTCGTACGGATCCAGGCCGAGAACGAGGCGCTGACGGCTGCCGCTTCTCACGACAGGATCATGGAGAGCATCGACGCACACCAGGCGGAGCCTGCGCTCACCTGATCACTGCATCGCTCCACGAAAGCACGGCAGTGGTCGGGCGGCCCGTATCCAACCGCTCGGCAGTTGTCGGACGACTGGGCTTCCCGTCGTCAGAAATTGCAAGGGACGCTTCGGCGTCCCTTCTTTCTTTCCCCCCGCCTTATTGCCCCGCGCATCCTTTCACCTTCTTCAACGTCTGGTGTGCCCTCAGCGTTCACCGGCGAAACCGCACGTTCATGGAGCGAGACATCGCCGGACGGTAGAGTCCGGCGGCGTGCACCTCAAGGCCCTGACCCTCCGCGGGTTCAAGTCGTTCGCCTCGGCGACCACGCTCCGGTTCGAGCCGGGGATCACGTGCGTCGTCGGACCGAACGGCTCGGGCAAGTCCAACGTCGTGGACGCGCTCAGCTGGGTCATGGGCGAGCAGGGCGCCAAGTCGCTGCGCGGCGGCAAGATGGAGGACGTCATCTTCGCCGGCACCACCGGCCGCCCGCCGCTGGGCCGCGCCGAGGTGTCGCTGACCATCGACAACTCCGACGGGGCCCTGCCCATCGAGTACGCCGAGGTCACCATCACGCGGATCATGTTCCGTAACGGCGGCAGCGAGTACCAGATCAACGGCGACACCTGCCGGCTGCTCGACATCCAGGAACTGCTCTCCGACTCCGGCATCGGCCGCGAGATGCACGTCATCGTCGGCCAGGGCCAGCTCGACTCCGTGCTGCACGCCGACCCGATGGGCCGCCGCGCCTTCATCGAGGAGGCGGCCGGCGTCCTCAAGCACCGCAAGCGCAAGGAGAAGGCGCTGCGCAAGCTGGACGCGATGCAGGCCAACCTCGCACGCGTGCAGGACCTCACGGACGAGCTGCGGCGCCAGCTCAAGCCGCTGGGCCGCCAGGCCGCCGTCGCACGCCGGGCCGCCGTCATCCAGGCCGACCTGCGCGACGCCCGGCTGCGCCTCCTCGCCGACGACCTCGTACGGCTGCGCGAGGCGCTGAGCGCCGAGGTCGCGGACGAGGCCGCGCTCAAGGCCCGCAAGGAGGCCGCCGAGCAGGAGCTGAAGAAGGCGCTCCACCGGGAGGCGGCCCTGGAGGACGAGGTGCGCCGGCTCGCCCCGCGCCTCCAGCGGGCCCAGCAGACCTGGTACGAGCTGTCCCAGCTCGCCGAACGGGTGCGCGGCACGATCTCGCTGGCCGACGCCCGGGTCAAGAGCGCCACCTCCGCGCCGCCCGAGGAGCGCCGGGGCCGCGACCCCGAGGACATGGAGCGGGAGGCCGCCCGCATCCGCGAGCAGGAGGCCGAGCTGGAGGCGGCCCTGGAGGCGGCCGAGCGCGCCCTGGAGGACACGGTCGCCCACCGGGCCGAACTGGAGCGCGAGCTGGCGCAGGAGGAGCGCCGTCTGAAGGACGTCGCGCGTGCCATCGCCGACCGCCGCGAGGGCCTCGCCCGGCTGAACGGCCAGGTCAACGCCGCCCGCTCACGCGCCGCCTCCGCGCAGGCCGAGATCGACCGGCTGGCCGCCGCCCGCGACGAGGCGCAGGAGCGGGCCGTCGCCGCCCAGGAGGAGTACGAGGCGCTGAAGGCCGAGGTCGACGGGCTGGACGCCGGCGACGCCGAACTCGGCGAGCGGCACGAGACGGCCAAGCGGGGCCTCGCCGAGGCGGAGGCCGCGCTGACCGCCGCCCGCGAGGCCGCCACCGCGGCCGAACGCCGCCGCGCCGCGACCCAGGCCCGGCACGAGGCGCTGGCCCTGGGCCTGCGCCGCAAGGACGGCACGGGCGCCCTGCTGGGCGCGCGCGAACGCCTGACGGGACTGCTCGGCCCGGCCGCGGAGCTGCTGACGGTGGCACCGGGACACGAGGTGGCGCTCGCCGCCGCCTTCGGGACCGCGGCGGACGCCCTCGCGGTGACGTCGCCGTCGGCCGCCGCCGAGGCGATCCGCCTGCTGCGCAAACAGGACGGGGGCCGCGCCTCGCTGCTGCTGGCCGGCGACCCCGTGCCCGCACCGGAGCAGCCTCCCGCGCCCGCCGGACGCCTCGCCGCCGACCTCGTCACCGGGCCCGCCGAGCTCATGCCCGCCGTTCGCCGTCTGCTGCGGGGGATCGTCGTCGTCGGCACCCTGGAGGACGCCGAGGACCTGGTGTACGCCCACCCCGAGCTGACGGCGGTCACCGCCGAGGGCGATCTCCTCGGCGCCCACTTCGCGCACGGCGGCTCCGCGGGCGCTCCCAGCCTGCTGGAGGTGCAGGCGTCCGTCGACGAGGCCGCCGCCGAGCTGGACGAGCTGGCCGTGCGCTGCGAGGAACTGACCGAGGCGCAGCACGCGGCCGCCGAACGGCGCCGGGAGTGCGCCGCGCTCGTCGAGGAGCTGGGGGAGCGGCGCAGGGCCGCCGACCGGGAGAAGTCGGCCGTCGCCCAGCAGCTCGGCCGGCTCGCCGGACAGGCGCGCGGCGCCGCCGGGGAGGCCGAGCGGTCCGTGGCCGCCGCCGCCCGTGCCCAGGAGGCGCTCGACAAGGCGCTCCAGGAGGTCGAGGAGCTGGCGGAACGGCTCGCCGTCGCCGAGGAGATGCCGGTCGAGGAGGAACCGGACACCTCGGTACGCGACCGGCTCGCCGCCGACGGCGCCAACGCCCGCCAGACCGAGATGGAGGCCCGCCTCCAGGTCCGTACGCACGAGGAACGTGTCAAGGGGCTCGCCGGACGGGCCGACTCGCTGGACCGGGCCGCCCGCGCCGAACGGGAGGCACGCGCGCGTGCCGAGCAGCGGCGGGCGCGGCTGCGGCACGAGGCCGCCGTCGCGGAGGCCGTCGCGTCCGGCGCCCGGCAGCTCCTCGCCCATGTCGAGGTCTCGCTGGGCCGCGCAGAGCGGGAGCGCGCCGCCGCCGAGGCCGCCAAGGCACGGCGCGAGCAGGAGCTGACGGCCGCCCGCACCGAGGGCCGCGACCTCAAGGCGGAGCTGGACAAGCTCACCGACTCCGTGCACCGCGGCGAGGTCCTGGGCGCCGAGAAGCGGATGCGGATCGAACAGCTGGAGACCAAGGCCCTGGAGGAGCTGGGCGTGGAGCCGGCCGGGCTGGTCTCGGAGTACGGCCCCGACCAGCTCGTACCGCCGTCGCTGCCCGCCGAGGGGGAGCAGCTGCCGGAGGACCCCGACCATCCGCGCAACCGGCCCAAGCCGTTCGTCCGCGCCGAGCAGGAGAAGCGGCTCAAGGCCGCCGAGCGCGCCTACCAGCAGCTCGGCAAGGTCAATCCGCTCGCGCTCGAGGAGTTCGCGGCGCTGGAGGAGCGGCACCAGTTCCTCAGCGAGCAGCTGGAGGACCTGCGCAAGACCCGCGCGGACCTCCTCCAGGTGGTCAAGGAGGTCGACGAGCGCGTCGAGCAGGTCTTCACCGAGGCGTACCGGGACACCGCACGGGAGTTCGAGGGCGTCTTCAGTCGGCTCTTCCCGGGCGGTGAGGGGCGTCTCGTCCTCACCGATCCCGACAACATGCTCACCACCGGCGTCGACGTGGAGGCCCGGCCGCCCGGCAAGAAGGTCAAGCGGCTGTCCCTGCTGTCCGGCGGCGAGCGCTCCCTGACCGCGGTCGCCCTGCTGGTGTCGATCTTCAAGGCCCGGCCGAGCCCGTTCTACGTCATGGACGAGGTCGAGGCCGCCCTCGACGACACCAACCTCCAGCGGCTGATCCGGATCATGCAGGAGCTGCAGGAGGCCTCGCAGCTCATCGTGATCACGCACCAGAAGCGCACGATGGAGGTCGCGGACGCGCTCTACGGCGTCTCCATGCAGGGCGACGGTGTGTCGAAGGTCATCAGCCAGCGTCTGCGCTGAGCGCTCTCCGCCCGGCGGGCGGCCTCCTCCTGCCGCCGCTCACCTTCAACTCTTCAAGAATTGAACACATCGTGTGCGCGAGTGGTCTTCAAAGTCACACTCCTCAGCCTATTGACTTCGAAAGTTGAAGGCATAGGGTCACCAGCGTTGCTTTTTCCTTCAGGTATCACGGCCTGAAGGGGCTGACCCCCCATCCGGCAGCGTTGCCGAGGGCCCGAGGAGTTACACGTGACCAGCACAGCGCAGGCGCAGCCCGCACGAGCCAGAGCGGCTCACCCCGAACATCTCGGGCACGTCGTCTTCATCACCGCCGCGGCCGCCATGGGCGGCTTCCTCTTCGGCTACGACAGCTCCGTCATCAACGGGGCCAACGGCGGCATCCAGGCCCGGTTCGACCTCAGCTCCGGCGTCACCGGAACCGTCGCCGCCAGCGCCCTGCTCGGCAGCGCCCTCGGTGCCGCGATCGCCGGCCGCATAGCCGACCGCATCGGCCGTATCCGCGTCATGCAGATCGCGGCGGTGCTGTTCGCCGTGAGCGCCGTCGGGTCCGCGCTGCCCTTCGCCGCCTGGGACCTCGCCGCCTGGCGTGTGCTCGGCGGTATCGCCATCGGTATGGCGTCGGTCATCGGCCCGGCCTACATCGCCGAGGTCGCCCCGCCCGCCTACCGCGGCCGGCTCGCCTCGTTCCAGCAGGCCGCCATCGTCATCGGCATCGCCGTCTCCCAGCTCGTCAACTGGGCCATCCTCAACATGGCCGACGGCGCCGAGCGCGGGCAGGTCGCGGGCCTGGAGGCCTGGCAGTGGATGCTCGGCGTGATGCTGGTGCCCGCCCTCGTCTACGGGCTGCTCTCCTTCGCCATCCCCGAGTCCCCGCGCTACCTGATCAGCGTCGGCCGCATCGCGGACGCCAAGAAGGTCCTCGCGGACGTCGAGGGCGACATCGACCTGGACGGCCGCGTCGCCGAGATCGACGAGGCCATGCGCAGCGACCACAAGTCCACGTTCCGGGACCTGCTGGGCGGCCGCTTCGGCCTGCTGCCGATCGTGTGGATCGGTATCGGCCTGTCCGTCTTCCAGCAGCTGGTCGGCATCAACGTCATCTTCTACTACTCGAACCTGCTGTGGCAGTCCGTCGGCGTCGACCCGTCGAGCTCGTTCTTCTACTCGTTCGAGACCTCGATCATCAACATCCTCGGCACCGTGATCGCGATGATCTTCGTCGACCGTCTCGGCCGCAAGCCGCTCGCCCTCATCGGCTCCGTCGGTATGGGCGTCTCCCTCGCGGCCGCCGCCTGGGCCTTCTCCTTCCAGCACGGCAACGACCCGCTGCCCACCGCGCAGGGCTATGTGGCGCTGATCGCCGCCAACGCGTTCGTCCTGTTCTTCGCCCTGTCCTGGGGTGTGGTCGTCTGGGTCATGCTGGGCGAGGTCTTCCCGAACAAGATCCGCGCCGCCGCCCTGGGCGTGGCCGCCTCGGCCCAGTGGATCGCCAACTGGCTGATCACGATCACCTTCCCGGACCTGGCGGACTGGAACCTGTCGCTCACCTACGTCATGTACGCGGTGTTCGCCTTCCTCTCCATCCCCTTCATCCTCAAGTTCGTGCCCGAGACCAAGGGCAAGAAGCTGGAGGAGATGGGCTGACCGCCCCGGACCCGGGGGGAAGGGCCAAGTCCCCGCTGCCCCTCTCCCCGTAACCCGCCGCCGCCCCGGCTCGGCCACTGCCCGAGCCGGGGCGGCGCCGTCGTGCCCGGGCCCGCTCAGTCGCCCAGGGCGGGCAGCACCCGCTCGCCATCGAGGAGCCGCCGACCAGCAGCAGGGGGTGGGGGCTCCAGGGCGGCCCGGTAGCGGGCGGACGGCGAGGCGGGGGTCGCCTCCGGCTCGACCAGGTCGAAACGCACGACCGTGACGGGCATGGGGCCCCTTCGCCGGGCGGGTGGCACGGCGGACCTTGCCTGACGGTGTGTCAGACATCCATAGGGGTGTCGCGGCACTCCATGGCCGATACTGGTCGGGTTATGGACATCGTCATCCTTGCTGTAGTCATCGCCGTGGTCGTGCTCGGCGCGATCAGCGGGCTCGTCATCGGCACGCGCCGTAAGAAGCAGCTGCCCCCGCCGCCGCCCGCCGCCCCCGACATCACCGCCCCACCGGCCGAGCCGCACGTCGGCGACGAGGCCGAGACACCGCGCGACGAAGAGCGCCGGACCATAGAGGAGGTGGATCTCCCGGGCGGCGGAGCGACGGCCGTCGAGGAACCGCCCGTCGTCGAGGAGCTGCCGCCGGCCGCGATCGAGGTGCCGGAACCGACCGCCGGCCGCCTGGTCCGGCTGCGCACCCGGCTCTCCCGCTCCCAGAACGCCCTCGGCAAGGGGCTGCTCACGCTCCTGTCCCGCGAGCACCTGGACGAGGACACCTGGGAGGAGATCGAGGACACCCTGCTCACCGCCGACGTCGGCGTGGCCCCCACCCAGGAGCTGGTCGACGGCCTGCGCGATCGGGTCAAGGTGCTCGGCACCCGCACCCCCGAGGAGCTGCGGGGCCTGCTGCGCGAGGAGCTGCTCAAGCTCGTCGGTACCGACATGGACCGCACGGTCCACACCGAGCCCGAGGCGAGCAAGCCCGGCATCGTGATGGTCGTCGGCGTCAACGGCACCGGCAAGACCACCACCACCGGCAAGCTCGCCCGTGTCCTCGTGGCCGACGGCCGCAGTGTGGTCCTCGGCGCCGCCGACACCTTCCGGGCCGCCGCCGCCGACCAGCTCCAGACCTGGGGCGAGCGCGTCGGCGCCTACACCGTGCGCGGACCCGAGGGCGGCGACCCCGCCTCCGTGGCGTTCGACGCGGTGAAGGAGGGCAAGGAGATGGGCTCCGACGTCGTCCTCATCGACACCGCCGGGCGCCTGCACACCAAGACCGGTCTCATGGACGAGCTCGGCAAGGTCAAGCGCGTCGTGGAGAAGCACGCGCCGCTCGACGAGGTGCTGCTCGTGCTCGACGCCACCACCGGGCAGAACGGCCTCGTGCAGGCCCGTGTCTTCGCCGAGGTCGTCGACATCACCGGCATCGTGCTCACCAAGCTCGACGGCACCGCCAAGGGCGGCATCGTCATCGCCGTCCAGCGCGAGCTGGGCGTCCCGGTCAAGCTGATCGGGCTCGGCGAGGGCGCCGACGACCTGGCGCCGTTCGAGCCCGAGGCGTTCGTCGACGCCCTGATCGGGGAGTGACCTCACCGGCCGCGAACCCGTCGCGCCGGGCGAAGAAGCGCCCGCCACCCAAGGTGCAGTTGGGGGCGGGCGCTTCGCTGTGTACGGCGAGGTGCCGTGCCGCGAGCCGGACGGGACTTCCCGAGGACGCCCTACGCGCGGGAGCGGTGGGCCACGTAGGCCAGCGTGCCGAGGAGCAGGCGCGCCGCCGGCGGCTTCGTCGCCGTGTCCAGGGAGGGCGGCCGCAGCCAGCGGGCGGGGCCCAGGCCGCCCCGGTCGGAGGGGGGCGCGGTCACATGGCCGCCGGGGCCGAGGCCGTGCAGGTCGAGGTGGGTGCGGTCGTCCCAGCCCATGCGGTAGAGCAGGTCGTGCAGCTCGGCGGCGGCGCCCGGGGCGACCAGGAACTGGGCGCGGCCGCCGGGGGTGGCGATGACCGGGCCGAGGGGGAGGCCCATGCGCTCCAGCCGGGTCAGCGCCCGGCGGCCGGCCGGCTCGGCCACCTCGATCACGTCGAACGTCCGGCCGACCGGGAGCAGCACCGAGGCGCCGGGGTACTCCGACCACGCCTTGCTGACCTCGTCGAGCGTGGCCCCGGCCGGGATGACGGGGGCGAAGTCCAGAGGGTGCGCGCCGGGGGCCTCGCAGCCGGAGCGGCCGCACGAGCAGACGCCGCCCGTGGCCCGGGTGCCGGGCACGACGTCCCAGCCCCACAGTCCGGTGAACTCGGCCACGGCGGTGCACTCCGAGGAGCGGCCGCGCCGACGCGCGCCGGATCGGATCTCCCGGATACCGCCGATCGTGAAGCCCATGCCCCCTCCAACGGGTCCAGCACACCGCTGGTTACGGCGTGAGAGCGGATCGTGACCCTCTGTGTTCTCAGAATGGCCGGATACCCCGGGCGCCGCGTCGTCCAATGCGGCGCGTTGGAGTGTGCGGGGTGGTGGGGGGCGTGACACGCGCCCCTGAGTGCTCCGCTCCGCCTACTTCCGGCCGTCCTATGTCAAGTGAATCGCGTTGCGGCGTCCGTGAGTTCATTCGAAGGGGTGGCGAATGGTGGCGATTCTGCGAACGCCATGGCTGCGCCAGTGATCGTAGGATTACCGTGTGTGCACGGAGCCTCGGGGCACATGCACTTGTGGGTATGCCGCGGGCAAGTCGGCTTTCCGTTCGAAGGGTGACAACTGCCGGACGAGCGACCGTGTTTACCGGCATTCTGATAGGGCTTGGCGCACTCGGTGACAAGTGGTCCAAGGGATGGGGGCGTTCCAGTGAGCGGCAACGGCGGAAGCGGTACGAGTGCCACCGGCGCGTCGCACACGGACAAGCGCCCGAACGACCTTCTCTCGTCCTGGTTCGTGCGCAGCGGCTGGTCCAAGGGCGAACTGGCCCGCCAAGTGAACCGCCGCGCGCGCCAGTTGGGCGCCAACCACATCTCGACCGACACCTCCCGCGTCCGCCGCTGGCTGGACGGCGAGAACCCTCGCGAGCCGATCCCGAGGATCCTGTCCGAGCTCTTCTCCGAGCGGTTCGGCTGTGTCGTCTCCGTCGAGGACCTCGGCCTGCGCACGGCCCGCCAGTCACCGTCCGTGTCCGGCGTCGACCTGCCCTGGACCGGCCCCCAGACGGTCGCCCTCCTCAGCGAGTTCTCGCGCAGCGACCTCATGCTCGCGCGGCGCGGCTTCCTCGGGAGCTCGCTCGCGCTGTCCGCGGGCCCGGCGCTCGTCGAGCCGATGCAGCGCTGGCTGGTCCCTTCCCCGGCCGCCGAGCGCGAGTCCCGGGCCGTCCCGTCCTCGCGGGCGCGCGGGCGTCTGTCCAAGCCCGAGCTGGACCTGCTGCAGTCCACCACGGTGATGTTCCGGCAGTGGGACGCCCAGTGCGGGGGCGGCCTGCGCCGCAAGGCCGTCGTCGGGCAGCTGCACGAGGTGACCGACCTCCTCCAGGAGCCCCAGCCCGAGGCCACCACCCGGAAGCTGTTCAAGGTGGCCGCCGAGCTGGCCGAGCTGGCCGGCTGGATGTCGTACGACGTCGGGCTCCAGCCCACCGCGCAGAAGTACTTCGTCCTCGCGCTGCACGCCGCCAAGGAGGCCGGTGACCGGCCGCTCGGCTCGTACGTCCTGTCCAGCATGAGCCGCCAGATGATCCACCTCGGCCGGCCGGACGACGCCCTGGAGCTGATCCATCTCGCGCAGTACGGCAGCCGGGACTGCGCGAGCCCCCGCACCCAGTCGATGCTGTATGCGATGGAGGCCCGCGCCTACGCCAACATGGGCCAGCCCGGCAAGTGCAAGCGGGCCGTCCGGATGGCCGAGGACACCTTCGCCGAGGCCGACGAGTGGGACGAGCCGGACCCCGACTGGATCCGCTTCTTCTCCGAGGCCGAGCTGTACGGGGAGAACTCCCACTCCTTCCGCGACCTGGCCTATGTCGCCGGCCGCAGCCCCGCCTACGCCTCCCTCGCCGAGCCCGTGATGCGGCGGGCCGTGGACCTGTTCGCCCAGGACGCGGAGCACCAGCGGTCGTACGCGCTCAACCTGATCGGCATGGCCACCGTGCACCTGCTGCGACGCGAGCCCGAACAGAGCGTCGGCTACGCCGAGCAGGCCATGCGGATCGCCAAGAAGGTCCGCTCCGAGCGTGTGAACACTCGTATCCGAAAGACGGTCGACACAGCCGTACGCGACTTCGGGGAACTGGCCGAGGTCGTGGACCTGACCGAGAAGCTCGCCGTGGAGCTGCCCGAGACCGCGGAGGCGGTCTGACCACGCGCGTGTGCCCAGGGCACCCCTGACCCCGGCCGCGGCCGGCCCTCCCGAACTGCCCGACTCGGCTCCCCCATGCCAGGTCATCGGAAGGCCGACCGCGGCCGGTTTGCATCCCTCCACGAAGGTTGCGCCACGATAACGATCCGGCGGACCCGGATCCGGCAGTTCATCGACGCGTAACACGCGAGGTGCCTTCGTCACGGCGGCGAAACAACGAGGGGCTTCCACCGAAACCGCGCTGCGCCAATCTCTTGGCCCATACCGGCCCACCCCTCACTCCGCTCAGGCTTCGCCCGCACGGGGCCGCCGTACCTATGACGAGGAGACGCCGATGGCATCAGCCATCACGCTTGCGGCAGACGCTCCCGAGCTGTCCGCCGCCAACACAGGTTTCATGCTCATCTGCTCCGCCCTGGTGATGCTCATGACCCCGGGCCTGGCCTTCTTCTACGGAGGCATGGTCCGCGTCAAGAGCACACTGAACATGCTGATGATGAGCTTCATCAGCCTGGGGATCGTCACCATCCTGTGGGTGCTGTACGGCTTCTCCCTGGCGTTCGGCACCGACTCCGGCAGCCTCATCGGCTGGTCCTCCGACTTCGTCGGGCTCAGCGGGATCGGACTGACCGAGCTCTGGGACGGCTACACCATCCCGGTCTACGTCTTCGCCGTCTTCCAGCTGATGTTCGCCGTCCTCACGCCCGCCCTGATCAGCGGCGCCCTCGCGGACCGCGTGAAGTTCACGGCCTGGGCCCTGTTCATCACCCTGTGGGTCACGATCGTGTACTTCCCGGTCGCCCACTGGGTCTGGGGCGCCGGCGGCTGGGCCTTCGAGCTCGGCGTGATCGACTTCGCCGGTGGTACGGCCGTCCACATCAACGCGGGTGCCGCGGCGCTCGGCGTGATCCTGGTCATCGGCAAGCGCGTCGGCTTCAAGAAGGACCCGATGCGCCCGCACAGCCTCCCGCTGGTCATGCTCGGCGCCGGCCTGCTGTGGTTCGGCTGGTTCGGCTTCAACGCCGGTTCGTGGCTCGGCAACGACGACGGCGTCGGCGCGCTGATGTTCGTCAACACGCAGGTCGCCACCGGTGCCGCCGTCCTCGGCTGGCTCGCCTACGAGAAGATCCGCCACGGCGCGTTCACCACCCTCGGTGCCGCGTCCGGCGCGGTCGCCGGCCTCGTCGCGATCACCCCGGCCGGTGGCGCGGTCTCCCCGCTCGGCGCCATCGCGGTCGGCCTCATCGCCGGTGTCCTGTGCGCCATGGCGGTCGGCCTGAAGTACAGGTTCGGCTACGACGACTCCCTCGACGTGGTCGGCGTCCACCTCGTCGGCGGCATCCTCGGCTCGCTGCTCATCGGCTTCTTCGCCACCGGCGGCGGCCAGTCCGACGTGGCCGGCCTCTTCTACGGCGGCGGCCTCGACCAGTTCTGGAAGCAGTGCGCCGGTGTCTTCGGTGTCCTCGCCTACTCGCTGATCGCCTCCGCGGTCCTCGCCTTCCTGATCGACAAGACGATCGGGATGCGCGTCTCCGAGGACGAGGAGATCGCCGGCATCGACCAGGCCGAGCACGCCGAGACCGCATACGACTTCAGCGGTGCCGGTGGCGGTGCCGCCCGTACCGCCGCGGCCCCGGCCCCGGTCGCCGCGGCCGAGAGCAAGAAGGTGGACGCATGAAGCTCATCACCGCCGTCGTCAAGCCCCACCGGCTCGACGAGATCAAGGAGGCCCTCCAGGCCTTCGGAGTACACGGCCTGACGGTCACCGAGGCCAGCGGTTACGGTCGTCAGCGGGGCCACACCGAGGTCTACCGCGGTGCCGAGTACACCGTCGACCTGGTGCCGAAGATCCGCATCGAGGTCCTGGCCGAGGACGACGACGCCGAGCAGCTGATCGACGTCATCGTCAAGGCGGCCCGCACCGGCAAGATCGGTGACGGCAAGGTCTGGTCCCTGCCGGTCGAGACGGCCGTACGGGTCAGGACCGGCGAGCGCGGCCCCGACGCGCTCTGATCAGCGGAAGAACAGGAGCTGCCGGGTGTCGAGTACGGATGTGCGGGACGAAGCAGAGGACTCGGGACCCAGCGGCTACGCGGCGGCCCGGCTGCGCCTCCTCACCGAGGGGGCGCGGTCCGGGCCGCCGCGCCGCTCCGCCCTCGCCCAGCTCACCGACGAGTGGCTGACCGGCCTGTTCGCCGCGGGCGCCGAGGGGACGCGAGGCGTCGCCCTGGTGGCCGTCGGCGGCTACGGCCGCGGCGAGCTGTCCCCGCGCAGCGACCTGGACCTCCTCCTGCTGCACGACGGAGGGGACGGCACGGCGGTCGCCGCCCTCGCCGACCGCATCTGGTACCCGGTCTGGGACCTCGGGCTCGCCCTCGACCACTCCGTGCGCACCCTCGCCGAGGCCCGCAAGACCGCCGCCGACGACCTCAAGGTGCAGCTGGGCCTGCTGGACGCCCGGCACATCGCCGGCGACCTCGGCCTCACCACGGGACTGCGCACCGCCGTCCTCGCCGACTGGCGCAACCAGGCGGCCAAGCGGCTGCCCGAGCTCCAGGAGCTGTCCGCCGAGCGCGCCCAGCGGCAGGGCGAACTCCAGTACCTGCTGGAACCCGATCTCAAGGAGGCCCGCGGCGGACTGCGGGACGCCACCATCCTGCGCGCCGTCGCCGCCTCCTGGCTGGCGGACGCCCCCCGCGAGGGCCTCGCCGACGCCCGGCGCCGCCTCCTCGACGTCCGCGACGCGCTGCACCTGGCCACCGGACGGGCCACCGACCGGCTCGCCCTCCAGGAGCAGGACCAGGTCGCCGCCGAACTCGGCCTGCTCGACGCCGACACCCTGCTGCGCCAGGTGTACGAGGCGGCCCGGGTCATCTCGTACGCCAGCGACGTCACCTGGCGCGAGGTGAACCGTGTGCTGCGGGCCCGCGCGGTACGGCCCCGGCTGCGGGCCATGCTGGGCGGCGGGAAGCCCACCGCGGAACGCTCCCCGCTGGCCGAGGGCGTCGTCGAGCAGGACGGCGAGGTCGTGCTCGCCCGCGCCGCGCGCCCCGACCGCGACCCCGTGCTCCCGCTGCGCGCCGCGGCCGCCGCCGCCCAGGCCGGGCTCCCGCTTTCCCTGCACGCCGTCCGGCGCATGGCCACCGGGGTGCGCCCGCTGACCACGCCCTGGCCCGCCGAGGCCCGCGAACAGCTCGTCACCCTGCTGGGCTCGGGCCGGCCCACCGTCGAGGTCTGGGAGGCCCTGGAGGCCGAGGGGCTGATCACCCACTTCCTGCCCGACTGGGAGCGGGTGCGCTGCCGCCCGCAGCGCAACGCCGTCCACGTCTGGACCGTCGACCGGCACCTCATCGAGACCGCCGTCCGCGCCTCCGAGTTCACCCGCCGCGTCCACCGCCCCGACCTGCTGCTCGTCGCCGCGCTGCTGCACGACATCGGCAAGGGCTGGCCCGGCGACCACTCGGTGGCCGGCGAGATCATCGTCAAGGACATGGCCGCCAGGATCGGCTTCGACCGCGACGACGTGGCGGTGCTCTCCACCCTCGTCCGCCACCACCTGCTGCTCGTCGAGACGGCCACCCGGCGGGACCTGGAGGACCCGGCGACCGTCCGCGCGGTCGCCGACGCCGTCGGCACGCCCGGCACGCTGGAGCTGCTGCACGCCCTGACCGAGGCGGACGCCCTGGCCACCGGCCCCGCCGCCTGGTCGGCCTGGCGCGGCTCCCTCGTCGCCGACCTGGTCAAACGGGTCGGCGCGGTGCTCGCCGGGGACGCCCCCGACGAGCCGGAGGCCGCCGCGCCCACCGCCGAACAGGAACGCCTCGCCCTCGAGGCGATCGCCGTGGGCAGCCCCGTCCTGGCTCTGCGCGCCCAGACCGAGCCACCGTCCGAGGACGGGCCGGCCGGCGGCCCGGAACCGCTCGGCGTGGAGCTCCTGATCGCCGTCCCCGACCAGCCGGGCGTGCTGCCCGCGGTCGCCGGAGTCCTCGCCATGCACCGGCTGACCGTGCGCACCGCCGAGCTGCGGGCCCTGGACCTGCCCGACGGCGTCGACGGCTCCGTCCTCCTGCTGAACTGGCGGGTCGCCGCCGAGTACGGCTCCCTGCCGCAGGCGACCCGGCTGCGCGCCGACCTCGTGCGCGCCCTGGACGGCTCGCTGGACATCGCCGGGCGGCTCGCGGAGCGGGACGCCGCCTATCCGCGCCGGCGGGGCGTAGTGGCGCCGCCGCCCCGGGTCACCGTGCATCCGGCGGCGTCCCGGCTGGCCACCGTCATCGAGGTGCGCGCCCAGGACGCGCCCGGCCTGCTGTTCCGGATCGGGCGCGCGCTGGAGGACGCGAGCGTGCGGGTGCGCAGCGCCCACGTCAGCACCCTGGGCGCCAACGCCGTCGACGCGTTCTATGTCACAGGTCCCGAGGGCGCGCCGCTGCCCGGTGAGGAGGCCGTGTCCGTGGCCCGCAAGCTGGAGGAGACCCTGCGGGGCTGACCGGGGGATCCCGGCCACCTGTGTCGCCGGGATACCCTGGAGGGCGATTCCCAGCTGCCACCGACCCCGAGGACCGCGAGCGCCGTGTTCGATACTCTTTCCGATCGCCTCTCAGCGACGTTCAAGAACCTGCGTGGCAAGGGACGGCTCTCCGAAGCGGACATCGACGCCACCGCGCGCGAGATCCGTATCGCGCTCCTCGAAGCCGACGTGGCGCTGCCCGTCGTGCGGACGTTCATCAAGAACGTCAAGGAGCGCGCGCTCGGCGCCGAGGTCTCCAAGGCGCTGAACCCGGCCCAGCAGGTCCTGAAGATCGTCAACGACGAGCTCGTCACGATCCTGGGCGGCGAGACCCGCCGGCTGCGCTTCGCCAAGCAGCCGCCCACCGTGATCATGCTGGCCGGTCTGCAGGGTGCCGGTAAGACCACCCTCGCGGGCAAGCTCGGCCGCTGGCTGAAGGAGCAGGGCCACTCGCCGGTGCTGGTCGCCGCCGACCTCCAGCGCCCCAACGCCGTCAACCAGCTGAGCGTCGTCGCCGAGCGCGCCGGCGTCGCCGTCTACGCGCCCGAGCCGGGCAACGGCGTGGGCGACCCGGTGAAGGTCGCCAAGGACTCCATCGAGTTCGCGAAGACCAAGGTCCACGACATCGTCATCGTGGACACCGCCGGCCGCCTCGGCATCGACCAGGAGATGATGCAGCAGGCCGCGGACATCCGCGACGCCGTCTCCCCGGACGAGATCCTCTTCGTCGTCGACGCGATGATCGGCCAGGACGCGGTCAACACCGCCGAGGCCTTCCGTGACGGCGTCGGCTTCGACGGCGTGGTGCTCTCCAAGCTCGACGGTGACGCCCGCGGTGGTGCCGCCCTGTCGATCCGGCAGATCACCGGCAAGCCGATCATGTTCGCCTCCAACGGCGAGAAGCTGGACGACTTCGACGCCTTCCACCCGGACCGGATGGCCTCCCGCATCCTCGACATGGGTGACCTGCTCACCCTGATCGAGCAGGCGGAGAAGACGTTCAGCCAGGAAGAGGCCGAGAAGATGGCCTCCAAGCTGGCGTCCAAGAAGGGCCAGGACTTCACCCTGGACGACTTCCTGGCCCAGATGGAGCAGGTCCGCAAGATGGGCTCCATCTCCAAGCTGCTCGGCATGCTGCCCGGCATGGGCCAGATCAAGGACCAGATCAACAACCTGGACGAGCGGGACGTCGACCGCACCGCCGCGATCATCAAGTCGATGACCCCGGCCGAGCGTCAGGAGCCGACGATCATCAACGGCTCCCGCCGCGCCCGTATCGCCAAGGGCTCCGGCGTCGAGGTCAGTGCCGTCAAGAACCTGGTCGAGCGGTTCTTCGAGGCCCGCAAGATGATGTCCCGCATGGCCCAGGGCGGCGGGATGCCCGGTATGCCGGGGATGCCGGGCATGGGTGGCGGCCCCGGCCGCACCAAGAAGCAGCCGAAGAAGGCCAAGGGCAAGCAGCGCTCCGGCAACCCGATGAAGCGCAAGCAGCAGGAGCAGGAGGAGGCCGCCCGCCGCGCCGCCGCCGCGCAGGGCGGCGGGGCCTTCGGGGTGCCCGGCCAGCAGCCCGGCAAGGACTTCGAGCTCCCGGACGAGTTCAAGAAGTTCATGGGCTGACCGCTCCCGTACGTCGCACAGGGCGTCCCTCCTCCGGGAACTCCGGGAGGGGCGCCCTCTGCGCGTGCCGAGGCCCGGCGACTGCCGTAACGTCCAGATATGAGCGATACCGCGCCACGACGGAAGGCTCCGGACCAGCCGTGGCGCACCGAGGGCACACCGGAGGAGCCGCCCGGGCGGTCCGGGGGCCGCCGGATGCGCGGCCGCTGGTGGGGTCTGGCCGTCACCGTGGTGGTCGTGTTCCTGCTCGCCTATGTGGGCCTGAACTACCTCGACCGGGGCGACGAGCCGACGATCTCGTACACCGAGTTCAGCCGGCAGGTCGAGGCGGACAACATCGCCAAGATCTACTCCAAGGGCGACGCCATCCAGGGCGAGCTCAAGAAGGCCCGGGACGCCCCCGGCGACGGCGGCACGTTCACCAAGTTCCGCACCCAGCGCCCCGCGTTCGCCGAGGACGACCTCTGGCAGGAGCTGAACAGCCGTGGGGTGACCGTGACCGCGGAGCCGGTCGTCAAGGAGCGCAGCGCCCTCACCAACCTGCTGATCTCCCTCGCGCCCATCGTCGTCATCGTCGCGGTGTGGATCTTCGTCGCCCGGCGGTTCGGCCCGGGACGCGGCGGCGCCGGCGGCATGTTCGGGCGCAAGCCACCGCCCAGACCGGTCGAGCTGCTGCCGGGCCGGCACCGCACCACCTTCGCGGACGTCGCCGGCATCGACGAGGTCAAGGGCGAACTCGACGACGTCGTCGACTTCCTGGAACACCCCGACGCCTACCGCGCGATGGGCGCGAAGATGCCGCGCGGCGTCCTCCTCGCGGGCTCGCCCGGCACCGGCAAGACCCTGCTCGCACGGGCCGTGGCGGGCGAGGCCGGCGTGCCGTTCTTCTCGGCCTCCGCCTCCGAGTTCATCGAGATGATCGTCGGCGTCGGCGCGTCCCGCGTCCGGGAGCTGTTCGCCGAGGCCCGCAAGGTGGCACCGTCGATCATCTTCATCGACGAGATCGACACCATCGGCCGCGTCCGCAGCGGCGGCGCCTCGGTCAGCGGCCACGACGAGCGCGAGCAGACCCTGAACCAGATCCTCACCGAGATGGACGGCTTCACCGGCTCCGAGGGCGTCATCGTCATCGCGGCCACCAACCGCGCCGACATCCTCGACCCCGCGCTGACCCGGCCCGGCCGCTTCGACCGCGTCGTCAACGTCTCCCCGCCGGACCGCCGCGGCCGCGAGGCCATCCTGCGCATCCACACCCGCGACATCCCGCTCGCCGACGACGTGGACCTGACCCAGCTGGCGCGCACCACCCCCGGCATGACCGGCGCGGACCTGGCCAACCTCGCGAACGAAGGCGCGCTGCTCGCCGTCCGCAGGGGTCAGTCGCAGGTGACGGCCACGGACCTGTCCGAGGCGCTGGAGAAGGTGCAGCTCGGCGCCGAGCGCACCCTCGTGATGCCCGAGGAGGACCGCCGGCGCACCGCCTACCACGAGAGCGGCCACGCCCTGCTGGGCATGCTCCAGCCCGGCGCCGACCCGGTCCGCAAGGTCACCATCGTGCCGCGCGGCCGGGCCCTCGGCGTCACCATGTCCACCCCGGAGGTGGAGCGGTACGCGCACTCCGAGGAGTATCTGCGCGGCCGCATCATCGGCGCCCTGGGCGGCATGGCCGCCGAGGAGGAGGTCTACGGCGTCGTCACCACCGGCGCGGAGAACGACCTCGAACAGGTCACCGCCATCGCCCGCGGCATGGTCGCCCGCTGGGGCATGAGCGAAGCCGTCGGCCGGCTGTCCGCCCTGCCCAGCGACGCCCAGCAGGCGTACGGGCTCTCCGCGGCCCCCCGCACCCTCGACGTCATCGACACCGAGATGCGCCGCATCGTCGACGACTGCTACGAGGAGGCCCGCCGCAAGCTGCGCGAGCACCGCGGCCGGCTGGACGCCCTGGCGCAGGCCCTGCTGGAGCAGGAGACCCTGGAGGAGGCCGACGCCTACCGGGTCGCCGGCATCCCGCGGCTGGCGAAGAACGACACCGCGTAGCGGACGGGGTCGGCCGAGCTCACGGCACGCGCGCGATCAGATACCGGAAGACGTTCGGCATCCACACCGTCCCGTCCCGCCGCTGATGCGGGTGCAGCGCCTCCGCCAGCTCCTTGTCGACCTGCGCCTGGTCCGTCGCCGTGATCGCCGCGTCGAACAGCCCTGTCGACTTCAGCCCGCGCACGGCGCTGTCCACGTCCGCGTACCCGAACGGGCAGGCCACCCGGCCCGAGCCGTCGATCCGCAGCCCCGCCCGCTGGGCGACCTCCTCCAGGTCGTCCCGCAGCGCCTGACGCCAACTGCCCGCGCCCCGCAGCGGATCGGCCAGCTTCGTGGCGACCCGCAGTACCGACGAGGTCGCACAGCGCTCGGGCGGCCCCCAGCCCGCCAGCACCACCGGCGCGCCCCGCCCGGCGAGTGGCGTCGCGGACGCCAGCAGACCGGCCAGCCCCTCCGCGTCGCCCGCCAGGCACCCGATGGGCTCGAAGGCGGTCACGACCGTGAAGGCCGGCGACCGCGCCTCCCTCGCGTCCGCCAGGGTGTCGACGAGCCGCATGCCGCTCCGCGCGCGTGCGTCCCCGCCCGCGGGGAGCAGCCGCTGCCGCGCCAGGGCCAGCCGCTCGGGGGCGGACGCCTCGACGCCGGTCACGGCCGCGCCTCTGGACGCCGCCATCAGCAGGGCGAGTCCGCTGCCGCAGCCCAGGCCCAGCAGCCTGCTGCCGGGACCCACCTCCAAGCGCTCGTAGACCGCCTCGTAGAGCGGGACCAGCATCCGCTCCTGGATCTCGGACCAGTCACGCGCGCGTGCACACGGGTCCACGCGAGGTGCCCGGCCCGCGCGAGGCAGACGCTGCCGCACGAGCGTAGGTGTCATGTAAAGCGCCCCAATCCGCCGAGAGTTGTCGCGATGCCCGCTTCCGTCGCCCCCGTGGCATGCGCTCGCGCTCCCCCCGTATGCCAGGTAACTCCGCGCCCGTCCCCGCGTCCAGGGGTTGCGGGGCCCTGCTTGTGGCTTCCCCGTGTCCGTGGCCAAAATTCACATTCCGGTAATCGGAGGCCGTACGATCCCGTCATGGTGAAGGCACCCGTACTCACGCCCCGGGCCGACGACTTCCCGCGCTGGTACCAGGATCTGGTCGCCAAGGCCGAGCTGGCCGACAACGGACCGGTGCGCGGCACCATGGTCATCCGGCCGTACGGCTACGGCCTGTGGGAGCGCATGCAGGCCGAGATGGACGCCCGCATCAAGGCGACCGGCACGCAGAACGCGTACTTCCCGGTGCTGATCCCGCAGTCCTCGCTGGCCCGGGAGGCCGACCACGTCGAGGGGTTCGCGCCCGAACTCGCGGTGGTCACGCACGGCGGCGGCAAGGAGCTGGAGGAGCCCGCCGTGGTCCGCCCCACCTCCGAGATGATCGTCAACGAGTACTTCGCCAAGTGGGTGCAGAGCTACCGCGATCTGCCGCTGCTGATCAACCAGTGGGCGAACGTGGTGCGTTGGGAGCTGCGGCCGCGGCTGTTCCTGCGCACCACCGAGTTCCTGTGGCAGGAGGGCCACACCGCGCACGCCACCTACGAGGAGGCCCGCGACTTCGCCGCCCGCATCCACCGCGAGGTCTACGAGGACTTCATGGTGGACGTCCTCGCGATGGACGTCCTTCCCGGCCGCAAGACCACGAAGGAGCGCTTCGCCGGGGCCGTCAACACCCTCACGCTCGAAGGCATGATGGGCGACGGCAAGGCCCTCCAGATGGCCACCAGCCATGAGTTGGGCCAGAACTTCGCCAAGGCGTTCGACACGCGCTACCTCTCCGCCGACGGCCGGCAGGAGCTGGTCTGGCAGACCTCCTGGGGCTCGACCACCCGCATGATCGGCGCGCTCGTGATGATGCACGGCGACGACGACGGCCTGCGCGTCCCGCCGCGGCTCGCGCAGACCCAGGTCGTCGTGGTCGCGGTGAAGGGCGACGAACAGGTTCTGGCCACGGTCCGGGAGATCGGCGCCCGGCTCGCCGCCGCCGGTCTGCGGGTCCAGGTCGACGACCGCACGGACACCCCCTTCGGCCGCCGGATCGTGGACTGGGAGCTCAAGGGCGTACCGGCCCGCGTCGAGGTCGGCCCCCGTGACCTGCGGAACGGCACGGCGACGCTGGCCCGGCGGATCCCCGGCGGAAAGGAGCCGATCGCGCTCGACGCGCTGCCGGCCCGGCTGCCCGCGCTCCTGGAGGAGGACCAGGCGCTGCTGCTGGCGCAGTCCCGTGAGCGCCGCGCCTCCCGCACCGCGGACGTGGCGAGCGCCGAGGAGGCCGTTGAGGCGGTGGCGGGCGGCGGCTGGGCGCGCCTGCCGTGGGCCGCGCTCGGCCCGGAGGGCGAGGCCGCGCTCGCCGAGCACGCGGTGACCGTACGGTGTCTGGTCGCCGCGGACGGGTCGGTGCCGGACGCCGAGGACGCACCCGGTAACGTCGCGGTCGTCGCGCGCGCTTACTGAGATGACGCCGGGGGAGCGACAGCGGCCGAAACGCCTCTTGCGCACGCGCCCATCACAGGGGTGACCGCGTCTGGACCCGGGCTACGCGCCGGGTCGTACGTCAGGCTACGCACCGTCTTGGTACGAGCTGTAGGCCTTTCTCCGCAGATCAGCGCACCCGCCCTCGTCGGTGCGCATCATTCCCGACTGACGGGTACGTGCAAATTATTTGGGATGCCCTGGAATCGGAACACAGCGGCACCCCGGCTCGTTGTCATTACGTGAGCACGACACAGACACCACCTGTTCTCGCCGCGGAGCTGGCGCAGGCGTGGGCCGACATTCAGCGGTACCACCCCGAGCTGCCGGATCTCGCCGCGCCAGAGTCCCTGATCGGGGAGTCGTCGTCCGCCTGCGGTCACGAACTCTCCTTCGAGCGACTGCTCCATGAGGCAGTCCATGGCATCGCCGCCGCGCGCGGCATCCGGGACACGTCCCGGGCCGGCCGCTACCACAACCGCCGATTCCTCACCATCGCCGAGGAGCTGGGCCTGGACCACCCCGAGGAGCCGCACCCGAGCAGCGGTTTCTCCCTGGTCACGCTCAACCCCGAGGCCAAGCGCCGGTACCGCCCGACCATCGAGCGCCTCCAGCGGGCGCTGAAGGCCCATATGGCGGCGACCTCCTCGGACACCGGCAGGACCTTCCGGGGCCCGGCCGCCCGGCACGGCTCCTCCGGAGGGGGCGTCCGCGTCAAGGCGGTCTGCGACTGCGGCCGCAACGTCCGGGTCGTCCCCTCGGTCCTCGCCCAGGCCCCCATCGTGTGCGGCGGCTGCGGCAAGCCGTTCCGCATCCCGGAGGTCATGGGAGCGGCGTGACGCGCTCGCACGGCGTCCGGCACCGGCATCTCGTGGCTGCCGGTCAGGGACGCAGGGCGAGGCGGGTGCCGTCGTGACCCGTCCGGCCGTGGCGTCGAGGACGGCACGGCCGGACGCGGACGGCACCCCGCGGCGTCGGGCTGCTCGTGGCCGATGCTCACGGCACCCGGTCCGCCGGGTGCCCCATTGGCATGCCCGCGCACGGCCGGCCACACCCGGCCGGGAGCGACCCGCCGGGTGTGGCACAATGGCTAGCTGTACTCGACAGCCGCACAGGACCCCTCTCTCCTCCGGCTGACGCGTCCATCGGGCACTCGGGTACCGCAACCCCACGCGGCAGTCCTGCCGTGCCCAACCACGTCAAATCCAGGAGAACCCACTCCAGTGGCAGTCAAGATCAAGCTGAAGCGTCTGGGCAAGATCCGTTCGCCTCACTACCGCATCGTCGTCGCCGACTCCCGTACCCGTCGTGACGGCCGTGCGATCGAGGAGATCGGCAAGTACCACCCGACCTACAACCCGTCGGTCATCGAGGTGGACGCCGAGCGCGTGGCGTACTGGCTGGGTGTCGGCGCGCAGCCGACCGAGCCCGTCCTCGCCATTCTGAAGAAGACCGGCGACTGGCAGAAGTTCAAGGGCGAGCCCGCCCCGGCTCCGCTGCTGACCGCCGAGCCGAAGAAGGCGCGCCCGTCGTTCGAGGCCCTCGGTGGCGACGACGAGGGCAAGGGTGAGGCGATCACCCAGAAGAAGAAGGCGGAGAAGAAGGACGAGGCCGCGGCCGAGTCCGAGTCGGCCGAGGCCTGAGCATGCTCGAGGAGGCTCTCGAGCACCTCGTGAAGGGCATCGTCGACAACCCTGACGATGTGCAGGTCGCCTCGCGCAACCTGCGCCGCGGACGTGTGCTGGAGGTCCGGGTCCACCCCGACGACCTCGGCAAGGTGATCGGCCGCAACGGCCGCACCGCACGCGCTCTGCGCACCGTCGTGGGCGCCATCGGCGGCCGCGGTGTCCGCGTCGACCTCGTCGACGTGGACCACGTCCGCTGACGCCGAACACAGCACCGGCTCGGGCCGGGGAGGGCCACTCGGCCGTCCCCGGCCCGTAGTCGTCTACGCAGTCATGCCGCAGGCACACGACAGGAGATTGGACACGTGCAGCTGGTAGTCGGACGGATCGGCCGGGCCCACGGCATCAAGGGCGAGGTCACCGTCGAGGTACGCACCGACGAGCCGGAGCTGCGGCTCGCGCCCGGAGCCGTGCTCGCCACCGATCCCGCCTCCACGGGACCCCTCACCATCGAGAGCGGCCGCGTCCACAGCGGACGCCTCCTGCTGCGCTTCGAGGGCGTACGCGACCGCACCGGCGCCGAGGCCCTGCGCAACACCCTCCTGATCGCGGACGTCGACCCCGACGAGCTGCCCGAGGAGGAGGACGAGTACTACGACCACCAGCTCATGGACCTGGACGTGGTCACCGCGGACGGCGTCGAGGTCGGCCGCATCACCGAGATCTCGCACCTGCCCACCCAGGACCTGTTCATCGTCGAACGGCCCGACGGGAGCGAGGTGATGATCCCGTTCGTCTCCGAGATCGTCACCGAGATCGACCTGGAGGAGCAGCGGGCCGTCATCACCCCGCCGCCGGGCCTCATCGACGACCGGGCGGAGATCGCCTCGTCCCGGGACGCGGAGGCCGAGAGCTGATGCGGCTCGACGTCGTCACGATCTTCCCCGAGTACCTGGACCCCCTGAACGTCTCCCTCGTCGGCAAGGCCCGCGCGCGCGGGCAGCTGAACGTCCAGGTGCACGACCTGCGCCGGTGGACGTACGACCGCCACAACACGGTCGACGACACCCCGTACGGCGGCGGCCCCGGCATGGTCATGAAGACCGAGCCCT
This sequence comes from Streptomyces sp. NPDC059852, assembly GCF_042731455.1. Classification (NCBI taxonomy): domain Bacteria; kingdom Bacillati; phylum Actinomycetota; class Actinomycetes; order Kitasatosporales; family Streptomycetaceae; genus Streptomyces; species Streptomyces sp. NPDC059852. Next base: position 151,750 of record NZ_JBHWJK010000006.1, on the reverse strand, counting down.
GGGGCGACGCACTCGACTCCGTCCTGGCCGACGGCTACGAGGGCGGCGCCGGCGAGCCGACGCTGATCGTCCCCACCCCCAGCGGGCGGCCCTTCACCCAGGAACTCGCCGTCGAGCTGTCCGAGCGGCCCTGGCTGATCTTCACCCCCGCCCGCTACGAGGGCATCGACCGCCGTGTCATCGACGAGTACGGCACCCGGATGCCCGTGCACGAGGTGTCCATCGGCGACTACGTCCTCGCCGGCGGCGAGGCGGCCGTCCTCGTGATCACCGAGGCCGTGGCCCGGCTGCTGCCCGGCGTCCTCGGCAACGCCGAGTCGCACCGCGACGACTCCTTCGCGCCCGGCGCCATGGCGAGCCTGCTGGAGGGCCCCGTCTACACCAAGCCGCCCGAGTGGCGCGGCCGGGACATCCCGGAGGTGCTGCTCAGCGGCCACCACGGGAAGATCGCCCGCTGGCGCCGCGACGAGGCGCTGCGGCGCACCACGGCCAACCGGCCCGACCTGATCGAACGCTGCGAGCCCGCCGCCTTCGACAAGAAGGACCGCGAGATGCTCTCCATCCTGGGCTGGATGCCCGACCCGGAGGGCGAGCGGTTCGGCCGATTTTGGCGCAGGACCAAGGCCGTGGAAGAATAGGCCGCTGTTGTGCGCCGTCCGGCGTGCGCCCCTGCCACAGGGGGACACGACGCCCGCCCCGACGGGCACAGCACTCTCATCTCGAACACCTAGTTCCGTTGATGACCTGTGGCATCAGCGAAGAAAGCAGACGAAATGTCTCACCTGCTCGACTCCGTCGACGCCGCGTCGCTGCGCAGCGACGTCCCGGCCTTCCGCCCCGGCGACACCGTCAACGTCCACGTGCGCGTCATCGAGGGCAACCGCTCCCGTGTGCAGCAGTTCAAGGGCGTGGTGATCCGCCGCCAGGGTGCCGGCGTGCGCGAGACCTTCACGGTCCGCAAGGTCTCCTTCTCCGTCGGCGTCGAGCGCACCTTCCCGGTGCACACCCCGATCGTGGAGAAGATCGAGCTCGTCACCCGCGGTGACGTGCGTCGCGCCAAGCTGTACTACCTGCGCGAGCTGCGCGGCAAGGCCGCGAAGATCAAGGAGAAGCGCGAGAACTGAGCGCTTCCGGGGGCTCGCCCCCGAGGGGTCCGCGGCGGGGCCGGATAGCATCTGGCCTCGATGGACACCGAAGCACAGCACACGGAGCGCGACCGCTCCTCCCGCCCTTCCGGCACCGGGTACGCCCCGGACCCGGAGGGCCGGGAGGGACGGTCGCGTTTCGCGTTGGCGGGCCGGACCACCGCCCGGCTTCCCGGCGGCCGGTACAGCCTGACCCTGCTGCTGGTCCTCGTGGGCGTCCTGCTGCTCAACCTGTTCGTCGCGCGGCCGTTCGAGATTCCGAGCGGATCCATGGAGCCCGCATTGAGGATCGGCGACCGCGTCCTCGTAAATAAGTTGGCGTACCGTTTCGATGCCGGGCCGCGGCGCGGCGATGTCGTCGTGTTCGACGGAACCGGGTACTTCGGGGACGCCGACTACGTCAAACGCGTTGTGGGTGTGGGGGGAGACCACGTGGTCTGCTGTGACAAGGAGGGGAGGATCCAGGTGAACGGCCGCCCGGTCGACGAGTCGGCCTTCGTGCACCCCGGCGACCGCCCGTCCGCCGTGCGGTTCGACATCGTCGTCCCCGACGGCAGGCTCTTCGTCCTCGGCGACCACCGCGGCGCCTCCAGCGACTCCCGCGACCACCTGGGCTCACCCGGCGGCGGCATGATCCCGGTCGACGCCGTCATCGGCCGCGCCGAGGCGATCGTCTGGCCCGCCGCCCACTGGACCCGGCTGCACCGTCCGGACGCCTACGCGCGCGTGCCCGCCCCGGACGGCGCCCATGGGTAACCGCGGCAAACCGCGCGGCCTGCCCAGCAGCGCGGCCGACAATCTGCTCCCCACCGGCTCCCGGCGCGCCTCCGGCCCCACGGGCGGGCGCAGCCGTGCCGAGCGGCGCAAGCTCCAGCGCAAGGTCAAACGACGCCGCAGGCGCTCCGCGATCAAGGAGATACCCCTCCTCGTCGGCGTCGCCGTCCTGATAGCGCTCGTCCTCAAGACCTTCCTCGTCCAGGCCTTCGTGATCCCGTCCGGCTCCATGGAGCAGACGATCCAGGTCGGCGACCGCGTCCTCGTCGACAAGCTGACCCCGTGGTTCGGCAACAAGCCCGAGCGCGGCGACGTCGTGGTCTTCAAGGACCCCGGCGGCTGGCTCAAGGACGAGCAGACGACGGTGAAGAAGGACGACCCCGTCGTCGTCAAGCAGGTCAAGGAGGCCCTCACCTTCATCGGCCTGCTGCCGTCCGACGACGAGAAGGACCTGATCAAACGGGTCGTCGGCGTCGGAGGCGACCGCGTCAAGTGCTGCGACGCCCAGGGCCGGGTCACCGTCAACGGCGTTCCCCTGAACGAGGACTATCTGTATCCGGGCAACACCCCGTCCAAGACCCAGTTCGACATCACCGTCCCCCAGGGCCGGCTGTGGGTGATGGGCGACCACCGGGCGAACTCGGCCGACTCCCGCGCCCACCAGGACCAGGAGTACGGCGGCACGGTCTCCGAGGACGAGGTCGTCGGACGCGCGAAGTGGATCGCCTGGCCCCTCGGGCACTGGACCAGTCTGGACGAGCCGAACACCTACGCCTCCGTGGCCGACTCGGCGCCCGGGTCGACCGCGTCCGTCCCGCTGTCGCATAGGGTTGCCCCGGACGAATCGAACGGAACGCTCCAGCTCCCGAGCCCTGCGGAACTCCCGCTCGTTATGGGAGTGGTGGGCCTGCGCCGCGCATGGGGCAGGCAGCGGCACAGAGTAAGGAGTTGGCGTGGGGGATGTGGCGGTTGGCGCACGGTCCGGGCACGACGGCGAGGAGCACCGCGGACACCCCGTGGGCGCGGCCGACCCGGCTGCGGACGGCGCCGTGACCTCCGGGAACGAGCCCGGATCCGGCGATGACGGCGGACGGTCGGGCGGCGAGCCCCCGACCGGCGGCCAGGGGTCGGGCGGGGCCGCCCCCGCGAAGAAGCAGCGCTCCTTCTGGAAGGAGCTGCCGATCCTGATCGGGATCGCGCTCGTCCTGGCGCTGCTGATCAAGACGTTCCTGGTGCAGGCGTTCTCGATCCCCTCCGACTCGATGCAGAACACCCTCCAGCAGGGTGACCGCGTCCTCGTCGACAAGCTGACCCCGTGGTTCGGCTCCGAGCCGGAGCGCGGCGAGGTCGTCGTCTTCCACGACCCCGACCAGTGGCTCGCGGGGGAGCCCACCCCCGACCCGAACGCCCTGCAGACCTTCCTCAGCTGGATCGGCCTGATGCCGTCCTCCGAGGAGAAGGACCTGATCAAGCGTGTGATCGGCGTCGGCGGCGACACCGTCGAGTGCAAGGGCACGGGTCCGCTGACGGTCAACGGCAAGGCGCTGAACGAGCCCTACGTCTACCCGGGCAACACGCCGTGCAGCCAGGACGACCAGGGCGGCCAGTTCAAGGTGAAGGTCCCCGAGGGCTTCATCTGGGTGATGGGCGACCACCGGCAGAACTCGCGGGACTCGCGCTACAACCAGTCCGACAAGAACCACGGCATGGTCCCCGTCGACAAGGTCGTCGGCCGTGCCGTCGTGATCGCGTGGCCGGTCGGCCGCTGGAGCACCCTGCCGGTTCCGGACACCTTCGACCAGGACCTCAGCACGCGGTCCGCGGCCCTGACGGTCGCCCCGCCGAGCCTCGCGCTGGCCGGCGCGGTGCCGCTGGTGCTGTGGCGCCGGCAGCGGATCAAGGCCGAGCGGACGCGCTGAGCGGCCGGGACACCGCGGACGGGACCGGCCCGGGCAGCCGCACCGGGCCCGCCGCGGAGTACGGCACCAGCCGTTCCGTTTCGCACCCGCAGCTGGGGAAAGCTTTGCCGGGCCGCCGGTCCGCGGGCTCCTGAGGGGCTGCCCGGCGTCGGTACCGCCGGGTAGGGTGCGGGTCCATGGGTGGCGAGAGCACGATACGTACGGCGCCGCGTGCCGGCGCGAGCAAGGGCCCGGCGGGCAGCCGGACCGGACAGGTGCTGTCCGGGCTGGCCGTGGCGCTGGGTCTGCTGCTGTTTCTGGGCGGCTTCGCCTGGGGAGCGCTCGTGTACCGGCCGTACACCGTCCCCACCAGCTCGATGGCGCCCACGATCGGCGCCGGCGCCCGGGTGCTCGCCCAGCGCGTCGACGGCGGTGACGTCCACCGTGGTGACGTCGTCGTCTTCACCGACAAGACCTGGGTGAGCAACGCCCCCGTCGTCAAGCGCGTCGTCGCCATCGGCGGCGACACCGTCGCCTGCTGCACCGACGGCAAGCTGACCGTCAACGGCAAGCAGATCGACGAGCCCTACCTGGCCGACGACGGCCTCGCCGAGCTCCAGGGCTTCCCGAGCGTGAAGGTCCCCGAGGGCCGGATCTTCCTCCTCGGCGACGAGCGCAGCGGCTCCCTCGACTCCACCGCCCACCTCACGGACGCCGCGAGCGGCACGGTCGCCCGCAGTGCCGTCTCGGCCCGTGTGGAGGCCGTCGTGTGGCCCATGGACGGCATGCTGGAGCAGGCGACCGGCTTCGAGAAGCTCGGCGCGCTGTCCCCGCAGGGGCCGCTGCGCACACAGGGCCTCATGATCCTCGCCGGGGCCGTGCTCGTCCTGGGCGGCGGGGCGTACGGCCCGATCGCCAAGCTCCTCGGTCGCTCCCGCAAGCCGGAGCCCGCCCGTGCCGGCTGAGGCCGACGGCTCGCCCGGGTACGGGGCCGACAGCCCGCCCGAGGACGGGGTGCGCAGGGTCGCCCGCGTCGTGCTGCTCGACCCCGAGGACCGCATCCTGCTGCTGCACGGCCATGAGCCGGAGGACCCCGCCGACGACTGGTGGTTCACGCCCGGCGGGGGAGTCGAGGGCGACGAGACGCGCGAAGAGGCCGCTCTGCGGGAACTCGCGGAGGAGACCGGCATCACGGACGTCGATCTGGGCCCCGTGCTGTGGCGCCGCCGGTGCTCGTTCCCGTTCGCGGGCCGCCGCTGGGACCAGGACGAGTGGTACTTCCTGGCCCGTACGACCCAGACGGCGGTCAGGGCACTGGCCCTCACCGAGCTGGAGCGGCGCAGCGTCGCCGGAGCACGCTGGTGGACGTGTCGGGAACTCGCCCGGGCACATGAGACGGTGTATCCGACCAGACTCGCCGAGCTGCTGCGGAGGCTGCTCGACGAAGGTCCCCCGGCCGGGCCCGTGACCCTCGACACCGAAATCGTCTAGGGGCCTGCGGGACTGGCGCACAATGGGGGGATCGCACGGCTGAAGGGGAACATGCCATGAGCGCCGAGGACCTCGAGAAGTACGAGACCGAGATGGAGCTGAAGCTCTATCGGGAGTACCGCGATGTCGTCGGTCTGTTCAAGTACGTGATCGAGACCGAGCGGCGCTTCTACCTGACCAACGACTACGAGATGCAGGTGCACTCGGTCCAGGGTGAGGTGTTCTTCGAGGTGTCCATGGCGGACGCCTGGGTCTGGGACATGTACCGGCCGGCCCGGTTCGTGAAGCAGGTGCGCGTGCTCACGTTCAAGGACGTGAACATCGAGGAGCTGAACAAGAGCGACCTCGAACTTCCCAGTGGCTGAGGCCGGCCGAGGCCGCGGCTGAGGTTCCCCCGAACGAGTGAGCGGGTTGTCCACAGCCCGGTAGTCGTCCACCAAGATCCAACAGCGTCTTGGGACGGGCTCATCGTTGGCGCCGGAGGTGGTGCCGACATGAACGCACGCAGGGCACTCGGCAGGTACGGCGAGGATCTGGCCGCGAGGCGGCTGGCCCAGGCCGGGATGACGGTTCTCGGGCGCAACTGGCGCTGTGGCAGGACCGGAGAGATCGACATCGTCGCCCGCGACGGCGACGTCCTCGTCGTCTGCGAGGTGAAGACCCGCAGGGCCGGCGGCTTCGAACATCCGATGGCCGCCGTGGGACCCGAGAAGGCGCGGCGGCTGCGCGGCCTCGCCGAGCGCTGGATCCACGCGCACGGCGGGGCCCCACCCGGAGGCGTCCGGATCGACCTCGTCGGCGTCGTCCTGCCCGACCGGGGCGCCCCCGTCGTCGAGCACGCGCGAGGGGTGGCCTGACATGGGGTTCGCACGCACCTGCGCGGTCGCGCTCGTGGGCGTCGAGGGAGTCGTCGTCGAGGTCCAGGCGGACCTCGAACCGGGCGTCGCCGCCTTCACCCTGGTGGGCCTGCCCGACAAGAGCCTGACCGAGAGCCGCGACCGCGTCCGGGCGGCCGTCGTCAACTCCGGCGGCGAGTGGCCGCAGAAGAAGCTCACCGTCGGACTCAGCCCGGCGTCCGTGCCGAAGGGAGGCAGCGGCTTCGACCTGGCCGTCGCCTGCGCCGTCCTCGGCGCCGCCGAGCGCATCGACCCACGCGTCCTCGCCGACATCGTGATGATCGGCGAACTCGGACTGGACGGCCGGGTGCGCCCCGTCCGGGGCATCCTCCCCGCCGTGCTCGCCGCCGCCGACGCCGGATACGAACAGGTCGTCGTCCCGGAGTGCGCGGCCGCCGAGGCGGCCCTGGTGCCGGGCGTCTCCGTGCTCGGCGTGCGCAGCCTGCGCCAGCTGATCGCCGTCCTCGCCGACGAACCCGTCCCCGACGAGGAACCCGAGGAGCACGGCCGCCCCGACCCGCTGCTCGCCGGCCTGCGGATGCCGGGGACCGGCGCGGCCACCGGCATGCAGAACCCGGGCGCCACCGCCTGCGACCACGGCCACGACCTCGCCGACGTCGTCGGGCAGACCTCGGCACGCACCGCCGTGGAGGTCGCCGCCGCCGGTGGGCACCACCTTTTCCTCGAAGGTCCGCCCGGCGCAGGCAAGACGATGCTCGCGGAGCGGCTGCCCGCCATCCTCCCGCCCCTCGGCCGGCAGGACTCCCTGGAGGTCACGGCCGTGCACTCGGTCGCGGGACTCCTGCCGGCGGGCAAGCCCCTCATCGACGCGGCCCCCTACTGCGCCCCGCACCACTCCGCCACCATGCAGGCCCTGGTCGGCGGCGGACCCGGCTTCGCCCGCCCCGGAGCGGTGTCGCTCGCCCACCGGGGGGTGCTGTTTCTGGACGAGACACCCGAGTTCAGCGGCCAGGCGCTCGACGCCCTGCGCCAGCCCCTGGAGGCGGGTCATGTCGTGATCGCCCGCAGCGCGGGTGTCGTCCGCTTCCCGGCGAAGTTCCTCATGGTCCTCGCCGCCAACCCCTGCCCCTGCGGGCGCTTCTCCCGGACCGACGACCTCTGCGAGTGTCCGCCCTCCGCCGTCCGCCGCTACCAGGCCCGGCTGTCCGGGCCGCTGCTCGACCGCGTCGACCTCCGCGTCGAGGTCGACCGCGTCACCCGGGCCCAGCTCGCCGAGCGCGGCGCCCGCGGCGAGTCGACGGCCACCGTCGCCGACCGGGTGCGCGCCGCCCGTGAGCGGGCCGCCGCGCGGCTCACCGGGACCCCCTGGCGGACCAACAGCGAGATCCCCGGACGTGAGCTGCGCAGCCGCTGGCACGCGGTGAGCGGGGCCATGGACGAGGCCGAGCGGAACCTTGAGCGGGGCGTGCTCACGGCCCGCGGACTCGACCGCGTTCTGCGCGTCGCGTGGACCGTCGCCGATCTCGTCGGCCACGACCGGCCCGACGCCACGGACGTCGCCCTCGCCCTGCAACTGCGCACGGGAGTCCCCCGTGGCGTCCCCATGGCGATCGGGGCCCTGGCATGAGCGCCGCCGGGGTATCGCGGGAGGCCCCTTCGGACGCCCTGCTCGACCGGGTCTTCCTCAGCCGGGTCGTCGAGCCCGGCGACGAGACCGCCGGGCGCTGGGTGCGCGAGTACGGCGCCGGCGCGGTCGTACGGCGGCTGCGGGAGGACGCCGAGCCGCCCCTGCCGGGCATCGGCTCCCGGCGCTGGGAGGGGCTGCGCGCCCGGGCGGAGCGTGCGGACCCCGCCCGGGACCTCGCGGTGGCCGAGAGCGCCGGGATGCGGTTCGTGTGCCCGGGGACCCCCGAGTGGCCCGGGCAGCTGGACGACCTCGGCGACGCGCGGCCCCTCGGCCTGTGGGTGCGCGGACCGGCCGACCTGCGCATGTGGGCGCTGCGCTCCGTCGCGCTGGTCGGAGCGCGGGCCTGCACGGAGTACGGCGCGCACATGGCCGCCACCCTCGCCGGCGCGCTCGCCGAAGAGGGCTGGGTGGTCGTCTCCGGCGGGGCGTACGGGGTGGACGGCGCCGCCCACCGGGGCGCCCTCGGCGCGGGCGGCGCCACCGTCGCCGTCCTCGCCTGCGGCGCCGACCGGCCCTACCCGCGCGGGCACACCCAGCTGATCGACCGGATCGCCGGGCAGGGCCTGGTCGTCGGGGAGCTGCCACCGGGTGAGCACCCCACCCCGAGCAGATTCATCGTGCGCAACCGCGTGATCGCCGCGCTCACCCGGGGCACGGTGGTCGTGGAGGCCGCCCACCGCAGCGGCTCCCTGTCCACCGCACGGGCCGCCCGGCGCCTCGGCCGGCACACCATGGGTGTCCCCGGTCCCGCCACCAGCGGCCTCTCCGCCGGCGTGCACGACCTGCTGCGGCAGGACGCGGTGCTGGTCACCGACGCGGCGGAGATCATCGAAATCGTCGGGGACATGGGGGAGCTGGCCCCCGAGCGGCGTGGTCCCGTCCTGCCGCACGACCTGCTCGAGGCGAGGGCACGGGCGGTCCTGGCCGCCCTGCCCGGCCGGCGCGCCGCCCGGGCGGACGAGATCGCGCGCGGTGCGCAGACCACGCAGGACGACGCCGTCGCGAGACTGTACGAACTCCGCTCACTCGGCTGGGTCGAACGACACGGCGACGGCTGGAAGTTGACACGCCAGGCGATGATGACCGCCCGCACCGGGCGACGTCCATGTTGACCGAGCGTGTTCGGCCGTACGGGGGAACACGGACGCCCTTGTGAATTCCCCCAGTTGGGGTGTTCGTGTGATCACGCAGCGCGACCGCCATACCCCGGCGGGGCGTCCAGCGGAACGTATCTGCGTACGGCTCGGCCTCCACCCTTCGCGCACCGCGACACGTCAGTCACGCTACGCTCACGGGGTTCCGGCTCCGACGGGACTCCCGACACGGAAAGCGAGTACGGCGACCACGACGACCTCCAGACCGACGGCTCCTCAGGCACCCCGCTTCACGGCAGAACGGCACTAGGCAACGAATGCCCCAGCACACCTCCGGGTCCGACCGGGCGGCGATCCCCCCAGCCGCCCGTGACGGTGGCAGCGCGCGGCCGCCCGCTCCCTCGACACTCGACGAGCTGTGGCGGTCGTACAAGGCGACGGGGGACGAGCGGCTGCGCGAACAGCTGATCCTGCACTACTCGCCCCTCGTCAAGTACGTGGCGGGCCGGGTCAGCGTCGGCCTGCCGCCCAACGTCGAGCAGGCGGACTTCGTGTCGTCCGGGGTGTTCGGCCTGATCGACGCGATCGAGAAGTTCGACGTCGACCGGGAGATCAAGTTCGAGACGTACGCGATCACCCGGATCCGCGGCGCGATGATCGACGAACTCAGGGCGCTGGACTGGATCCCGCGCTCGGTCCGGCAGAAGGCGCGCAATGTCGAGCGCGCGTACGCGACGCTGGAGGCGCGGCTGCGGCGTACGCCCACCGAGTCCGAGGTGGCCGCCGAGATGGGCATCGCGGTGGACGAACTCCACTCGGTGTTCAGCCAGTTGTCGCTGGCCAACGTCGTGGCCCTGGAGGAGCTGCTGCATGTCGGCGCCGAGGGCGGCGACGGACTCAGCGTGATGGACACGCTGGAGGACACCGCCGCGGACAACCCGGTCGAGGTCGCCGAGGACCGGGAGCTGCGGCGGTTCCTGGCGCGGGCGATCAACACGCTCCCCGAACGGGAGAAGACCGTGGTGACGCTGTACTACTACGAGGGCCTGACCCTCGCCGAGATCGGCAACGTCCTGGGTGTGACGGAGAGCCGGGTCAGCCAGATCCACACCAAGTCCGTGCTCCAGCTCCGGGCGAAACTGGCCGGCTTCGGCCGGTGACCTGCCGCGACGACAGTGGTGTTCGGCGCAGACACTCCCGTCGGGCGAGCGGCGTCCGTACAGTGGACGGGTGCCAAGGATTCGAGCGGCCTCCGTGGCCGAGCACCGGTCGATGCAGCGAGCCGCCCTGCTGGACGCGGCTCGTTCCCTGTTGTCCGAGGGCGGGACGGAGGCGCTGACCTTCCCGGCCCTCGCCGAGCGCACCGGACTCGCGCGGTCGTCCGTGTACGAGTACTTCCGGTCACGGGCCGCCGTGGTCGAGGAGCTGTGCGCGGTCGACTTCCCGGTCTGGGCCGCCGAGGTCGAGGCCGCGATGGCGGAGGAGACGACCCCCGAGGGCAAGGTCGAGGCGTATGTGCGCCGCCAGCTCGCGCTGGTCGGCGACCGACGGCACCGGGCCGTCGTGGCGATCTCCGCGAGCGAGCTGGACGCCGGAGCCCGCGAGAAGATCCGGGCCGCGCACGGCGGGCTGATCGCGATGATCGTCGAGGCGCTGCGCGAGATGGGCCACGCCGAGCCCCGGCTCGCCGCCATGCTGCTCCAGGGCGTCGTCGACGCGGCGGTCCGCAGGATCGAACTCGGAGCCGCGGAGGAACCGGCGGCGATCACCGACGCGGCCGTCTCGATGACGCTCAGGGGAGTGCGGGGCTGAGACCCGGCGCCTCGGGCACCGGCACCCCCACGACCGGCAGCAGGCGGGACGGGCCGTGCAGCAGCCAGGGCGGGAGCAGCGCCAAGGGGTTCAGATAGCCCTCGCCCCGGCGCAGCCCCCAGTGCAGGCAGACCGCCGGACAGTGCGAGCCGGCCGGCTCGACGGTCCCGACGACCTCACCCGCCGCCACCTCCTCGCCCTTCCCGACGGACGCCCGCACCGGTTCGTACGTCGTGCGCAGCGGGGGATCGCCCGTTCCCGCCAGCTCCACCGACACCACGCCCCGGCCGGCCACCCGGCCCGAGAAGGACACCCGTCCGGCCGCCACCGCCCGCACCGGGCTGCCGGCCGGGGCCGACAGGTCCACGCCCCGGTGGCCGCGGCCGTACGGCGTCGCCGGGGCCTCCCAGGCGCGCAGGACCGGTGGGCGCGCCCCCACGGGCCAGGCCCGGCCGAGCCTCGGGACCTCGGGGTCCCCGGGGTCCGCGGCCGGTGCCGCGCGCACCCGGGAGGCGGTCGGGGTCAGGTCGGGCACCGGTGCCAGCAGGACGGCGGCCGTCAGGAGAAGCAGCAGGACCAGCCGCCCGGACGCCCTCGCCGCCTTCACGCATCGCTTCTGTGATCGCCTCTGTCGCATGTCCGAACGGTGGCGCAATCCCGCCGATCATGGCCGGTATCTGTGGACAACCTCCGTGCTGTGGACAGCGGCGTCACCCGGGACCTCGAAGGTCCCGTACACTTCTTCTGGCGATCCGGGTCACCGGGTCGACTTCGCACGCCCCGACATCCCGCCGGAAACGGTCGGTGTCAGCGCCCCTCGGTCCTTAGTGGCACGGCGCACGCGGGCGTCAGGCGCGGGAGCCGTCCGGCCCCCGCGGCACAACCGAGAACCAAGGAGAACACGGCCATGGCCGTCGTCACGATGCGGGAGCTGCTGGAGAGCGGCGTCCACTTCGGTCACCAGACCCGCCGTTGGAACCCGAAGATGAAGCGCTTCATCTTCACGGAGCGCAACGGCATCTACATCATCGACCTGCTCCAGTCGCTGTCGTACATCGACCGCGCCTACGAGTTCGTCAAGGAGACCGTCGCCCACGGCGGCACGGTCATGTTCGTCGGCACGAAGAAGCAGGCGCAGGAGGCCATCGCCGAGCAGGCCACCCGCGTCGGCATGCCCTACGTCAACCAGCGCTGGCTGGGCGGCATGCTCACCAACTTCTCGACCGTCTACAAGCGTCTGCAGCGCCTCAAGGAGCTCGAGCAGATCGACTTCGAGGACGTCGCCGCGTCGGGTCTGACCAAGAAGGAGCTCCTGGTCCTCTCGCGTGAGAAGGCCAAGCTCGAGAAGACCCTCGGTGGTATCCGCGAGATGCAGAAGGTGCCCAGCGCCGTCTGGATCGTGGACACCAAGAAGGAGCACATCGCGGTCGGCGAGGCCCGGAAGCTCAACATCCCGGTCGTCGCCATCCTCGACACCAACTGCGACCCCGACGAGGTCGACTACAAGATCCCGGGCAACGACGACGCGATCCGCTCCGTCACCCTGCTCACCCGCGTGATCGCCGACGCCGTCGCCGAGGGCCTCATCGCCCGCAGCGGTGTCGCCACCGAGGGCAAGGGCGAGAAGGCCGCCGGCGAGCCGCTGGCCGAGTGGGAGCGCGACCTGCTCGAGGGCGAGAAGAAGGCCGACGAGGCCCCGGCCGCCGCCGAGACCCCCGCCGCCGAGGCCCCCGCCGCCGAGGCCCCCGCCGCGGAGGCCCCGGCCACCGAGGCTCCGGCCGCCGAGGGCGAGCAGGCCTGACACCGTCAGCGTTGACGGCGGGAGCGGTACTGGATCCCACGGCCCCCGTGCCGGGGTGAAACCCGCTCCCGCCGTTCACCTGTAGGTCGACGAAAGGCCCGCGGCCCCGGCCAGTCCATGGCGGCCGCGGACCCCGTAGATCTTCGATCTTCCAGACTTCCAGAAAGATTCACAGACTCATGGCGAACTACACCGCCGCTGACGTCAAGAAGCTCCGCGAGCTCACCGGCGCCGGCATGATGGACTGCAAGAAGGCGCTGGACGAGGCCGAGGGCAACGTCGAGAAGGCCGTCGAGGCGCTCCGCATCAAGGGCCAGAAGGGCGTCGCCAAGCGCGAGGGCCGCTCCGCCGAGAACGGCGCCGTGGTCTCGATCATCGCCGACGACAACTCCTCCGGTGTCCTCGTCGAGCTGAAGTGCGAGACGGACTTCGTCGCCAAGGGCGAGAAGTTCCAGGCCGTGGCCAACGCCATCGCCGAGCACGTCGCCAAGACCTCCCCGGCCGACATCGAGGCCCTGCTCGCCTCCGAGATCGAGCCCGGCAAGACCGTCCAGGCGTTCGTGGACGAGGCCAACGCCAACCTCGGTGAGAAGATCGTCCTGGACCGCTTCGCGCAGTTCGGCGACGGCTACGTGACGGCGTACATGCACCGCACGATGCCCGACCTGCCCCCGCAGATCGGTGTCCTCGTCGAGCTCGACAAGCCGAACGCCGAGATCGCCAAGGGCGTCGCCCAGCACATCGCCGCCTTCGCGCCGAAGTACCTCTCCAAGGAGGACGTGCCGGCCGAGGTCGTCGAGTCCGAGCGCCGCGTCGCCGAGGAGACCACCCGCGCCGAGGGCAAGCCCGAGGCCGCCCTGCCGAAGATCGTCGAGGGTCGCCTCAACGGCTTCTTCAAGGACGCCACGCTGCTCGGTCAGCCGTTCGCGCTCGACAACAAGAAGTCCGTCCAGAAGGTCCTGGACGAGGCCGGTGTCACCCTGAAGCGCTTCACGCGCATCAAGGTCGGCATCTGAGTCCGTACCGCGCTCGACGCCCCGCCCCTATAGGGTCGAAGGCAGTCGATGGCGGACGCCGCCACCGCGCTCGCGCGGGTGACGGACGACAGCAGATCTGACGAGGAGGCCATTGCCGCGCATGGGATGCGAACACACCCCAACCGGCAATGGCCTTTCTCGCATGTGCACCCAGTAACAAAGGCGGGATCTCGATGACCACCAAGGCCCAGAAGAGCGACGACGGCAAAGTACACGGCCGGTTTCTGCTGAAGCTGTCCGGAGAGGCCTTCTCCGGCGGCGGGGGACTCGGTGTCGACCCGGACGTGGTGCACAAGATCGCCCGTGAGATCGCGGCCGTCGTCCGCGACGGCGCGGAGATCGCCGTCGTCATCGGCGGCGGCAACTTCTTCCGCGGCGCCGAACTCCAGCAGCGCGGCATGGACCGCGCCCGTTCCGACTACATGGGCATGCTCGGCACCGTGATGAACTGCCTCGCCCTCCAGGACTTCCTGGAGAAGGAAGGCATCGACAGCCGGGTCCAGACCGCCATCACCATGGGGCAGGTCGCCGAGCCGTACATCCCGCTGCGCGCCGTGCGGCACCTGGAGAAGGGCCGCGTGGTCATCTTCGGCGCGGGCATGGGCATGCCGTACTTCTCCACCGACACCACCGCCGCGCAGCGCGCCCTGGAGATCGACGCCGAGGCGCTGCTCATGGGCAAGAACGGCGTCGACGGGGTCTACGACTCCGACCCGAAGACCAACCCGGACGCCGTCAAGTTCGACTCCCTCGGATACGGCGAGGTCATCACCCGGGACCTCAAGGTCGCCGACGCCACGGCGATCACACTGTGCCGCGACAACAAGCTCCCGATCCTCGTCTTCGAGCTTCTGACGGAGGGCAATATCGCCCGTGCCGTCAAGGGTGAGAAGATCGGCACGCTGGTGGGTGAGCAGGGAGGCCGGGGCTGACGCCTCGGCACCGACCCGTCCGGGGGACGGACGGGACGGACCCTGGCCGGGGGATGGACAATGTCCTACCGGTCGGGAACCGTGCAGGAAGAAGACGCGACGCAGCCGGCCGCCGCCCCCACAGGAACCGCAGCCGGGCCTTTCACTCAAGACACGCAGGAGCAAGTGGTGATCGAAGAGACCCTCCTCGAGGCCGAGGAGAAGATGGAGAAGGCCGTCGTGGTCGCCAAGGAGGACTTCGCCGCGATTCGCACCGGCCGTGCGCACCCGGCGATGTTCAACAAGATCGTGGCCGACTACTACGGTGCGCCGACGCCGATCAACCAGCTGGCCTCGTTCTCCGTGCCGGAGCCGCGCATGGCGGTCGTCACCCCGTTCGACAAGAGCGCGCTGCGCAACATCGAGCAGGCGATCCGCGACTCCGACCTCGGCGTCAACCCGAGCAACGACGGCAACATCATCCGTGTGGTGTTCCCCGAGCTCACCGAGGAGCGCCGCCGCGACTACATCAAGGTCGCCAAGGGCAAGGGCGAGGACGCCAAGGTGTCCATCCGCTCCGTCCGCCGCAAGGCCAAGGACGCCATCGACAAGCTGATCAAGGACGGCGAGATCGGTGAGGACGAGGGCCGGCGTGCGGAGAAGGAGCTCGACGACACCACCCACAAGTACGTCGCTCAGGTGGACGAGCTGCTGAAGCACAAGGAAGCCGAGCTGCTCGAGGTCTGATGAACGACTCTTCCTGGGGCGCGCCGACCGGGGCCGGGCAGGCCGGGTACTGGGGGCCCGACGATCGAGGACCTGTCCAAGGGGCCGACCCGGCGGGTCCCGCGTACGATGCGCCTCAGGCGCAGCAGACTCGCCCCATGCCCATCGTGCCCGACGAACCCGCGTACGGCGGAGACCAGGATGACGACCGGGGGGCCGCTCGGCTGAGCGGCCCCTTGTTCCGGGAGGAACCGCCGCAGGCGCGGCCTCACCACACGCCGCAGGCGCAGCCGTTCCCGGCGGTGCCGCAGAATCCGGAGCCCATGCCCGACGCCTCGCAGCCGGCGCCCCCGCCGCAGAAGAAGAGCGCGGGACGCGACCTGACCGCTGCCATAGGGGTCGGCGTCGGACTCGGCGTCGTGATCGTGGCGTCCCTGTTCGTCGTCAAGGCCGTGTTCGTCGGTGTGGTCGCCGTGGCCGTGGTCGTGGGCCTGTGGGAGCTGACCAAGCGGCTGGAGGAGCGCAAGGGCATCAAGGCGCCGCTCGTTCCGCTCGCGGTCGGTGGCGCCGCGATGGTGGTCGCGGGATATGTGCGGGGCGCCGAGGGCGCCTGGGTGGCGATGGCGCTGACCGCGCTGGCCGTCCTGGTCTGGCGGATGACCGAACCGCCCGAGGACTATCTGCGGGACGTCACGGCCGGTGTCTTCGCGGCGTTCTACGTACCGTTCCTCGCCACGTTCGT
This sequence comes from Streptomyces sp. NPDC059852, assembly GCF_042731455.1. Lineage (NCBI taxonomy): Bacteria > Bacillati > Actinomycetota > Actinomycetes > Kitasatosporales > Streptomycetaceae > Streptomyces > Streptomyces sp. NPDC059852. The sequence goes on along the minus strand of NZ_JBHWJK010000006.1, from coordinate 135,775 downwards.
CACGATGATGCTGGCCGCGGACGACGGGGCGTGGCGCGTCCTGACGTTCCTGGTCCTGACGGTCGTCAGCGACACCGGCGCGTACGCCGTCGGCTGGCGCTTCGGCCGCACCAAGCTGGCGCCGCGCATCAGCCCCGGCAAGACCCGCGAGGGCCTGCTCGGCGCCGTGAGCTTCGCGATGGTGGCGGGCGCGCTGTGCATGCAGTTCCTGATCGACGACGGCCGCTGGTGGCAGGGCCTCCTCCTGGGCCTCGCGGTCGCGGCCAGCGCGACGCTGGGCGACCTCGGCGAGTCGATGATCAAGCGCGACCTGGGCATCAAGGACATGGGCACCCTCCTGCCGGGCCACGGCGGCATCATGGACCGCCTGGACTCCCTCCTCCCGACGGCACCGGTGGTGTGGCTGCTGCTGGTGGTGTTCGTGGGGTCGGGCTGATCCCGGCTTCCCCGCTCCCGCCGGGCCGCGACGTCCTCCCGAAGCCCCCGCTCTCGCCGAGCGGGGGCTTCGGCGTATGCCGATCTCGGGGACGGCCAGGAGCACTAGGGTGCGGCTCGAGTGGTTCTGTGGGGGAGGGGGACGGATGGACGACGCCCAGGTACGGACACGCTTGTCGGCGTACGCGATCGCCGTGGAGCGCGACCGGATGCTGCTGGCGAGGTTGTCGGACGTGGAGCTTGACGGCGTTGTTCTATGCGACGGCGGTCAAGAGTGGAGCGCCGGTGATGGCCGAGATCGACGGTTCCACGGACACGGCGGTATGGCTGCCGCTGGCCGATCTGCGGGATGACGCCATCCTGTCACCGCCGGCTGTCGACGCGCTGGGCATGCTGGAGCGGGTGAGGGAGACGCTGGGGGCACCTCGCGCGGGGTGAGCGTCCCCACCCGACGCGCGCCCGGGGCTCCGCTGTTGATCTGCCACACTGGCAGGGCTTTGCCTGCACCTGGAGAACTGGCAGGCAAGAGACGCGAACAGGCCCCCTACCTGCGCATTCAGCGCGGATAGGGGGCCTTTTCTGTGGCGCTGGGCCGTCTCTGGGCCGTCAGACTCGCGCAGCCGCACCTCTTCTGCGCGGTCGGTCGGCCTCAGCGTCGTCGGGGGAACTTCCAACCGTTCTGGCGCAGCTTGTAGAGGACGAACACTCCGCAGAGCGCCCACACACCTAAGAAGGCCCACTTGAACCACGGAGGGCCGTCCGGGCGTTCTGCCAATTGGACTGATACCGCGTAGTAAGAGGTCATCCCTTGCGCGTGCCCGTTGTATGGGCAGGACACGCGATCAATAGCCTTCCGCGTGCGTGCCTGGTTCGTCGGCATCAGGTGGGCGTACACCCGCAGCGTCAGCCCGGCTGGCAGCGGCGTGGATCGCGTCGGCGAGGAGGCTGACCCTGGCCCAGGCGGGCGGCGGAGTGTCAAGGCCGTCCGGGCCGTCGAGGCGGATCACGGCGTGAAAGTGTAGGGCGCCGCGCTTCAGGAACATGAGTCCATCACAGGAGGCAAGGCAGGCACCATCGCTGCACTCAGTATCCGTGGCCGGAGCCGCGGTGAGCGAGGACGGGCGTCTCCGGGCGACCCGCCGCGCGACAAAGGCACTTGGGAGCTCCCCGGCGGCGTACTCGAACTCGAAGAGACACCGGAAGGGGGCGTCGCCCGCGAGGTCCGGAGGAGACAGGCATCCAGGTCGAGGTGGACGAGCTGACGGGGATCTACTAGAACACGCTCCGAGGCATCGTGGCCATGGTCTTCCGCTGCAAGCCATCCGGCGGCGAGGAGCGGACGACCGACGAGGTGGCGGAACGCATGTCCGAGGTGTTCGCCGTCCGCCTCTTGGATGCATTGGACGGCGACAATCCATACGTGCGCAGCCATGACGGCACGCACCTGCTTCGCCGGTAGGGGGCGTTCATGACAGTAGAGCGAGCTGCGGGTAACGGACACCGCCCTCTCGTGGAGTTGAGCGACGTCTACGAGTTTCTAGACCAGGTACGGCAACGCCCTGGCATGTGGGTGCGCCACCGCTCTCTGCAGCACCTGGACTCGATCCTGATCGGCTACAGAGTCGCTATGGAAGTCCACGGCATCCACGAGGACGACTTCCCCTTCTGGGGCGCCGGCGACCGAGGCCCATTCGAAGAGTGGTTCCAGCAACGTCGCGGCCACCACAGCGCTCTGGGGTGGCCGATCGAGATCGAGCGGGACGCCGAGGCAGCAGGCGTACCCGCGATCGAACTCTTCTTCAGGCTCCTCGACGAGTACCGAGCCGAGCAGTCCCAGCCTGTCGAGTCTCAGCCCGAGGGATAAGACTTTCCCTACTTCATCAAGGCCCGCGCACGGCGCAGGCGCGCGCCGCCTCTGCGGCGCGGCCTGCCTCCTGTCTTGGCCCGGCTGGCCGCGCCCGGCGGCGCGCTTGGCAACTGCGGGCATGAAGTGGGGAGACACCCTCTGTGGCTGGGGCGGTCTGCTCCACGGCTTTAGGCAGCCACTTTGGGGCGAGCCTCTAAGATCATGGCCCCAACGTCGTGCTGCAACGGGCAGGTCCACAGACTGCCCGACTCGCCGGAAGCTTAAGGGGCCATGATCACTCGCCCCAAAGCAGCTCCAACCCAAAGCCGCTCCGCCGACCTCTCCGCGCTCAGTGCACGCTAGTCATCGGAGGCCGAGTCATCATCTGGCGACGTTTCTTCATCGCGCTCGACTTCACTACCAGTGCCCACATCACCCTGCTCCCTCCGGCTTGTGCCGCGCAACTGCTGAAGTGCGCTGAGGCCCGGAATCGGGGCTCGCATCCACTCCAGAAGTTTGGGGTCAATTAGGGGCTTGCGCATAGCCTCTAGAACCTTCGGGTCGATCAGAGGCCTGCGCATAGCTTCGAGAACCTTAGGATCGATCAGAGGCGTAACCACCATTTCCGCTATCTTGCTGTTAGTCGATATGGCAGTGCGGAAGGATTCGATGACTTTCGGATCGAGTACCGTAGCGGCACGCAGAGATTCAAGATGGCTGGAGATTGATGTACGAGACCAAGCGGTACGCCCGGGATCATCAGGTAGAGCGCCGATCGTTGTGACCTCACCACTGACCGGACGGCCAAACCTGTCTGAAGTAACTATGCCCGCAAATTGAAGATCTTTTTCAACCCATACAGAAACGCCTTCTTCTGTTATCGCATTAACTTCGAGGCCTTCGATGTCGGCCGTGACCGGCAGTTCCACGAGGACCGTCGTGGGGCAGGTTGCCCTGAACTCAATGATCCCCTCTTCCCCGGCGGAGGCCCCCCGCACCGTGAATTTAGATTCCGTCAAGGCGCCGACTGCCATGATCTTCGCGGTGCTTGTATGGATGGGCAGTCCGCACATCCGTGGACTGACACGGCGCTCCATACAAGTTGCAAGAACTTCATGGTTAAGGTAAGTCGCCATAGAGTCGCCCTGCAAACGCTCCTGTATCTGACGGAGATCATCTGAAAACTCCGGCCATCGCTCGCTAGTTACTTGCAAAACCAGTTCGGACAGACTCTTAAGCCATCTTACCCGTCCTTCTGCACCAACTTCGGCTACTTCCTCCGCAAGCTCCTCATGCAGACCGTCACCTTCCTCGCTGCCGAAATCATTACTGTTGTCAGAGACCCAAATGACTTCCTCGTCGGTTTCCTTGGCCGTCTGCAACACGGATATCCAGTTCAGGGTATCCCGATACCCGTTGCCGTTTCCGTCGCAGGGCTTCCTGCGCTGAGTGGAGCGTTCGACGAGCTCAAGATGCCCTATCGCCGGAGGATCGAGGAATTCAGCACCTATCTCATTGAGATGTCCTTCTAGGCTCTCCGAGTACCGTTCGACCTCTTCCTCGATATCAGCTCGCGCTTTGTCGTAGATTGCCGAGATGCCAAGGGCACCTCCATTCTTGTCTTTCTGTCTTTGGAGCCCCACCAGCGCTTCGTTTGCACGTCTGCGGTACCCGGCTACCGCCTCTTGAATAACCACCCTGGGCACCACGATGCGAACGTTCCAGGCGGATGTCGCGTGGGCCAACACGCGCCACGCAGTACCACTGCAGTGAGGATCAGCAACGAAGGCCGTGGTGTCGAGAAGCACGATCATCAGCCCATGATGCCGGACGTTGACCACTCTTTCACGAGATTCTGACAATGTTCCATTTGCCGCAAAAAATCAGGTTGCGGCTTTTTTCCATGGGGCATGGTGGCCTGACCTTGATGGCAGGGGCAGCGGTGCGAGTTGGGTCCAGCATGCCCACGCACGAGCGTTCTCCCGAGCCGCCCTCGGGCCGTGGGAGGGTGCTCAGCGTTGACCAACGCCGACAGCTACCGACAGCTCAGCAGCAGGTCATGGCCTTGATCGGTAAGGCGGCCGCAGGCCTGGCCGCCGGTGATCAGTTGTGGCTGGGCAGAGACCGATGGCTCGTCGGTCTGTCGTATTACCTCGGAGTCGCGGCCGGCTCATCTCAGCCGTCCGAACGCCCCAGTGGGTGAGGCGCGGCGGACGCGGCGACCTTGGCGCCGGCGCAGCCGCACCTACAACAGGCGGTCTTGTGGCGGCCTGCCCCGGCATCTACGGTCGGTCTTCTCAAGCAGTGCTACGCACCTGGGGGAAGCGTGCATCTTGACTTTAGTGCTTTAGTGCGCGAGCTGGGAACTCCTTCGAGACTTATCGTTAGCTCGACTCCAGAATTAGCAGAAGAGGTCGAGAAGGAAGCCCGAGAACGCATTGGCCCGAAACGCGGCGCATCAAGTCTTTATCGCAAGCCTGTGTATGCGATCCCATCCACCCTATTCAATGGGATCGAGTCTAGCCCTGCGGAAGTGTTGCGCGAATTAGGGTTGGCCACGACGTTTGTTACCGCTTCCCCGTTCGCTGATATAGCACGACACTGGGCGCATGTGCGCTACTGCGCCACCTTGAAGAGCAATCAGAAGAAGATACTGGCTTTGACTCAGGCAGGCTCCGACATAGTTCACCATCACAAAGTCGCACAGTCAGAGCAGTTAGGTGTTGGCCTTGCCCTTGTAGTGGCGAAGAGGATTCTTGAGCGGAAATATCCTGGGTGGCTGTTCTCAAGCGTTGACGTGGATGTTGCACTCGCCGCAGGTTTTATTGAGGGGGTCGGCCTAGTTCGCCAGAAGAATAGGGCAACCATGCGTCCTGACTACTTTCTGGTCGGTCGACGTGCGGGATCTGCGAACTCGGGATGTAAAGTATATGTACTGGAATGCAAGGGCACTCATGGAAACTCCTATCATTCCAGGAAGCAGTTGGCCACGGCCTCCCTTCAAGTGGGTACCATTGAGGTAGGGTCTAAGACTCTACCGAGCCTAATCGTCGCGTCTCGTCTGTCCACTGCAGGCGTTTCTATTGATGTACTCGACCCGCCCGGAGACGACGACCTTTGGACAGGCCCGAGCGGAGAACTTGATTCATTGCTGGCAGAGGATCCTGGTCCTCGGCAGTGGACTTCAGGAAAGCCCACATTTGAACAATTCCATGCACGGCAGCGAGAGCTTCTCGGGTCCGGAGCATATGAGGCCAGTGAGGCGGAATTGAGGTCGGCGCGCGCCGCGTATGAGGCAAGCGCGAACGAGCTGCCAGTAATCTTTCAAGTACCCGAGGACGGAAAGGAGTGGCTATTTCGCGTTCTGGCGAGAAATGCAGCCCATTCAGTCCTGCGTTTCGCCGGTGACAATACTGCTGCATCACAGTTCACCTCACCGAGAACCGCAGACATTCAGCGACTCCCCATAGATGATCCCGCCCCGGACTGGCAAAGTTTTACCGTCAGCGCCGAGTCCAGCTTTGATTCACATCGATTCGTTGGCATCAAATACACCATGCCGCTCCCCGATGGCGCCTCGCTCGAAATCTTCAGGGGAGTCGAAAAAGGGATGTATGAGAATCTTCGCGAGGGAAGAATGGGTGCCTATCTCCAAAGAGCCCGTCGGCTTCGCGATACATGGGCCACGGTGGGCAGAGGAGCGCCTGCGAGCGGTTCGCACCAGGCCGTCTCCGTGGGAAGTGATGGTACTGGGGTGCGGATCCGCGTGGTGTAGCGCACGGTAGTCCAGCAGCGGCGGGCTGTTGGTGTCATCACGGAGGGCGGACGCCGCGACTTCAATCAGCCCTAGAGAAAGGCAGGGTGCCGGATCAGGCGCTCTCGGCTGGACCGGACCTCCAGTAACGCTGACAGCAAGGACGGCGCACGATAGTGACACTCAGCATCCCAGCGTGGCACGGGAGTAAGACGATCACCGTGCGCAGCCAGGTGTGCCGGCGTCTTCTAAGCGCCGGGGCAAGGCTGGGCCGTCCCCTGGGCCGTGCGACGTTGGCCGACGATGGCAGACGGCACCCGTGGGTGACCGCCCCCACCCCGCTCCGGCCTGGGCATCCAGAGTTGATCTGCCACACTGGAAGGGTTATGCCTGCACCCGGAGAACTCACATTCGTCGCCCCGCGCGGAGCCAAGAAGCCGCCGCGGCATCTTGCCGATCTCACGCCCGGTGAGCGCAAGGACGCCGTCGCCGCGATCGGCGAGAAGCCGTTTCGTGCCAAGCAGCTGTCGCAGCACTACTTCGCGCGGTACGCGCACGATCCGGAGCAGTGGACCGACATCCCCGCCGGGTCCCGCGCCAAGCTGCGGGAGGAGCTGTTTCCCGAGCTGATGACCGTCGTGCGGCATCTGTCGACCGACGAGGGGACCACGCGCAAGACGCTGTGGCGGCTGTTCGACGGGACGCTCGTGGAGTCCGTGCTGATGCGGTACCCGGATCGGGTCACGATGTGCATCAGTTCTCAGGCCGGGTGCGGGATGAACTGTCCCTTCTGTGCCACCGGGCAGGCGGGACTGGATCGGAATCTGTCCACCGCCGAGATCGTCCATCAGATCGTCGACGGGATGCGGGCGCTCCGGGACGGTGAGGTGCCTGGGGGGCCTGCTCGGCTGTCCAACATCGTCTTCATGGGGATGGGCGAGCCGCTCGCCAACTACAAGCGCGTTGTCGGGGCCATTCGGCGGCTCACCGATCCTGAGCCCGACGGGCTGGGGCTCTCGCAGCGGGGGATCACTGTTTCCACGGTCGGGCTCGTGCCTGCCATTCATCGGTTCGCCGACGAGGGGTTCAAGTGCCGGCTCGCCATCTCGCTGCACGCCCCCGACGACGAGCTGCGTGACACCCTCGTCCCCGTGAACACGCGGTGGAAGGTGCGCGAGGTGCTGGACGCCGGGTTCGAGTACGTCGGGAAGAGCGGCCGCCGGCTGTCCATCGAGTACGCGCTCATCCGGGACATCAACGATCAGGCCTGGCGTGGTGACCGGCTCGGGCGGCTGCTCAAGGGCAAGCCTGTGCATGTCAATCTCATTCCGCTCAACCCGACCCCGGGGTCGAAGTGGACCGCCTCCCGGCCCGAGGACGAGAAGGCGTTCGTCGAGGCCATCGCCGCCCACGGTGTACCGGTGACGATCCGGGACACCCGTGGTCAGGAGATCGACGGGGCGTGTGGTCAGCTCGCCGCCACCGAGCGGTAGTCTGACCGGCGTCAACACATCTGCATATTCCGACAGGGGAGCGCCACAGCGCTGAGAGTGCGGCACCGGCCGCAGACCCTCCGAACCTGGCCCAGGTCATTCTGGGTAGGGAGATCGGTCATCACTCGAGCTGTTGCGCCCTGCCCGAGCCCCCCGGGGCCACGGGCAGGGCCGCGTCTCTTCCTGGTCACCCCCAGGAGGAATCCAGTGAGCATCACCAAGAAGGCCACGGCCCTCGCCGTCGGGCTCGGTCTCGTCGCCCTGCCGGCGCTGACCGCCTGCGGGTCGTCCGACGACGGCGGCGACGGCAGCGGCGGCGGTTCCCGGACCGTCACCCTCGTCAGCCACAACTCGTGGGCCGTGTCCAAGGACGTCCTCGCCGCCTTCGAGAAGCAGTCCGGCTACAAGGTCCGGGTCCTCAAGGACGGCGACGCAGGGCAGGCCGTCAACAAGGCCATCCTGACCAAGGACAACCCCCAGGGCGACGTCTTCTTCGGCGTCGACAACACCCTGCTGTCCCGGGCCCTCGACAACGGCCTGTTCCAGTCGTACGAGGCCAAGGGCTCCGACAAGGTCGCGCCCGAGTTCCGGGTCGACCAGGAGAAGCACCGGGTCACCCCCGTGGACACCGGCGACGTCTGCGTCAACTACGACAAGGCGTACTTCAGCGAGCACGGGCTCACCCCGCCCACCTCCTTCGACGACCTGGTCAAGCCCGCGTACAAGGACCTCCTCGTCACCGAGAACGCCTCCACCTCCTCGCCCGGCCTCGGCTTCCTGCTCGGCACCGCCGCCGAGTACGGCGACGACGGGTGGGAGGGCTACTGGAAGAAGCTGAAGGCCAACGGCGTCAAGGTCGTCGACGGCTGGGAGCAGGCGTACAACGAGGAGTTCTCCGGTTCGGCCGGCGGCAAGAAGGCCAAGGGCGACCGGCCGCTCGTCGTGTCGTACGCCTCCTCGCCGCCCGCCGAGGTGATCTACGCCGATCCCCGGCCCTCGACCGCGCCCACGGGTGTCGTAGAGGGCACCTGCTTCCGGCAGGTCGAGTACGCCGGTCTGCTCAGCAACGCCAGGAACGCCGAGGGCGGCAAGGCGCTGATCGACTTCCTGCTGAGCGACACGTTCCAGAAGGACATGCCGCTGAACATGTTCGTGTATCCGGTGCGCGAGGGCGCCCAGGTGCCGAAGGAGTTCACCGCCTACGGGCCGGCGGCGAAGAACCCCGAGACCATGGAGCCGGCGAAGATCGCCGCCCACCGTGACGACTGGGTCAAGTCGTGGACCTCGCTCGTCCTCAGGTAGCGGGGCGCCGCACACGGAGCGCGGCGGCGCGGCTCGGTCTCGTGGCCGTGCCCGTCGCGTTCTTCGTGGTCTTCTTCGCCTACCCGGTCGCCGCGATCGTCGCGCGCGGCCTGCATGTCGACGGGGTGTGGCGGTTCGGGCGGCTGTGGGACGTGCTCGGGCAGTCCGACATCCGGCACGTGCTGTGGTTCACCACCTGGCAGGCCCTCGCCTCCACCGCGCTCACCCTGCTGATCGCGCTGCCCGGCGCCTATGTCTTCGCCCGCTTCAACTTCCCCGGCAAACAGGTCCTGCGGGCCGTGGTGACCGTGCCGTTCGTGCTGCCGACCGTCGTCGTCGGCACGGCGTTCCTCGCGCTCGTCGGCCGCGGCGGGCTGCTGGACGAGCTGTGGGGCGTACGGCTGGACACCACCGTGTGGGCCATCCTGCTCGCGCACGTCTTCTTCAACTACGCCGTCGTCGTACGGACGGTGGGCGGCCTGTGGGCCCAGCTGGACCCCCGGCAGGAGGAGGCCGCGCGGATGCTCGGGGCGTCCCGGTGGACCGCCTGGCGGACCGTCACGCTGCCGGCGCTCGGGCCCGCCGTGGCCGCCGCCGCGCTCATGGTCTTCCTGTTCACCTTCACGTCCTTCGGCGTGGTCCAGATCCTCGGCGGTCCGGCGTTCTCGACTCTGGAGGTCGAGATCTACCGGCAGACCTCCGAGATCTTCGACCTGTCCACGGCCGCCGTGCTGACGATCGTGCAGTTCCTGGCGGTCGGCTCCATCCTCGCCGTGCACGCCTGGACCGTACGGCGGCGGGAGAGCACCCTGCGGCTCGTCGACGCGTCCGTGACGGCGCGGCGGCCGCGCGGGGCCGGGCAGTGGGCGCTGCTCGCCGGGGTCCTGGCCGTCGTCGCCGTCCTGCTGGTGCTGCCGCTCGCCGTCCTCGTGCGGCGCTCCCTGGACGCGCCCGGCTTCGGCTACTACCGGGCACTCACCGAGTCCGACGGCGGGGTCTTCCTCGTCGCGCCGATCGAGGCGATCGCCAACTCCCTCCAGTACGCCGTGGTCGCCACCCTCATCGCCGTGCTGGTCGGCGGTCTGGCGGCGGCCGCGCTGACCCGGCGGGACGCCGGCCGGTTCGTCCGGGGTTTCGACGCGCTGCTGATGCTGCCGCTCGGGGTGTCCGCGGTGACCGTCGGGTTCGGGTTCCTGATCTCCCTGGACGAGCCGCCGCTCGACCTGAGGAGCAGCTGGATCCTGGTGCCGCTCGCGCAGGCGCTGGTCGGGGTGCCCTTCGTCGTGCGGACGATGCTGCCCGTGCTGCGGGCCGTCGACGACCGGCTGCGGGAGGCCGCCGCGGTCCTCGGCGCCTCGCCCTGGCGGGTGTGGCGGGAGATCGACCTTCCGATGGTGCGCCGGGCGCTGCTGATCGCGGCCGGGTTCGCGTTCGCGGTGTCGCTCGGCGAGTTCGGCGCGACCGTGTTCATCGCCCGGCCCGACAATCCGACGCTGCCGGTCGCGGTGGCCCGGCTGCTGGGGCGCGCGGGTGACCTCAACTACGGCCAGGCGATGGCCCTTTCCACGGTGCTGATGGTGGTGTGCGCGGTGGCGCTCCTGGTGCTGGAGCGGCTGCGCACCGACCGGACGGGGGAGTTCTAGATGCTGCTGAGCCTGACGGGCGCGACGGTCCGCTTCGGCGGGCGGGCGGTGCTCGACGCCGTCGACCTGGACGTCGCCGAGCACGAGATCGTGTGCGTGCTGGGGCCGAGCGGCAGCGGCAAGTCGACGCTGCTGCGGGCCGTGGCGGGGTTGCAGTCCCTGGACGCCGGCCGGGTGACGCTGGACGGGCGCGACCAGGCCGGGGTGCCCGCGCACCGGCGCGGTGTCGGTCTGATGTTCCAGGACCACCAGCTGTTCCCGCAGCGGGACGTCGGCGGCAACGTGGCGTTCGGCGCCCGGATGCACGGGGCCTCCCGGCGTGAACAGGCCGAGCGCGTGGGCGAGTTGCTGGAGCTGGTCGGACTGCCGGGTGCCGCGGGGCGGGCCGTCGCCTCGCTGTCCGGCGGGGAACAGCAGCGGGTGGCGCTGGCCCGTGCCCTCGCGCCCCGGCCGCGACTGCTGATGCTGGACGAGCCGCTGGGCCAGCTCGACCGCTCGCTGCGGGAACGCCTGGTGGTCGAACTGCGGGAGCTGTTCGGGCGGTTGGGCACCACCGTGCTGGCCGTCACCCACGACCAGGGGGAGGCGTTCGCGCTGGCCGACCGGGTGGTGGTGATGCGGGACGGCGGGATCGCGCAGACCGGGACACCGCTCGAGGTGTGGCAGCACCCGGCGGACGCGTTCGTCGCCCGCTTCCTCGGCTTCGACAACGTGGTCGAGGGCACCGTGGCCGGTGAGGCCGCGGACACCCCCTGGGGCAAGCTCCCGGTCGACGGGAACGCCGCGCAGGGCGTCCGGAGCCTGCTCGTGCGGCCCGCCGGGGTGCGGCTCGTCGCGCCCGACGAGGGACTGCGGTGCACGGTCGCCGCGCGGACGTTCCGGGGCACGCATGTCGCCCTGCGGCTCCAGCCGGAGGGCGCGCCACGCCTGGAGGCCGCCTGCGCGCTGCGGGAGGCACCGGAGGTCGGGGACGTGGTCGGCGTGGAGTTCGACGCGGCGGAAATCGTGGTGCTCGGCTGATCACCCGGCGCTTAGGGTGCGGGCATGACGCTGCTCGCACATGACCGCTACTGCGACGAGATAGATCACCAGGTCGGCCTGCTCAGGGCGGTGGTGGCCTCCGGTGCCGATCTGTCGGCCACCGTGCCGACCTGCCCCGACTGGTCGCTGGAGCAGCTCGTCCGGCACACGGGGGAGGCCCTGCGCTGGGTCGAGCTGATGGTGCGGACACGCGCCGAGAAGGAGATCCCGGAGGAGACCGTTCCGGGCGCCCAGGGGCCCGACGCGCAGGGCGACCCCGCCGCGCTCGACGCCTGGCTTGCGGAGACCGGCGAACTGCTCGTCCACACGCTCCGGGAGGCCGGTCCGGACACCCCGGTGTGGTCGTGGGCCGGGATCCCCACCTCCGGGTTCTGGGCCCGCCGGATGACGCACGAACTCACGATCCACCGCGCCGACGCGACGCTCGCCGCCGGACTGCCGTACGAGGTGGCACCGGAGATCGCGGCCGACGCGATCGACGAGTGGCTGGAGATCGTGCGGTGGGCGCAGCGGACCATCCCCGACGACCCCTCGCGCGAGCTGCGCCGGCCCGGCGCGAGCATCCATCTGCACGCCACCGACCCCACGCCCGGCGTGGACGCCGAGTGGTGCGTCGACCTGGACGGGGAGGCGATCGTATGGCGCCGCGGCCACGAGAAGGCGACGGTCGCGCTGCGCGGCACGCTCACCGACGTCCTGCTGGCGTTCTACCGCCGACTGCCGCTGGACAGCCCCCGGTTGGAGATCCTCGGCGAGCGGGAACTGCTGGAGTTCTGGCTGGAGCGGGCGACCTTCGGCTGAGCCCGCGGCAGGCAACGACTGCGGCCCGCCCCCGGGGACGGGGACGGGCCGCAGCGGTGTCACGGAAGGGCCGGATCAGCCCTCGCTCTTGGCCCCACGGCGACGCAGGCCGAAGAAGACCGCGCCACCGCCGACGGCGACCAGCGCGACCGCGATGCCCGCGATCAGACCGGTGTTGGAGTTCGCACCGGTCTCGGCCAGGTTGGAGTCACCGGCCGCCGGGGACGGGGCGTTCTCCGCAGGAGCGGTGGACGCGCTCTCCGACGGAGCCGGGGTCTCGGTCTCCTCGGCCGGGGTCGAGGCGGAGTCCGACGGCGTCGGCGTCGGCGTGTCCGACGGAGCCGGGGGCTGCTCCTCGTCCTTCTTGCAGGCGGTGGACGGCGTCGTCAGGTTCGGCTTGATGTCCTTGTCGACGTAGCCCGCGGCCTTGACGTGCACGCGGTACTCGGCGTTCGGCTTCCAGTCCTCGGCGAAGGTGATGGTGACGCCCTCGCGCGAGCCCTTGACCACCTGCTCGCCGACCTTCTCGAGGTCGGCGCCGTTGTTCTGCAGGAACACGGTGACCGTCGCCGGGACACCGCTGGGGTCCTTGTCGGTGACCGTGATGACGCCCTTGTCGCCGTCGCACTTGGCTTCGGCGGAGAATTCACTGATGTCGCACGCGAGCGCGTTGCCCGCGACGGAGAGGGCCAGTGCGGCCGAGGCGGACGCCACGCCCAGGGCCCGCACGGAGCGTGCGACAGTACGGCGGTTTATGGACACGTTTGTCCTTACGGGAGTTGCACCACTGAGGGGGGTTGGAAGGAAGCGGTGACGGGACATCACCGTTCCCGTGAGACCCACAGATTTATAAGCGTCGCATAAGCACTGTCAACGCATATGCAGCCTACAGGCGTTGGCTTTGCCCTCTTATTGCCCGAGGAGACGTTTCAGGGCCTCCGGCGCCTCCTCGATCCGGTCGACCAGGGCGATCCGCGTCTCCATCGACCGGTCTCGCGCGAGGGATTGGAGCAGGGGCCACACCGGCAGGCGTTCGGTCCAGTGCGCCCGGTCCACCAGGACCATCGGCGTGGGCTCGCCCCGCGACTCGTAGTAGTTGGGCGTCGCGTTGTCGAAGACCTCCTGGACGGTGCCGGCGGCCCCGGGCAGGAAGACCACACCCGCCGTGGAACGCGCCAACAGGCCGTCCTCACGGGTGGCGTTGGAGAAGTACTTGGCGATGTGGGACGCGAAGGGGTTCGGCGGCTCATGGCCGTAGAACCAGGTCGGGATGCCGACCGAGCGACCGCCGCGGGGCAACCGGGCCCGCACCTCGAAGGCGACCGACGCCCACTCGGTCACGGACGGCGTGAACCCCGGCGCCTTGGCGAGCAGCCGCAGCGCGTCGCCCAACTCCTCGTCGCCGTACGGGGACAGATAGGCGCCGAGGTTGGCCGCCTCCATCGCGCCGGGGCCGCCGCCGGTGGCCACCGTCAGACCGGCGCGCGCCAGCTCCCGGCCGAGCCGCACGGCACCCTCGTACTCCCGGGTTCCGCGGCGCATCGCGTGCCCGCCCATCACACCCACCACCCGCGTGTCGGTGAGGAGTTCGTCCAGGGCGTCGGACACGGCGTCGTCGTGGAGCGCGCGCAGCGTCGAGGCGTACACGTCCCGGTCGGCCTTCGTGCGCTGGAGCCAGGCGTAGGCGCGGGCGTCCGGCGTGGCCTCGTAACCGTCGGCCAGGGACGCGAACAGCTCGTCCGGCGTGTAGACGTGCCCCCGGTAGGGGTCGAAGGGCAGGTCCGGGACGGGCGGGAAGACCAGGGCGCCCTCGGAACGGACCTTGGCGGCCGCGTCCTCGCGCATCGGGCAGCCGAGGAAGACCGCGCCGGCCGCGCCGGTGGTGAGCAGTTCGCGCGTACGGTCCGTCAGATCGACGGCCTGGACGCGGAATCCGGCGAGGGAGCCGCGCGCCGAGACGATCGCGTCGAACTCCTCCAGCGTCTCTATCTCGTGGTCGTCGTGGTGGGCCGCATGGGCGGGCATCGTCTGCACCCGCCCATGCTAGGCCCGGGTGCTCGTCAGCCCTCGACCGCCGCCGGGTCCATCCACACGATTTCCCAGGTGTGCCCGTCGAGGTCGTCGAAGGCGCGGCCGTACATGAAGCCCATGTCCTGGACCTTGTCCGAGGCGGTGCCGCCGGCCGCGACGGCCTTCTCCACCAGCTCGTCGACCTTGGCGCGGCTCTCCGCGCTCAGACAGATCAGGACCTCGCTGGTCGTGGTGGCGTCCGCGATCTCCTTCTTGGTGAAGGTCGCGTAGAACGGCTTGGTGAGCAGCATCGCGACGATGGTGTCGCTGATCACGACCGAGGCCGCGTTGTCGTCGCTGAACTGCGGGTTGATCGAGTAGCCCAGCTCCGTGAAGAACTTCTTCGACGCGTCGAGGTCGTTCACGGGCAGGTTCACGAAGATCATCTGCTGGTACGCGGGGGCGGTCATCGGGGTCTCTCCCATCGGTTCGTCGCTGTTCGGTGAGGTAGACCCGAGGGCCCCGCGGAACTCATCGCCGCCCGGGAACCTTTTTCCGGGCGGCGCGCTCAGCGGGACAGGGGCAGCGCGGCCAGCTCGGCCACGACCAGGGTCAGCGGGCCGAAGACGGCGAGCAGCGCACCGGCGCGCAGGGCCGCCGCCGCGCGCAGCGTCCCCGCCGGGGCGCCGAGGCGCAGCAGGGCCGCCGTGGTGCCGGAGCGGTCCTGCCGGGCCTCGACGGCGGCCGTGAGCAGCGTGGCCACGGCGCAGCCGGTGACCACGGCGGCGCCCAGCGCGGTGAGCGGACCGAAGGAGCCCGCGTCCGGCAGGGGCGTCATGGCGTACGCGGCCGAGGCCACCGCGCACACGACGCCGAGAGGGCGCCCGATCCGTGCGGCCTCCGCCATGAGGCCGCGGCCCGCCAGCAGCCGCAGCGCGCCGGGGCGCACGGCCTGCAGCACCAGGCCGCACAGGTGGGTGAGTCCGGGGGCGGCCAGCGCGAGGCCCACCGCCGTGAGCAGCCAGCCCACGAGCACCCCGGTGGGACCGGCGGGCAGCGCCGCGGGCAGGGCGGGTCCGCCGTCGTCCGACGCGCCGGCGGCGTACGTCTCCACGGCCAGGCCCGCGGCGAGCACCGCCACGCCCCACGGCAGGCCCTTGGGCGCCGGGCTCGGCTCCGGCAGCGCGGGGAGCGCGTCCGGCGCGGCCCCGGTGCCCTGCGCGGACTCCGGTACCTGATCGGTGCCCGGCGTGCCCCGCACGGCCTCCCGCACCCGGGTGCCGAACCGGCCGTTCACCCGTCTGGTGCCGCCGTCCGGTGCGGGGCCGAGCCCCTGGGGCCGCAGGACGAACGCCACGGCGGCCGACGCGATCACCGGCACCAGCCCGAGCAGGGTGAGGGAGCCGGGCACCGGCAGCGGGGTGCCGGCCGCGAGCGCCTCCGTGGCCGCTCCGTCGAACGGCATGCCGGTGAGGTCGCCCCGCAGATGCAGGAAGACCAGCAGGGCCAGCATCGAGCCGAGCAGGCAGGACAGCGCCGTGGTGGTGACCGACACCAGCATCAGGCGGGCCGGGCCCAGGCCGACCGCGGCGAGGCCGGGACGCGGCCGGGTGCCGGGATCGGTACGGGCGACGGCCACCGCGAGATGGACCGTCGCGGCGAGCGGGGGCAGGCACCAGGCGAGCCGCGCGGTCGCGTCGCCGGGGGAGTAGGGGTGGGACAGGGCGTAGCCCAGGGCGCACAGCAGCAGGAAGCCGGTTCCGGCCGAGGCCGCCGTGACCAGCAGGCGGCGCAGCTGGACGGCGGGCCGGGCGCCGCGGGTCAGGCGGAGAGCGAGCACGCCGCCCGGCCTTCCGTCTCGGGGACGGGCGGCAGGTGCACGGTGTTCACGCGCCGTCCGTCGAGCAGGGCGATGGTGCGGTCGGCGAACGCCGAGCACTCGGGGTCGTGGCCGGTCAGGACGACCGTGATGCCGTGCGAGCGGGCCGCCGCCGTCAGGGTGCGCAGCACCTGGGTGCGGTCGGCGCGGTGCAGGGGCGCCGTCGGCTCGTCGGCGAAGAGCACCTGGGGCGCGGGGGCCAGGGCGCGGGCGATGCTGACGCGCTGGCGTTCGGCCCGGACCAGCTGGTGCGGGCGTTTGCGGGCGGCGTCGCCGACGTCGAGGCGCTCCAGCCACTCCAGCGCGGCGGTCTTGGCCCGGCGCCGGCCGCTGCCGCGCAGCATCAGGGGCAGGGCGGTGTTCTCCCAGACGTTCAGCTCGGGGACCAGCGAGGGGGTGGGGCCGATCCAGGCGAAGCGGTCGCGGCGGAGCCGGTCACGGGCCTGTGCCCCCATGGTGTGCACCGGCACGCTGTTGAACCAGATCTCGCCGCCGCCCGGCGGGGTCAGTCCCGACAGGCAGCGCAGCAGGGCGGTCTTGCCGCTGCCGCGCGGGCCGACCACGGCGAGGATCTCGCCCTCCTGGACCCCGAGCGAGACGCCGCTGAGCGCGGGCGAGCCGTCGTCGTACGAAAAGTGCAGGGCGCGTGCCCAGAGCACGTCGTTGTCCGGCGGAGCCACCATGGCGTACACCTCGGTTCAGATCCGTAGTTCCCGTGCCGTTCCCCCGTCCGGGGGAACGAAGACAGGGCCGATCGGTTACCAGGCACGCTAAGGACCGGGGCGTCGAACGCCGGACAGCACGCGGCGGGGGTGCACCCTTCTCACTCCTACGGGTGCACTCCCGCCGACGGGCCGCGGTGGATCAGAGCTTGGTCCACGCCTCCGAGAGGGTGGCGCGCAGGATCTGCTCGATCTCGTCGAACGTCTGCTGGTTCGAGATCAGCGGCGGGGCGAGCTGGACGACCGGGTCACCCCTGTCGTCGGCGCGGCAGTACAGGCCGTTCTCGAAGAGCTTCTTGGACAGGAAGCCGTACAGGACGCGCTCGGTCTCCTCGTCGTTGAAGGACTCCTTCGTCGCCTTGTCCTTGACCAGCTCGATGCCGTAGAAGAAGCCGTTGCCGCGGACGTCGCCGACGATCGGCAGGTCGTGCAGCTTCTCCAGGGTGGAGCGGAAGGCGCCCTCGTTGTCGAGGACGTGCTGGTTGAGGTTCTCGCGCTCGAACAGGTCGAGGTTGGCGAGGCCCACGGCCGCGGACACGGGGTGGCCGCCGAAGGTGTAGCCGTGCAGGAAGGTGTTGTCGCCCTTGTAGAACGGCTCGGCGATCCGGTCGGAGATCACGCAGGCGCCGATCGGGGAGTAGCCCGAGGTCATGCCCTTGGCGCAGGTGATCATGTCCGGCACGTAGTCGAACTTGTCGCAGGCGAACATCGTGCCCAGGCGGCCGAAGGCGCAGATGACCTCGTCCGAGACGAGCAGCACGTCGTACTGGTCGCAGATCTCGCGGACCCGCTGGAAGTAGCCGGGCGGGGGCGGGAAGCAGCCGCCGGCGTTCTGCACGGGCTCCAGGAAGACCGCGGCGACGGTGTCCGGGCCCTCGAAGAGGATCTGCTGCTCGATCTGGTCGGCGGCCCAGCGGCCGAAGGCCTCGGGGTCGTCGCCGTGGATCGGGGCGCGGTAGATGTTGGTGTTCGGCACCTTGTGCGCGCCGGGGACCAGCGGCTCGAAGGGGGCCTTCAGGGCGGGCAGGCCGGTGATGGACAGGGCGCCCTGCGGGGTGCCGTGGTAGGCGACCGCGCGGGAGATCACCTTGTGCTTGGTGGGCTTGCCGACCAGCTTGAAGTACTGCTTGGCGAGCTTCCAGGCGGTCTCGACCGCCTCACCGCCGCCGGTGGTGAAGAAGACCTTGTTCAGGTCGCCCGGGGCGTGGTCGGCCAGGCGCTCGGCCAGCTCCACGGCCTTCGGGTGGGCGTACGACCAGATCGGGAAGAACGCCAGCTCCTGCGCCTGCTTGAGGGCGGTCTCCGCCAGCTCGGTGCGGCCGTGGCCGGCCTGGACGACGAACAGACCCGCGAGACCGTCCAGGTACCGCTTGCCCTTGTCGTCGTAGATGTAGGTGCCCTCGCCCCGGACGATCGTCGGGACCGGCGAGTTCTCGTACGAGGACATGCGGGTGAAGTGCATCCACAGGTGGTCGTACGCGGTGCGGCTGAGGTCCTTGGTGCTCACGGTTATCGGGTCCTCACGGTTATCGGGTTCCCCACATGTAGGTCTGCTTCTTGAGCTTGAGGTAGACGAAGCTCTCCGTCGAACGCACGCCCGGGACGGCCCGGATGCGCCGGTTGATGACCTCGAGGAGGTGGTCGTCGTCCTCGCAGACGATCTCCACCATCAGGTCGAAGGAGCCGGCGGTCATCACCACGTACTCGCACTCGGCCATGGCGGTCAGCGCGTCGGCCACGGACTCCACGTCGCCCTCGACGTTCACGCCGACCATCGCCTGCCTGCGGAAGCCCACGGTCAGCGGGTCCGTGACGGCGACGATCTGCATGACGCCCTGGTCGAGCAGCTTCTGGACGCGCTGGCGCACGGCCGCCTCGGACAGGCCGACGGCCTTGCCGATCGCGGCGTACGGCCGGCGGCCGTCCTCCTGCAGCTGCTCGATGATGGCGAGGGAGACGGCGTCCAGCTGGGGACCGCCGCCGTTCCTGGACTCGCGGGAGTCCCTGTGCTCTGCGCTTCGACTGGCCACGACGTCACTCTGCACGACGTATCGATAGTTCCGCAAGGTCGAGGCGATGAAATTCGTTGTTCACGTGTGCGATACCTGCGGATTTCGCAGAAGCGGGCCCGATGGGGGTGTTGAAAACGTCGGCCTGCCGATTAGGGTGGGTGTCTCAGAGAATGGACAGTCGGAGAACCAGTGAAGACCCCTGACAGGAGGCCGGCAGTGAGCACCGAGCTGCGTGGGCTGCGCACACTACGCAATTACATCGCCGGGGAGTTCCGGGACGCCGCCGACGGACGGACCACCGAGGTGGTCAACCCCGCGACGGGCGAGGCGTACGCGACCGCGCCGCTGTCCGGACAGGCGGACGTCGACGCCGCCATGGAGGCGGCGGCCCAGGCGTTCCCGGCCTGGCGCGACGCCACCCCCGCCGAGCGCCAGAAGGCCCTGCTGAAGATCGCGGACGCCTTCGAGGAGCGCGCCGAGGACCTGATCGCCGCCGAGGTCGAGAACACCGGCAAGCCGATCGGCCTCACGCGGTCCGAGGAGATCCCGCCGATGGTCGACCAGATCCGCTTCTTCGCCGGCGCGGCGCGGATGCTGGAGGGCCGCTCGGCGGGCGAGTACATGGAGGGCCTGACCTCGATCGTGCGCCGGGAGCCGATCGGCGTCTGCGCGCAGGTCGCGCCCTGGAACTACCCGATGATGATGGCCGTGTGGAAGTTCGCCCCGGCCCTCGCCGCGGGCAACACGGTCGTCCTGAAGCCGTCGGACACGACCCCCGCGTCGACCGTCCTGATCGCCGAGATCATCGGCGGGATCCTGCCCAAGGGCGTCTTCAACGTCATCACCGGCGACCGCGACACCGGCCGCATGATGGTCGAGCACCCCGTCCCGGCGATGGCCTCGATCACCGGCTCCGTCCGCGCGGGCATGCAGGTCGCCGAGTCCGCCTCCAAGGACCTCAAGCGGGTCCACCTGGAGCTGGGCGGCAAGGCCCCGGTCGTCGTCTTCCAGGACACCGACATCGCCAAGGCCGTCGAGGACATCTCCGTCGCGGGCTTCTTCAACGCCGGCCAGGACTGTACGGCCGCCACCCGCGTGCTCGTCCAGGAGTCCATCCACGACGAGTTCGTGCGGGCGCTCGCCAAGGCCGCCGCCGAGACCAAGACCGGTCAGCCGGACGACGAGGGCGTGCTGTTCGGCCCGCTCAACAACCCCAACCAGCTCAAGCAGGTCGCCGGGTTCATCGACCGGCTGCCCGCGCACGCCAAGGTCGAGGCGGGCGGCCACCAGGTCGGCGACAAGGGCTACTTCTACGCCCCGACCGTCGTCTCCGGGCTGAAGCAGGACGACGAGATCATCCAGAACGAGGTCTTCGGGCCGGTCATCACCGTCCAGTCGTTCACGGACGAGGCCCAGGCGATCGAGTGGGCGAACGGCGTCGACTACGCGCTCGCCTCCTCCGTGTGGACCAAGGACCACGGGCGCGCGATGCGCATGTCCAAGGCCCTCGACTTCGGCTGCGTGTGGATCAACACCCACATCCCGCTGGTCGCGGAGATGCCGCACGGCGGCTTCAAGAAGTCCGGCTACGGCAAGGACCTCTCGGCGTACGGCTTCGACGACTACACGCGCATCAAGCACGTCATGACGTCGCTGGACGCCTGACGGCCGGCCCTTCCCCGGCGCACGGCGCGGCCCCGGGCCCGGCACACGCCGGCCCGGGGCCGCTCCGCGTCCCCGCGGGACAGGCGTCCGCTCATACCTGCACGGTCGGTGCGTGGTCCGCCGCGGCGCCGTCGTGGCTGGTCGCGGAGTTGCCCGCGCTCCTGGGGGTCCGGCCTGGCGTCAGGTCTGTGGGGCGGGCCCGGTCCCGGCCGCCGGGCGGGTCAGCAGGTGGCGGGGGTCGGCGGCGCGGGTGATGGCCGACTCGACGGCGGCGACGCGGTCGGCGAGCAGGCCGAGTGCCGCCACCGCCCGGGTGAGCTGGTCGTCCTCGGGACCGCCCAGGGCCTGGGTGCGGACGTACGCCGCCTTCACCTCCGCCCAGCGGGCGGCCTGCGTGGCGGTGAGCGTGCCGCGCAGCTCCGCCAGCTTCAGCAGGTTCGCCTCGGCGTCGGAGGTGAGCGTCTGCGCCTCGGCGCGGTAGTGGTCGTCGATCAGCGCGGCGAGCTCCGCGTCGTTCATAACCGGCTGGACACGCTGGGCGATCTTGTTCATGTTCCGGTACGAGCCCTGGAGGCGGAACGGCGGTTCCGTACGGGTGGCGTCGCACCGCGCGGCGGACGCGATGTACGCGTCGTTCACCGCGAGCACGGTCGTCCGCACCGTCAGCAGATGGCGCAGCACGGCGAGGATCCGCTCCAGCTCGGCGGGCGGGTACGGGTGGGCCAGCCGGTCCGGACGGGCCGTCGGGTCGCCCTCGGCCAGCCGGACGAGCAGGTCCAGGTCGGCCCGGTCCCGGCCGGCGAGCGGGGCCAGGACGGAGTTGGCGGTGAGCGCGTTCTCGAGGAAGCTCAGCGCGAAGACCTGCTCCTTGCCGGTGAGGACGTCGCCGAGGTTCCACACGTCGGCGCGGTTGGCGAGCATGTCGGGGACGTGGAAGCGTCCGCCGGACTCGGTGTACGGGTTGCCGGCCATGCAGACCGCGAACCGCTTGCCGCGCAGGTCGTAGGTGCGCGGCTCGCCCTCGTGGACGCCGTCGATGCGGCGGGTGGCGTCGCACAGCGGGATGAACTTCTGCAGCAGCTCCGACGAGGTGTGCTGGATGTCGTCCAGGTACAGCAGGGTGTTGTTGCCCGCCGCCAGCGCGAAGTTGATCTTCTCGACCTCCTGGCGGGCGGTCGCGTTCGGCGCCTCGGCGGGGTCCAGCGAGGTCACGTCCCGGCCCAGCGCGGGCCCGCCGACCTTGACCAGCATCAGTCCCAGCCGGTCCGCGACGTACTCGACGAGGGTCGTCTTGCCGTAGCCGGGCGGGGACAGGAGCAGCAGCAGACCGCCGGTGTCGGTCCGCTTGGTCTCGCCCGTGGTGCCGAGCTGCCGGGCGAGGCTGTCGCCGACGAGCGGGAGGTACACCTCGTCGACGAGCCGGTTGCGCACGAACGCCGGCATCACGCGCGGCCGGTGCTCGTCCAGCTGCAGCCGGGCCCGCTCCGCCGCCGTCACGGCGGTGCGGCGGCGCAGCTGGGCGCGGTGGGCCGGGACCTCGTGCGCGGCGAAGTCCCGGGTGCGGGTGAGGAACTCGTCGACGCGGACCGTGAGCCGGCCCCCGGTGATCCGGGGGTGGGTGCCGAGCAGGCCCTCCACCGTCGCGGTCAGGGGCGCGTCCCCCGCGTAGCGGGGGAGGTCCGGGCACAGCTCGGCGGCCACGGCCTCCGCCAGGTCCCCGGCGGTGACCTCCGTGCCGGTGGAGGCGGTGTACGCGGACAGCCACGCCTCGACCAGCTGGCGGCGGGCGGCCGGGCCGGTGAGCGCGGCGAGGTCGTCGTCGTAGGCGGACGTGCCGACCGTGCGGCGGAACTTCTCCAGCAGGGTGCGGGCGCCCGCGCTCAGGGCGAACCCGTCCGGGCCGCGGGTCAGTTCGTCGAAGAGGTAGTCCGCGGCGGCCTGCGCGCCGTCGCCGCCGATCGCCTCCGCCAGCTCGCGGCGCAGGTCGGCGATGGCCGGGGCCGGCCCGAACGTGTCGCGGGCGCGGGCCAGCGACACCGCGCGCCGGGCCCAGTCCGCGCGGACCCCGTCCGTCGTGCCGTGCGCCCAGAACAGCTGGGCCCGCGCCCGGGCGGACGGCTCGTGGCGCAGCGGGCCCGCGCTCTCGTACAGGCCGAGCAGCGCGGTGAGGATCAGCACCGTGTCGTGGTCGTGGACGCCGGGCTCGTACCCCTCGTCGTACGCCTCCCGGGCCGCCCGGCCCACGAGGTCCGGCAGGTCCGCCCCGGCCAGGGCCTCGGCGCCGTGCGTGTCCAGCAGCCGCGCGGCCAGGTGCTCGGCGCGGTAGACGTCCGGCGACTCCGACGGCAGCGGCCGGTCCCAGTACGCGCGGCCCGCCATGAGCTCGGGGTCGGTCACCGGGGTGCGGTGGTCGGTGCCGGTGACGGCGAAGGCGAGGCCGTCGCCGTCCGGGACCAGGGCGAGGTCGAGCGGCTGGGTGTGGACGGCGAAGCGGTGGGCGCCCAGGCGCAGGGTGCGACCGCCGTCCGCATACAGGTCGGTACGGTCCCGCAGCGCGCGGCCGGCCTCCTGGTGTGCGGCCTTCAGCCGTCCGTCCAGCTCCTCCGCGCGGACCCGGTCGCCCAGCTCGCGCAGCTCACCGGCGATGCGCCGGACCTTGCCGGGCATCGGGTCGGAGGCGAAGAAGGCGGCGACGGCGTCCGCGTCGGGCAGCGCGGCGGCCCGCCGGGCGACGGTCCGCAGCACCCGCTCCGCCGAGGCGGCCAGCCGCTCGGCGCGGCGGGCCCGCTCGTCGGCGAGGGCCTGCCTGCGGGCCGTGAACGCCTCGTGGATCTCGTCGCGCCGGTCGGCGAGCGCGCCGAGGAAGTCGTCGAACTCGGCGTATCGCGACTCCAGGTTCTCCACCTGCACCAGCAGCCGGGCCAGGTGCTCCTCGCACGCCTCGGGCGTCCCGGCGGCCGCGAGCGCGCCGGTCACCGTCTGCCCGAGCAGCGCGAACTCGGCGGCGAACTCGGCACGCCCCTCCTGGTCGAGGAGGTCGCGGCGGCGCCCGTCCAGGACGGCACGGGCGCGGTTGACGCCGCCGGCGACCTCGGCGATCCGCCCCAGGACGGCCGTACGGACCGTGGCGTCGGCGATGTCGAGACCGGCGACGACCTCCGTCACCGTCTCCAGGCCCTCGGCGAGCTCGTCGACCCGGGCGGCGACCGGTCCCGCCTCGGCGACGGTCGCGATGCCCGCGGCGTCCGCGAGGAGCCCGTCCACCCGCTCGTGGTGGGCGGCGAACGCGTCCTCGCGGGCCAGGTCGGCGACCGCGCGGCGGCCGAACGCGGCGAGGTCGGACGCCACGTCCGCGGCGAGCTCGTCGATCCGGTCCGTGTCGGCGTACCGCAGATCCTTCAGCGTGAGCAGATGCCCCTGGGCCCGGCGCAGTTCGGCGAGCCCGGACACCCAGGCGCCGGCGCCCCGCGGCGCCTCGCCGCGCAACCGCCGTACGACCGCCGCGACCCGGTCGGCGGCCTCGGTGAGCGCCCCGGCGGCCTGCCGGGTCAGCGCCCGCACCGTGCGGAACTCGGTGAGCACCTGCTCGGCGGTCGCCCGCACCTGCCCCAACGGCTCGCCAAGGCAGCCGAGTTCGTCCTCGTCCAGCCAGTGGTAGGCGTCGGCCGTCCGGACGCAGGCCGCCGTCAGCGCCTCGTACACCTCGACGGTCGGGGTGGTCTCGGCGACGGCCGCGGCGATCGACAGGCAGTCGGAGACGCCGCGCACCAGATCGGCGTTGCCGACCCGGGCCAGCGGACCGGCGCCCACGGGCTGCGCCGCGGCGTGCACGTCGGAGACGTACGGGGAGTCCCACAGCTGGACGGGGTGGACGCGCCCCGGCTCGGCGCCCTCGGCGCGCAGCAGGACCAGCCCGCCGTCGCCGAACAGGGCCCAGCCGCCGCACGACAGCGGCGTCGACACCTCCTTGCGGATCACGTTGTACGGCAGCAGCAGACCGCGGCCCGTCTCCCGCGCGTGGAACGTGAACAGCACGTCCTCCCCGTTGGGGGAGCGGACCGTCCGTTCGAACTCCAGGGACGCCCCGTCCTCCGCGCCCGCGGCCCCCTCGAAGATCTTGTACGCGCCGCTCGTCAGGCAGTACCCGCCCGGGAACACGATGCCCTGGTCCTCGGGGAGCCGGCGGCACGCCTGCCCGATCCCGTCGAGACGGACGACGGCCCTGGTCAGCGTGTTGAACACCAGGTACCGGTGGGCGGTCTCGTTGTAGGGGCGCACGCGCAGCAGGATCAGGGCGCCGACCCGGGCGTAGGCGATCTCGGCGTCCGCGAGGGACTGCAGCGGTTCGTCGACGGGCTCGGCGTACACGCCCTCGCCGGTCTCCGTGTCGTCCTCGGTCTTGACGGTGAGGGCACCGCCGACGGTCGCCACGAACAGCTCGTCCTCGACGGAGACGTGCGGGTGCCGGCCGAGCCGGTGGTCCTCGCGGGTGGCCGGCGTCCACGTGAAGTCGTGGGCCGGGGGCAGTACATGGTCGCGGTCGCCGCGCGCGTCGAGGAAGGACACCTCGCCGCTGCCGGACACCGCCCAGCGCAGCACCCGGATGTCGTCCGCCTTCTCCCCGGTCTGGAAGACGGCCAGCAGCCGGCCCTCCACGTGCCGCAGCCGCAGCAGCCGGGCCTGCCGGTAGTAGCGGTGCAGCGCCCCGAACTCACGAAGGAAGGCGGGGTCGTCGAGGAGGCCCGGAACGGCGTCCTCGGGCAGCCGGTTCAGGTCGCGGTCGTGCAGCGCGAAGACGTCGCCGACGGCCGGCTCGGTGCCCGCGTCCGCCGGAAGGCCGTGACCGAACAGCAGGACGTCCCCGACGGCCACGAGATCGCGGGGCACACACGCGTGCTCGGTGTGCAGCCGTGCGGTGCCGGCGAGTTCGAGGCGGACCGCGCCGAACTCCTCGGCCCGGCGGGCGTTCAGCGCCTCGGCGCGCCGGGCGAGCTCGGCGGCCTGCGCGGTGAGCCGGTCCCGCAGCACCTCGTAGGTGCCGGTGTCCAGGCTCGTCGTCCCGGTGGTCATGGGATCCCTCTCGTACGTCGTGGAGGTCTCGGCGGACGGCGAGGACGCGGTCCGGAGCCGCCGTCCCCTGCGCGGCGGCTCCGGACCGGGTGCCGGTCAGCCCCTGGCGCTGCCGTTCAGGGAGGCGAGGGGGGTCTCCGCGAGACCCAGTTCGCCCGCCCTGTCCAGCAGTTGCTGGAGCTGCCCGGTGTTCGCGGTGTCCGTCTTCATGAGCTTCATCAGCAGCGCGGACACGGTCAGGTTCTGCACGTCCGCCGTGGAGACGGACCCGAGAACCTGGGTGAGGTCGTCGCCGAGGTCCCGCGTGCCGTCCAGCCAGGGCCGGCCGAGCGCCTGCGCCGTCTCGGAGTGCTGGACGAACCCGTCCACGCCCTTGCCGAGCGCGATGGAAGACACCAGACGGTCGAAGAAGACCGACTCCCCGCCGACGATGTCGATGTCGGCGTTCTCGAGTCCCGTCGCGAGCACCGTGGCCTGGGCCTCGGCGACCTGCCGCTGCACCTCCAGGCCGGCCAGGCGGATGTCCTTCTCCGCCTCCAGGCGCAGCCGGTACTCCTCGTGGCCCCGGGAGGCGTCGTCCAGCGCGGCCATCGCCGCCGCCTTCTCCGTGAGCCCGGCGGCCTCGGCCTTCAGCTTCTCGCCGACGCCCTGCGCCTCGGCCAGCGCCTTCGCCCGCGCTCCCTCGGCCTCCGCCCGCATCCGGGCCTCGGTGGCCTCGGCCTCCGCGCGGCCCGCCTTCTCGATGACCTCGGCCTCCTTGTCGCGGACCTGCACCGAGGCCAGCCCTTCGGCGGCGGCCTCGGCCTGGACCGCCTCGGCGAGCCGGAGCTTGGCCCGCGCGTCCAGGTCGGCGCTCTTCAACCGCGCCTCGGCCAGCGTCAGTTCCTCGGCCGCGCGGTGCACGGCGGCCTGCTCGGCGGCCTCGGCGGCCTTGATGTCCTTGACCAGCCGCTCCTGCGCCTCGGCCTCGGCGGCGATGATCACGGACTGCCGGTCGCGCTCCGCCTCCTCGACGGCCCGCAGCCGCTTGATGGCCTCCTCCTGCTCGGCGACCGTCCGGTCCACGGCGACCCGCTCGCGGATCACCTCGGCGATCTGCCGCTTCTCCGCCTCGACCTCCTTGTCGGCGGCGATCCGGGTCAGCTGCGTCTCCCGCTCCCGGGCGATGACCTCCAGCAGGCGGTCCTTCTCGATGCGCTCGCTCTCGACGGCGATGACCCGCTCACGGTTCTTGGCGGCGACGGCGACCTCGCGGGCCTGGTTCTCCCGCTGCACCCCGAGCTGCTCCTCGGTCTTGAGGAAGGCGGCCTGGGCCCGCAGCCGCTCCTCCTCCACCACCCGCGCCGTCTCGGCCTCCTCGCGCGCCCGTACGGTCTCGATCTCCCGGCGCTGCTTGATCTCGGCGTCGGCCTGCCGGCGCTCCAGCTCCAGGATGGCCTCGCGGGCGTCGACGTTCTGCCGGGTGATCTCCTTCTGCTCGGTGCGCTGCGCCTCGTTGGTGCGCACGTGCTCCACGGCCGTCAGCTCGGTGATCTTGCGGATGCCCTGGGCGTCGAGGACGTTGGCGGGGTCGAGCTGGGTGAGCGGCGTCTGCTCCAGGTAGTCGATCGCCGCGTCCTCCAGGTGGTAGCCGTTCAGATCGACGCCGATGACCTCGATGATCCGGTACCGCAGCTCCTCGCGCTTGGTGTAGAGGTCGGTGAAGTCCAGCTGCTTGCCGACGGTCTTCAGCGCCTCGGAGAACTTGGCGTGGAACAGCTCCTGGAGCGTGTCGCGGTCGCTGGCGCGGGCCGTGCCGACGGCCTGGGCGACCTTGACGACGTCCTCGACGGTCTTGTTGACCTTGACGAAGAACGTGATCCGGATGTCCGCGCGGATGTTGTCGCGGCAGATCAGCCCTTCCTTGCCGGCCCGGGTGATCTCGATGGTCTTCACCGAGATGTCCATGACCTCGGCCTTGTGCAGCACGGGCAGCACGACCTGCCCGGTGAAGGTCACGTCGACCTTGCGCATCTTGGAGACGATCAGGGCCTTGCCCTGCTCCACCTTGCGGAACAGCCGGGCGACGACCAGTACCACCAGCAGGCAGGCGACGACGAGCGCGCCGGTGCCGACGATCATGGGAACCATGACATACGTCCTTCGGGCGTAGGTGTGCGGGGAGAAACAGGCGTGGGTGAGCGGGGGCGCGGGCGCCGGGCCCCCGGGGTCGGCGCGGCTCAGGCGGCGCGGTCCCCCGCGCGGAGGACGGGGCCGCCCGTGCGGACCGCGCGACGCGCGGCCGGGCCGGGTTCGTCGGGGAAGAGGCGGTGCAGCCGCCGGACGAGAAGGCGGGTCGCGGACCGGGCCACGACGAGGGCGGCGACCGGGAGGACCAGCCGCAGCAGCGGGCCGGCGGCGCCCCCGGCGGGCGTGAGCGCGGCGAGCGGCACGGCCGCCCCGACGCTCAGGGACCAGGCGAGGACCGTCAGCAGTGACAGCGCGACCGTCACGGGCACGCCGTCCAGGCCCCACCGGCGCAGATCGACGTCCGCGTCGAAGCTGCGGACGACGGCCAGACCGGCGGCGGCCAGGAGCCAGAAGCAGACGGCCACGACGAGGGCCGCGCTCAGGACGAGGGTGGGCAGGCCCGTGGCGGCTGTCAGAACCGTGCGCATCTGCGGGCCCCCTCTCCCCTCGGCGCCGCGCAGAGCGGCGCATGTCGTCCGGAGGGCACGGCACGGCAGCGGTGCGGCGCCGGGACACCTGCCGGTGTCCGGCACCGCGACCGTCCGTGGTGCTCCCCGCGGGCCATGCTGCCGGACGCGGGTACGGTGTCGCATTGCCGGTTTACGGCAATGTTCATCCGCTCCTGGGTGCCGGACGCCGTCCCGGAGGAGTCACCGGAAGGCCGGAAGGGAACGTTCCGGCGAGGTCACCCGGCGAGGTCACCCGGAGGGGTGCCCGTGATGGTGCCGGTGATGGACGGCGGTGCGGCCCACCGTCGCCGCCAGCCGGCCCAGCCGGCGCCAGTCCAGACGGGCCTTGCGGCGGGGGACACCCGGGCGTCCGCGCGGCACGCGCACCCGCAGCGCACCCGGCGCGACCCGGCAGCGCACCGGGGCGGGCAGCAACAGCGCCTCACCGTCGACACCGGCCTCGATCTCGGGGCGGTCGGCGTCCACCACCACCTCCCGCGCGGTGACGAAGGTGAGGCCGTGCGGCCCCGGCGTCAGCAGCAGGGCGGCGGCCTGGGCGGCGCTGTCCACCCGGATGCCGAGGACACCGAGCACCCCGCCGTCGAGGCGGTCGCGGTAGCCGACGCCGAACGGGTCGTCGGTGCGGTAGACGTTGTTGCTGATCAGCACGGCCTGCGGGGCCTCGAGCGTGGTGGCCCCGGCGCGGGCGGTGAGCCGCGGGCCCTCCTCGCCGAGGAGCAGGTCGGGCAGCAGCTCCAGACTGGTGCCGATCTTGGCCTCCCGGTAGCCGGGGTTCTGCACGATGGCCGCGTACGCCCCGAAGGACGCGTTGTTCACGAAGGGGCGGTCGCCGGCGAAGCCGAGGTCCACGCGCAGCTCCACACCGTCGGTGAGCGCGTCGAGGCAGGTGGAGGGGTCGTCCCGGTCCAGGCCGAGGTCCATGGCGAAGTGGTTGCGGGTGCCGGCGCTGATCACCAGGAACGGCAGGCCGTGCTCGGCGGCGACCGCCGCGACCAGCGCCTGTGTGCCGTCGCCGCCCGCGACCCCCAGCAGGTCGGCCCCGTCCGCGACGGCCTCGCGGGCCAGGGCGGTGACGTCCTGGTGCCGCTCGGGGTCGAGGAGGACGACCTGGGCACCGAGCCGCTCGGCCTTCTCCTTCAGCCCGAAGCGGCCCACCTTCCCGTCGCCCGAGAGGGGGTTCATGATCAGGAAGGGCCGCCGTACGGGCAGCGCCCTGCGCTCGCGCATCACGTGCTTCCGCGAGGGCGCCGTGCTGCCGAGGGCGTACCGCCCGCTCCAGACGGCCACCGCCCACAGGGCCACCGACACCAGCAGGGACCACAGGAGGGTGACCGCGAACAGGGCGACGAGTGCGGCCGGAACGAGCAGCGCCACCAGGGCCGCGACCCAGCGCAGGGGGCCGCGCAGGGTCAGCGTCCACCACAGCGCGACCGCGCTGACGGCCAGGCCGACCGCCGCGGCGACCAGGAGCAGGACGCCGACGAAGCCGCCGTGGACCAGCGGCACGAGCAGGGCGAGCCCGGCGGCGACCAGTGCGGCACGGGCAGCCCACCGCTGCTTCACCAAGGCGCGCCCGCTCACGTCGAGGGCCATCGTTCCTCCGTTCGCCCCGTGCACATCGTAGGACCGGTCTGTCTACGGATGCTCGCCCTGGACGCGCCGAACCCCGCCGGGCCGGAACCCGCTTTTGAACATGTTCAACTCGGGCGTAGGCTACGGTCATGAGCGACAGAGCCGCCCTGCTCAAGGGCATCCGCGTGTGGTTGGCCGTCTTCGTCGTCTGCCTGGTGCTCAGTGGCGCCACGGCTTTTCCCCTCGTCCACGAGCTGCGCTGGACGGAGGACCTGCTGCGGGCCCTGTCCGTCCAGGAGAGCCTGCCCGGCCTGACGGAGTGGATCGCACGCGTCCGGCAGGGACTCGACACCGCCGACGCCGAACACCCGTTCCTCCTCTACGGCACGGACTGGCTGGCCTTCGCCCACCTCGTCATCGCGGTCGCCTTCTACGGCCCCTACCGCGACCCGGTCCGCAACATCTGGGTCGTCGAGTTCGGCATGATCGCCTGCGCCGGCATCATCCCGCTCGCCCTGATCTGCGGCCCCATCCGCGGCATCCCGCTGTGGTGGTCGGTGATCGACATG
This sequence comes from Streptomyces sp. NPDC059852, assembly GCF_042731455.1. NCBI lineage: Bacteria > Bacillati > Actinomycetota > Actinomycetes > Kitasatosporales > Streptomycetaceae > Streptomyces > Streptomyces sp. NPDC059852. Next base: position 105,262 of record NZ_JBHWJK010000006.1, on the reverse strand, counting down.
TCGTTCGGCGTCGTCGGGGTGATCCCGCTGTACGTGGTGCGCCGCAGGATCAAGCGGCTGGAGGCACTGGCGGGGGCACCCGTCGCCGGGGCCCCCGCCGCCGTCGTCAGCGGTTGAACGCGGGGAAGGCGAAGCGCTGGGCGATGGCCAGGCCGTCGCCCTTCGCGTCGGTGGAGGCGACCGAGTACACGACGGTCCGCGACAGGTCGCGGGTGGCCGCGACCACGGTGTGATAGCCGGGCCGCGAGCCCGTCTTGCCCCAGACCACCTTGCCGTTCAGCTCGAAGCGCTCCAAGGCGGCCCCCATGGTGGCCCCCTCGACGTCCGGAACGGTGAACATCTCCTTCAGCTGCGGCTCGGGCACCACTCGGCCGCGGAACAGGGCGACCAGCAGCCGCTCCATGTCGGCCGTCGTGGAGATCAGATCGCCGGCCGCGAACCGGTCGCTCATGTTCCACTCGGTCACGTCGACGAGCCGTCCGTCGATCCAGTCGTAGCCGCGGTTGTGCGGGCCGTGGATACGGGGGTCGGGTCCGGCCGGGAAGGACGTGTGCCGCATGCCGAGCGGCCGGAAGATCCGCACGGCCGCCTGATGGGCGTACGAGTCACCGGTGACCTTCTCGATGAGCAGACCCAGCACGGTGTAGTGGATGTTGCCGTACCGCTGGAACTCGCCCGGCGCGTGCTCCGGATCGGGACCCTTGGCCACCGACGCGGCCACCACCTCCCGCGGGGTCAGCGTCTCGAAGCGGTGCGCGTAGCCGGTGTCGACGTCGTCGCCGAGGGAGGCGCCCGGCTGGAGACCGCTGGTGAAGTTCAGCAACTGCCGTACGGTGATGGGCGCGAAGTCGTCCGTGAGCAGACCGGGCAGATAGTGCTGCACGGTGCCGTCGAGCGAGATCCGGCCCTCCGCCGCCAGTTGCAGCACGATCGCCGCCGTGACGATCTTCGTCGTGGACCCGGCCCGGAACCGGGCGTCCTCCAGGGCGGGCGCCCCCGACCCGATGTCCCGCACGCCCGCCGCCCCGTGCCAACTGCCCTGCCCGCCGACGCGGATGAGGGCTGCCGTGGCGTCCCGGTCGGGCAGCCCCTCGAGGGCCGCGCACAGGGCCGCGACATCGGGGCCGTCCGGGTCGGCGGCCTCGATCGCCCGTGCGGAGCACGACGAGGGGGCGGGCCGGGCGGACGCGGTGCCGGCCAGCGGCAGCGCGGTCAGGGCGAGGGCGAGCGCGGAGGTGACGAGCGCGGGGAACGGGCGTACGGGCATCTGCTGCTCCTGGGTGACGAGTCGGACCGGGCGTCCGGCGGACGGTGCGTGATCATCGTCGTGCCGGACCGGCCGGAGCCGGATCGTCACCGAGGAGGGGCGGGACCCTGACCGGGCCCCCAGCAAATCCTGTGTGTCGCAAGGGCGTTGATGAGGGATGGCCCCTACGGGTGCCGGCCGGAGCGTTCCCGCTCGGACACCAGGACGTCCACGCGGTTCGTCGTCACCGAGTCCACGCCCGCGTCCAGCAGCCGGCGCATCGACCGCCGGGTGTCCGGGGTCCACGCGGACAGCAGATACCCGCCCCGGTGGACCCGCTCGGCGAGCGCCCGATCCACCAGGGTGAAGCGGTAGTTGAGCCAGCGCGGCCGGACCGCGTCCAGCAGACCGGCGCGCGGAGGCGCCTTCGTCGTCCAGGTCAGCGCGATCTCGGCGGCCGGGTCGGCGGCGCGCACCGCGAGCATCGCGGGGGCGCCCGCGCAGTAGTACACCCGGTCCTGCGCGCCGCACGCGTGCACGACCTCCACGATCCGCCGGACCGCCCGTGGCTCGGGGGCGCCGGGCAGGTCGATCATCACCCGGCTCCCCTCGCACGCGGCGAGCGCCTCCTCCAGGGCCGGCACCCCGCCCTCGGTCAGCCCCCGCACCTCCGCCGCCGACAGGGACTTCAGCGGCCGGTCCTGCCCCCAGAGCCGGTCCAGCGTCGCGTCGTGCAGCAGCACCGGCACCCCGTCCCGGGTGAGCCGTACGTCGATCTCCACCGCGTCCGCGCCCAGGGCGAGCGCGGAGCGCAGCGAGCCGAGCGTGTTCTCGCGGACGCGGTAGGGGTCGCCGCGGTGGGCGACGGCGGTCACATGGTCCATGGGGCCATTGTGGCCGCTCAGGGCGCGAGCCACCCGGCCGTGTAGGTGTCGATCTCCGCGGCGATCCGGGCCTTGCCCGCCTCGTCCAGGAACGACGCGGTCACGGCGTTCTTCGCCAGGTCGGCCAGCCCTCGCTCGTCGAGGCCGAGGAGACGGGCGGCGACGGCGTACTCGTTGTCGAGGTCCGTGCCGAACATCGGCGGGTCGTCGGAGTTGACGGTGACGAGCACCCCCGCCTCCACGAACCGCGCCAGCGGGTGCTCCTCGATCGTGCGCACCGCGCGCGTGGCGATGTTGGACGTCGGGCACACCTCCAGCGGGATCCGGTGCTCGGCGAGGTGCGCGAGCAGCTTCGGGTCCTGCGCGGCGCTCGTGCCGTGCCCGATGCGCTCGGCGCGCAGCTCGGTGAGCGCGTCCCAGATCGTCTGCGGGCCGGTGGTCTCCCCGGCGTGCGGCACGGAGTGCAGCCCGGCCGCGATCGCCCGGTCGAAGTACGGCTTGAACTGCGGCCTCGGCACGCCGATCTCCGGGCCGCCGAGCCCGAAGGAGACCAGGCCCTCGGGGCGCAGCCGGTCGTCGGTCGCGAGCCGCGCGGTCTCCTCCGCGGACTCCAGTCCGGCCTCGCCGGGGATGTCGAAGCACCAGCGCAGCACGGTCCCGAACTCGGCCTCGGCCTCCTTGCGGGCGTCCTCGATGGCCTCCATGAAGGCCCGCTCGTCGATGCCGCGCCGGGTGGAGGAGAACGGCGTGATCGTCAGCTCGGCGTAGCGCACCTGCTGCCGGGCCAGGTCGCGGGCCACCTCGTAGGTCAGCAGCCGCACGTCCTCGGGGGTGCGGATGAGGTCCACGACGGACAGGTACACGTCGATGAAGTGGGCGAAGTCGGTGAACGTGAAGTAGTCGACCAGCGCCTCGGGATCGGTGGGCACCCGGGAGTCGGGGTGCCGGGCGGCGAGTTCCGCGACGATGCGGGGGGAGGCGGAGCCGACGTGGTGGACGTGCAGTTCGGCCTTCGGCAGCCCGGCGATGAACGCGTGCAGATCGCGCGGAGCGTGGGCGTCGACGAGATGGTCGGTCAAGGTTCCTCCCCGGAACGGCGTCCGCGCGGCCGGGGTGCCGGCGGCGCGACGCGGGTGATCGGCTGATCGGTGACTCGGGATCATCGTAGGCCGGGGCCGTGACCGGCAGGCCCGGGCCTTAGCATGACGGCACGTACGACTGAGGGGGTCCGCGCATGTCCGACGACACGCAGCCGCCGGGGGCGCCGGAAGGCCCCGGGGCGCCCGAGGACGGGGCCGCGGCTCCGAGGACCTCGCTGGAGAAGACACCGAGCCCCGCCGCGCCCGCCACGGACGAGCGGGACCCGTGGGCGCCGCCCGCGCCGGACGGACCCGGGCACACCGTCGCCGCGAACGAGCCGCCGGCCTGGGCCGGTCCCACCGTCCACGACCAGCGGACGATGGCCGCCCTGCCCACGCCGGGCGGCCCCGGGCAGCCGGGCGCGACGCCCTGGGCGCACCCCGCGGCACCGGGCCCCGCCGCCGACCCGTTCGCACCCCCGGCGGACACGGGCCCCTACGGCTCGTACGGCGAGCCCGTCCCGCCGCCGCCCATCGGCCCCGAGGGGCCCGGCCAGGTGCCGTACGGCTATCCGGGCACCCCCGGGCATCCCGGCACCCCCGGTTATCCGGGCGGCGCCCACGCACCCGGCGGCTACTCCTACGGCTGGCCCGGGATGCACCACCCCCTGCCCAGCAACGGCATGGGGACGACCGGACTGGTGCTCGGCATCGTCTCGGCGGTGATCTTCTGCCTGTGGCCGATCGCCATCATCCTGGGTGTGCTGGCGCTGATCTTCGGTGCGATCGGGCGCGGCAAGGCGCGGCGCGGCGAGGCCACGAACCCGGGGCAGGCGCTCGCCGGGATCATCTGCGGGGTCGCGGGCATCGTCCTCGGCGTGGGCATCCTGGCGATCACGGTCTTCGCGAACCTGTAGCCACCCGGCGCCGCGAGGCGGGCCCCTCTACGCGGTGTCGGCGGAGCCCCGCAGCCGCTCCCGTGCCTCCATCAGGGCGAACCCGAGCAGGTTCGGGCCCTTCCAGCGCTGCGGGTCGGAGGCGCCCTGGTCGGTCGCGGCCAGTCCTATGCCCCACACGCGGTCCAGCGGGCTGGCCTCCACCAGGACCCGGTCGCCAGTGCCGAGCAGGAAGGCGCGCAGATCGGGGTACGCGGCGAACTTGTGCACGGAGCCCTCGACGACGACGCGGAACCGCTCACGCGCCCACACCGCGTCGTCGAACCCGCGCACCAGCCGGCCGGCCTTCTTCGCCTCGCCCGGGTGCTCCGCGGCCAACGCCCGCCGCTCCGCCTCCGTGTCCCCGAAGAGCCGGGCCTTGCCGGCCATCATCCAGTGCTCGGCCGTCGCGTACCGCACGCCGTCCACCGTGAACGGCGACGGCCACCACTGGCTGAGACAGCTCGCTCCGACACGTCCGTCCGGGAGCGGGCGGTGTCCCCAGAAGTGGAGATACTTGACCCTCGCCCCCGAGCGGACCTCCTGTTTCAGGACATCCCAAGAATCGATCTTCGCCATGGGCCCGAGTCTGGCACGCACCACCGACAACCCGTCCTCGGTTTTCCGTGCCGACTCGACACCTGGTCGACAGATTCCGTCGCGTAACCAAATGGCAACAACGGAATCACTTGTTGGAGTCCACCCGCTCTGTCAGGATCGGCACTCAAATCGAGCCTGAGCCACGCCGGCCCCACTCCGGGGCACGGAGGGAGCGACATGCACAACCCGGGCAACCCGACCCCGGAACGATTCCCGGCCCAGGACCGCTTCGCCGACGGCGCCCAGTTCATCGCGGGCCGGTTGACGAAGGGGACCTCGGGGCGCACCCACGCCGTGGTCGACCCCGCCACGGGCGAGGAGGTGTACACCTACGACCTGGCCGGAACCGACGACGTCGACGCCGCCGTAGCCGCGGCACGCGCCGCCTTCCCCGGCTGGTCGGGTGCCACCCCGGCCGAGCGGTCCGACGCCCTGCACCGCTTCGCCGCCGTCCTCGCCGAGCGCGCCGAGGACTTCGCCCGCGCGGAGTCCCTCCAGTGCGGCAAGCCGCTGAAGCTCACCCGTGAGTTCGACGTGCCGGGCACGATCGACAACACCGCCTTCTTCGCGGGCGCCGCCCGCCACCTCCAGGGCCAGTCGGCGGGGGAGTACTCCGGCGACCACACCTCGTACGTCCGGCGTGAGCCCATCGGTGTCGTCGGCTCGATCGCCCCCTGGAACTACCCGCTGCAGATGGCCGCCTGGAAGATCCTCCCCGCGATCGCGGCGGGCAACACGATCGTCCTCAAGCCGGCCGAGCTGACCCCGCTCACCTCCCTGCTGTTCGCGCGGGCCGCCACCGACGCCGGCATCCCCGACGGTGTGATCAACATCGTCACCGGCACCGGCAAGGAGGCCGGCGAGCACCTGGTCGGGCACCCCGACGTCGCCATGACCTCCTTCACCGGGTCCACCGCCGTCGGCCGGCGCGTCGCCGAGATCGCCACCGCCACCGTCAAGCGGATCCACCTGGAGCTCGGCGGCAAGGCCCCCTTCCTCGTCTTCGACGACGCCGACCTCGAGGCCGCAGCGCACGGCGCCGTCGCGGGCTCGCTCATCAACACCGGGCAGGACTGCACGGCCGCCACCCGCGCGTATGTGCAGCGCCCCCTGTACGAGGCGTTCGTCGAGCGCACCGCCGCGCTGATGGAGAGCGTCCGCCTCGGCGACCCCTTCGCCCCCGGCACCGACCTCGGCCCGCTGATCTCGCACACCCAGCGCGACCGGGTGGCCGGGTTCGTCGACCGGGCGCGCGGCTACGCGCGCGTCGTCACCGGCGGCGAGGCCCCACAGGGGGAGCTCGGAAACGGCGCGTACTATCGCCCCACCCTCGTCGCCGACGCCCCGCAGGACAGCGAGGTCGTGCAGTCCGAGATCTTCGGGCCGGTGCTGGTCGTCCTCCCCTTCGACACGGACGACGAGGGCATCGCGCTGGCCAACGACACCCCGTACGGCCTCGCCGCCTCCGCCTGGAGCCGTGACGTCTACCGGGCCAACCGCGCCACCCGCGAGATCAAGGCGGGCTGCGTGTGGGTGAACGACCACATCCCGATCATCAGCGAGATGCCGCACGGCGGCTACAAGGCGTCCGGCTTCGGCAAGGACATGTCCGCGTACTCCTTCGAGGAGTACACCCAGATCAAGCACGTCATGTTCGACAACACCGCGGTCGCCGCGAAGGACTGGCACCGCACCGTCTTCGGGGACCGATAGCAGCCAGGCCGCCCGACCCGCGGCCACCTCCCGAAAGGGCACCACGCGCATGGAGCAGTACGAGCCCGACCGCCTCTCCCCGCCGCAACTGGCCGCCATGCGGCGCAGCCTGAGCAACGGCCGGGCCGCCATGACCCGCCGCAGCCTGCTGCGCGCCTCCGCGGGCGGCGCGCTCGCGGTCGGCGGACTCGGGGCACTGACCGGCTGCGGCATCCCCGCGGCCGGCGACACCGAGGGCGGCGTCTCGGCCGAGGACCACTCGGCGAAGGAGAAGACCGTCAGCTTCTCCAACTGGACCGAGTACATGGACACCGACGACAGCGGGCGCGAACACCCGACGCTGGACGCGTTCACGAAACGCACCGGCATCAAGGTGAAGTACACCGAGGACATCAACGACAACACCGAGTTCTTCGGCAAGATCAAGCCGCAGCTCGCCGCGGGCCAGGACACCGGCCGCGACATCATCGTCCTCACCGACTGGCTGGCCGCCCGCCTGATCCGCCTCGGCTGGGTGCAGAAGCTGGACGCGTCCAACCTGCCGCACGCCTTCGCCAACGTGGCGTCGTCGTACCGCAGCCCCGACTGGGACCCGGGCCGCGCCTACTCCTACCCCTGGCAGGGCATCGCGACCGTCATCGCCTACAACAAGAAGGCGCTCGACGGCGTCGAGGTGAAGAGCCTGTCCGACATGCTCGACAACCCGAAGCTCAAGGGCCGGGTCGGGCTGCTCACCGAGATGCGCGACACCATGGGCATGGCGCTGCTCGACATGGACAAGGACCCGCGCGGCTTCACCGCCGACGACTACGACGCCGCGCTCGCCCGGCTCCAGAAGTGCGTCGACAAGGGCCAGATCCGCCGCTTCACCGGCAACGACTACACCTCGGACCTGAGCAAGGGCGACCTCGCCGCCTGTGTCGCCTGGGCCGGTGACGTCGTCCAGCTGAAGGCCGACAACCCGGACATCGACTTCGTCATCCCGGACAGCGGCTACATGCTCTCCAGCGACAACATGCTGATCCCCAACAAGGCGCGGCACAAGACGAACGCGGAACGGCTGATCGACTACTACTTCGAGCCGCGGCCGGCCGCCGAGCTCGCCGCGTACATCAACTTCGTCTGTCCCGTCGACGGGGTCAAGGACGAGCTCGCGAAGCTCGATGAGGACGCGGCGAACAACCCGCTGATCCTCCCCGACAAGGCCATGCAGGCCAAGTCCCGTGCCTTCCGCTCGCTCAGCAGCAAGGAAGACACGGAGTTCGAAGGCAAGTTCGCGAAGCTCACTGGGGCGTGACGAGATGAAGACCACCAAGGACACCACCACGGCCGCCGCGCACGGCGGCGACGTCCGCCTCTCCGGCATCAGCAAGACCTACGGCTCCTTCACGGCCGTCCACCCGCTCGACCTGACCGTGCCCGAGGGCTCCTTCTTCGCCCTGCTCGGCGCCTCGGGCTGCGGCAAGACCACCACCCTGCGCATGATCGCCGGCCTGGAGGAGCCCTCCGCGGGCACCGTCCACCTCGGCGACCAGGACGTGACCGCCCTCCCGCCGTACAAGCGGCCGGTGAACACGGTCTTCCAGTCCTACGCCCTCTTCCCGCACCTCGACATCTTCGAGAACGTCGCCTTCGGTCTACGCAGGCGCGGCATCAAGAGCGTGAAGAAGCAGGTCGACGAGATGCTCGACCTCGTGCAGCTCGGCGAGCAGGCCCGCAAGAAGCCGCACCAGCTCTCCGGCGGCCAGCAGCAGCGCGTGGCCGTCGCCCGGGCCCTGATCAACCACCCCAAGGTGCTCCTCCTCGACGAGCCCCTCGGCGCCCTCGACCTGAAGCTGCGCCGTCAGATGCAGCTGGAGCTCAAGCGCATCCAGACCGAGGTCGGCATCACCTTCGTGCACGTCACGCACGACCAGGAGGAGGCCATGACCATGGCCGACCAGGTCGCCGTGATGAACGCCGGACGCGTCGAGCAGCTGGGCTCCCCGGCCGACCTGTACGAGAACCCCCGCACCACCTTCGTCGCCAACTTCCTCGGCTCCTCCAACTTCATCGAGGCCGAGATCGACTCCCGCGCCGGCGACGGCCTGGTCCTCAAGGCCGGCGGCGGCAAGCTGGTCCTCCCCGAGGCCCGCTGCTCCGCGCCGACGGCGACCGGCGGCAAGGTGCTGGTCGGCGTGCGCCCCGAGAAGATCTCCGTCACCCACGCCGACGAGGCCGGCGAGATACCCGAGGGACGCAACCGCATCACCGGCCGGATCGCCGACTCCTCCTTCATCGGCGTCTCCACGCAGTACGTCGTCGACAGCCCCGTCTGCCCCGAGTTCGAGGTCTACGCCCAGAACATCGACCGCGACCCGCGGCTCGTGCCCGGCGCCGAGGTCGTCCTGCACTGGAACCCGGCGCACACCTTCGGGCTCGACGCCACCCAGGACATCGACGCCGGCACCGAGGAAGAGGCGGCGGTCTGATGGCGACCCTCACCGAGGCGCCCCCGCCTCTCACCCCCGCCGCCCCCGAGAAGAAGGCGAAGCCGCCGCGCCGGCGCGGCCGTCTCGTCCCGTACTGGCTGCTGCTCCCCGGCATCCTGTGGCTGCTGGTCTTCTTCGCGCTGCCGATGGTCTACCAGGCCTCCACGTCCGTGCAGACGGGCTCCCTGGAGGAGGGCTACAAGGTCACCTGGCACTTCGCGACGTACTGGGACGCCCTGTCCGAGTACTACCCGCAGTTCCTGCGGTCGGTGCTCTACGCCGGTTCCGCGACGATCCTGTGCCTGCTCCTCGGTTATCCGCTCGCGTACCTCATCGCGTTCCGGGCGGGCCGCTGGCGGAACCTGATCATGATCCTGGTGATCGCGCCGTTCTTCACCAGCTTCCTGATCCGCACCCTCGCCTGGAAGACGATCCTCGCCGACGGCGGCCCGGTCGTCGACGCCCTCAACACGCTGCACGTCCTCGACGTGACGAGCTGGCTCGGCATGACCCAGGGCGACCGGGTGCTGGCCACCCCGCTCGCGGTCGTGTGCGGTCTGACGTACAACTTCCTGCCGTTCATGATCCTGCCGCTGTACACCTCGCTGGAGCGGATCGACCCGCGGCTGCACGAGGCGGCGAACGACCTGTACGCCCGGCCGGTCACCACCTTCCGCAGGGTCACCTTCCCGCTGTCGATGCCCGGTGTCGTCTCCGGCACCCTGCTGACCTTCATCCCGGCCACCGGCGACTACGTCAACGCCGACCTGCTCGGCTCCACGGACACCCGGATGGTCGGCAACGTCATCCAGTCGCAGTTCCTGCGCATCCTGGACTACCCGACGGCCGCGGCCCTCTCCTTCATCCTGATGGCCGCCATCCTCGTCATGGTGACCGTCTACATCCGCAGGTCCGGAACGGAGGATCTGGTCTGATGGCCGTCGTCAACTGGCTCAAGCGGCACGTCGTCGTCATCGCGGGACTGGTCACGCTCGCCTACCTCCTGCTGCCGAACGTCGTCGTGACGGTGTTCTCCTTCAACCGCCCCAAGGGCCGCTTCAACTACGAGTGGCAGGAGTTCTCCACGGACGCCTGGCGCGACCCGTGCGGCGTCTCCGGCCTGTGCGGCTCGCTGTCCGTCAGCCTCCAGATCGCCTTCTGGGCGACCCTCGGCGCCACCCTCCTCGGCACGCTGATCGCCTTCGCGCTGGTCCGCTACCGGTTCCGGGCGCGCGGGGCGATCAACTCGCTGATCTTCCTGCCGATGGCGATGCCCGAGGTCGTCATGGCGGCCTCGCTGCTCACCCTGTTCCTCAACATGGGCGCGCAGCTGGGCTTCTGGACGATCCTGATCGCCCACATCATGTTCTGCCTCAGCTTCGTCGTGACGGCGGTCAAGGCGCGCGTGATGTCGATGGACCCGCGCCTGGAGCAGGCCGCGCAGGATCTCTACGCCGGTCCCGTGCAGACGTTCCTGCGGGTGACCCTGCCGATCGCGGCGCCGGGCATCGCAGCCGGCGCGCTGCTCGCCTTCGCGCTGTCGTTCGACGACTTCATCATCACCAACTTCAACGCCGGCTCCACCGTCACCTTCCCGATGTTCGTCTGGGGCTCGGCACAGCGCGGAACGCCCGTTCAGATCAATGTCATCGGCACGGCCATGTTCGTCATCGCCGTTCTCCTCGTCCTGGTCTCCATGGCCGTCGGGAACCGCCGCAAGAAGCAGAAGGCATAGACCCCTGTAGGGAGTTGACATCATGGCCCCGAGCGCCATGAGTTCTGGCAGTCACTGGACGAAGTCCCTCTCCGACGCCCAGCCGGTCCCGTACTGGCTGGACGACCCCGGCCGCCCCCGCCCCGAGCCCGCCCTCACGACCGCCGAGACCTGCGACCTGCTGGTCGTCGGCGGCGGGTACAGCGGGCTGTGGACCGCGCTGCTCGCCAAGGAGCGCGACCCCGGGCGGGACGTGGTCCTGGTCGAGGGCCGCGAGGTGGGCTGGGCCGCCTCCGGCCGCAACGGCGGCTTCTGCGCCGCCTCCCTCACCCACGGCACGGCCAACGGGCTCGCCCGCTGGCCGCGGGAGATCCACCAGTTGGAGCGGCTGGGCGCCCGCAACCTCGACGAGATCGAGCGCGCGGTCGCCCGGTACTCCCTGGACTGCGACTTCGAGCGCACCGGTGAGATCGACGTCGCCACCGAGGCGTACCAGGCGGAGGAACTGCGCTCCTGGTACGACGAACTGCGCGACCGGGGCCTGGCCGAGGGCATCGAGTTCCTCGACGCCGACGCGGTGCGGGCGCAGGTCGACTCGCCGACCTTCCGGGCCGGCCTGCACGACCGCCGGGGGGTCGCCATGCTCCATCCGGCCAAGCTGGTCTGGGGCCTCAAGCGCGCCTGCAAGGAGCTCGGCGTCCGCGTCCACGAGCACACCCCGGCCCTGGACCTGAAGCCGTACGGCGCCGGCATGGCCGTCCGCACGCCCTACGGGCGGATCCGCGCCCGCCGGGTCGCGCTCGGCACCAACATCTTCCCGAACCTGGTCCGCCGGGTCCGCCCCTACACCGTCCCGGTCTACGACTACGCCCTGATGACCGAGCCCCTCACCGCGGACCAGCTCGCGTCGATCGGCTGGAAGAACCGCCAGGGCCTCGGGGACTCGGCGAACCAGTTCCACTACTTCCGGCTCTCCGCCGACAACCGCGTCCTGTGGGGCGGCTACGACGCCGTCTACCCGTACGGCGGCCGGGTGCGCTCCGAGTACGACGACCGCCCGGAGACGTACGCCAAGCTGGCCGGGCACTTCTTCACCTGCTTCCCGCAGCTGGAGGGCCTGCGCTTCACGCACGCCTGGGGCGGCGCGATCGACACCTGCTCGCGCTTCTCGGCGTTCTTCGGCACCGCCCACCAGGGCAAGGTGGCCTACGCGGCGGGCTACACGGGCCTCGGTGTGGGCGCGACCCGGTTCGGCGCCGACGTGATGCTGGACCTGCTGGCGGGGGAGCGCACCGAGCGCACGGAGCTGGAGATGGTGCGCAGGAAGCCGCTGCCGTTCCCGCCGGAGCCGTTCGCCTGGACCGGTATCGCGCTCACCAAGTGGTCGCTGGCCCGTGCGGACACGCACGGAGGGCGGCGCAACCTGTGGCTGCGGACGATGGACCGGCTGGGCCTCGGCTTCGACAGCTGACGCCCGACGACCCGGTGTGCGCCACATCACCCGAACGGGGTGCGGAAACCGCGTAATGCCCGCCGACGACCTCCCTCTCCCTCGTGACGCGATCGGGCGTCCACGACGAAGAGGGAGGTCATCGTCATGACAGGGGCCAAGACGGCGGTGGAATGGCTGGCATCGGTCGCACCGGATCCCGAGGGCTGCCGCTGGGAGTGGGAGCGCAATCCGCTCGGGGTGGCGCTGCTGCCGGCCGGGCGGGCCTGGGACGTGCTCATCCTCCCGGCCGAGCTGGGCTATCCCACGCTCGACGTGCTCACCCGCATCCTCGACCGGCCGGGCCCGGTCCTGGTCGACTTCGGCGATGCGCGCATGGGGTTCTTCGTGCCGCCGGGCACCGCCGCGCGCTGGCTCGGCACCGGCATCCGCACCGCCGGGGCGGGCACCTGGATCGTCGTGCCGTATCCGGGGCGGGCGTCGGGCGGAGTGCGCTGGCTGGTGCCGCCGGACGGCGGCGGCACCCTCACCGACCCGTCCCTGCTCGAACTGGCCATGCACGAGGCGGCGGCAGGGCTCGCCCGCCGGGACACGGAGGCGGAAGGCTAGCCGCGACACGCGACACCCCTTGACACGGCGGATTGGTCTGGACCAAGTTGGGGGCGGCTCCCTCCTCCAACTCCCCCTTGCCCGGAGGCACTTGTGGACCGTTCCAGACCGCTCGCCCTGCTCGCCGCCGTGGCACTGGCCCTGCCCGGCCTCACCGCGCTCTCGTCGGCCGCCCGCGCGGCCGACGCCGACCTCGTCCGCAACGGTGGCTTCGAGTCCGGCCTCGACGGCTGGACCTGCACGGCGGGCACGGCCGTCGACTCGCCCGTGCACAGCGGGAGTTCCGCCCTCCGGGCGACCCCGGCCGGCAGCGACAACGCCCGCTGCGCGCAGACCGTGACGGTGAAGCCGGACTCCGCGTACACGCTGTCCGGCTACGTCCGCGGCGCCTACGTGTACCTCGGCGCCGACGGCACCGGCACCACCGACGTCTCCACCTGGACCCAGTCCGCCCCGGACTGGCAGCGGCTCACCACCACCTTCCGCACCGGCCCCTCCACCACCCGCGTCACCCTCTACACCCACGGCTGGTACGGCACCGGCGCCTACCAGGCCGACGACATCTCGCTGATCGGGCCGGGCGGCGACGCGACCCAGCCGCCGGCACCCCCGGCCGGCCTCACCGCCGGGACCGTCACCTCCTCCAGCGTCGCCCTCACCTGGTCGCCGGTCCCCGGCGCCACGGGCTACGCCGTCTACCGCGACGGCGCCAAGGTCCGCACGGTGAACGGGACGTCGGCCACCGTCACCGGACTGTCACCCACGACCGCGTACGCCTTCCAGGTCACCGCGCTCAACGAGGCCGGTGAGTCCGCGCGCTCCGCCACGGTGACGGCCACCACCACCGAACCGACCGGCGGCGGGGACGCCGGCCTCCCGGCGCACGCCCTGGTCGGCTACCTCCACGCGAGCTTCGCCAACGGCTCCGGCTACACCCGCATGGCCGACGTCCCCGACAGCTGGGACGTCATCGACCTGGCCTTCGGCGAGCCCACCTCCGTCACCTCCGGCGACATCCGCTTCCGGCGCTGTCCCGTCTCCGAGTGCCCGAACGTCGAGAGCGACACCGAGTTCAAGGCGGCCATCAAGGCCAAGCAGGCGGCCGGCAAGAAGGTGCTCATCTCCATCGGCGGCCAGAACGGCCAGGTGCAGCTGACCACGGCGGCCGCCCGCGACACCTTCGTCTCCTCCGTCTCGAAGATCATCGACGAGTACGGCCTCGACGGCCTCGACATCGACTTCGAGGGCCACTCCCTCTCCCTGAACGCCGACGACACCGACTTCCGGAACCCGAAGACCCCGGTGATCGTGAACCTCATCTCGGCGCTGAAGACCCTGAAGGCCAAGTACGGAGACGACTTCGTGCTGACCATGGCCCCGGAGACCTTCTTCGTCCAGCTCGGGTACCAGTACTACGGCACCGGCAGGTGGGGCGGCCAGGACCCGCGCGCCGGCGCCTATCTCCCCGTGATCCACGCCCTGCGCGACGACCTGACGCTGCTGCACGTCCAGGACTACAACTCGGGACCGATCATGGGCCTGGACAACCAGTACCACTCCATGGGCGGCGCCGACTTCCACATCGCGATGACCGACATGCTGCTCACCGGCTTCCCGGTGGCGGGCGACGCGAACAACGTCTTCCCGCCGCTGCGCCCGGACCAGGTGGCGATCGGCATGCCGGCCACGCCGAACGCGGGCAACGGCCATGTGTCCCCGGCCGAGGTCACCAAGGCCCTCGACTGCCTGACGAAGCGGACGAACTGCGGCTCGTACACGACCCACGGCACCTGGCCCCAGCTGCGCGGCCTGATGACCTGGTCGGTCAACTGGGACCGGTTCGGCGGCTGGGAGTTCCAGCGGACGTTCGACGGCTACTTCGGCTGAGGAACAGCCACAGCGAGCCGAGCAGGACCGTGCCCAGACACCAGCTGGCCAGGACGTCCAGCGGCCAGTGGTAGCCCCGCCGGGTCAGCCCGAATCCGACGCCGAGATTCAGCGCGGCGCACAGGACGAGGAGGGCCCGGCGGGCGCCGGCCGACCGCAGCAGCGGCAGAAGGAGCAGGGTCGCGGCCCCGTAGGCGACGGCGGCCGTGGCCGTGTGCCCCGACGGGTAGTACCCGGTGGCGGGCGGCACGGCCGGGGTGCCCGGGCGGTCGGTGAGCACCTTGAGCGGAATCACCAGCAACGGGACCAGCGCCATCAGCAGGGCGGCCAGGACGCCGGGCAGCCACCAGTGGTCTGTACCCGCGCGGCGGTGCCGCCAGGTGACGTGGCCGAGGGCGGCCAGGAGGACCGGCACGGCGACCTGGACGTTGCCGAGATCGGCCAGCAGTTCGGAGAGGCGGCCGGGACGCACGAGGGCCCGACTGGCGGTCTCGTCGAGACCGACCAGCGGGCCGTCCGTCACCACCTGCCAGGTGATGAGCGCGAAGAACAGGGCGGGAAGCCCGAGAAGGAGAAGGAGGGAGGTCGGCCGCCCCGGAACAGGGGGGGTGGTTCCGAGGCGGCCGTCCGGATCGGGTGGCCGCGCGCCCCGGGGGGTTTGGGGCGGGCGACTGTCCGATCGGTGAGGAGATCCGGAGCCGGAGGCGCCGGTTGTGTGCGCGAGGGCACGACCAGGTCGAAGCTGGGGAGGCCCCGGCCTGATGTCGCCCAGAGTCCCCTCCGGGCGGGGTGTATCTCTCATCTGGGGAGAACCTACGTCAGGGAGATGGTGTTGGACAGTCGGAATCGCGTCCTGCCATCCACCTCGCACACCTTCTTCACACGCTCTGACGCCGACCGCCCCAGCCCCGGAACCGCGGACCGCGGCAGGGCTGGGGCGGATGCGACGCGGGGGACCGGTGCACCGGTCCCACCAGTGGTTTCGCGGGGCCTCAGATACGGGCGAAGGCCTGCTCGATGATGTCGAGGCCCTCGTTCAGCAGGTCCTCGCCGATGACCAGCGGCGGCAGGAAGCGGAGCACGTTGCCGTAGGTGCCACAGGTCAGGACCAGCAGGCCCTCGGCGTGGCAGGCATTGGCCAGCGCGGCCGTGGCCTGCGGGTTCGGCTCCTTGGTGGCGCGGTCCTTGACCAGCTCGATGGCGATCATGGCGCCGCGGCCCCGGACGTCGCCGATGACGTCGAACTTCTCGGCCATGGCGGTCAGGCGCGCCTTCATGACGGCCTCGATGTCCTTCGCCCTGGCGTTGAGGTCGAGCTCCTTCATCGTCTCGATGGCGCCGAGCGCACCGGCGCAGGCCACCGGGTTGCCGCCGTAGGTGCCGCCCAGGCCGCCCGCGTGCGCGGCGTCCATGATCTCGGCGCGGCCGGTCACGGCGGCGAGCGGCAGACCGCCCGCGATGCCCTTCGCGGTGGTGATCAGGTCCGGGACGATGCCCTCGTCCTCGCAGGCGAACCACTGGCCGGTGCGGCAGAAGCCCGACTGGATCTCGTCGGCGACGAAGACGATGCCGTTGTCGTTGGCGAACTTCACGATCGCCGGCAGGAAGCCCTTGGCGGGCTCGATGAAGCCGCCCTCGCCGAGGACCGGCTCGATGATGATCGCGGCGACGTTGTCGGCGCCGACCTGCTTGGTGATCATGTCGATGGCCTGCTGCGCGGCCTCGGGGCCGGCGTTCTCGGCACCGGTCGGCCAGCGGTAGCCGTAGGCCACGGGCACCCGGTAGACCTCGGGCGCGAACGGGCCGAAGCCGTGCTTGTACGGCATGTTCTTCGCCGTCAGCGCCATCGTCAGGTTGGTCCGGCCGTGGTAGCCGTGGTCGAAGACGACGACGGCCTGGCGCTTGGTGTACGCGCGAGCGATCTTCACGGCGTTCTCGACGGCCTCGGCGCCCGAGTTGAACAGCGCGGACTTCTTGGCGTGGTCACCCGGCGTCAGCTCCGCCAGCGCCTCGGCGACGGCGACGTACCCCTCGTACGGCGTGACCATGAAACAGGTGTGGGTGAAGTCGGCGAGCTGCGCGGACGCCTTGCGCACGACGGCCTCGGCGGAGGCGCCGACGGAGGTCACGGCGATGCCGGAGCCGAAGTCGATGAGGCGGTTGCCGTCGACGTCCTCGATGATGCCGCCGCCCGCGCGCGCGGTGAACACGGGCAGGACGGAGCCCACACCCTGCGCCACCGCGGCCGTACGGCGGGCCTGCAGCTCCTGCGACTTCGGGCCGGGGATGGCGGTGACGACGCGGCGCTCCTGGGGAAGTGCGCTCATGAGGGGCTCCTGGGGTTCTGCGGACGTTTTGTCTTCTCTTTTCTCGCAGGCTAGGGCGGGGAGCGGGGGGTGGGCATGCTCCATGTGGGCGTTGTCCGCGGCGCCGGTTGTCCGTGGTGGACATGGCGGGTCCGCCTGCCCGAAGGCGAGCGGAACGCCCGGGTCCGCCGCGTCGGCCGCGTAAGCGGTGGACTGGCGGGTGCCGGGCACTAGATTGACTCGCTGACGGTTGCACGGAACGGCTGGTCAGGGGGCAACGGCGATGGACGGCGACGGCACGCAGGAAGCACGGGGCACCCACGCGACCCCCGTGCCGCGATCACGCTCGGCCCTGCCGCCGATGCCGTCGGCCCCGCCCGGCCGGGCCCTGGGCGCCCCGGTGGCCGACTGGCTGGACGAACCACGTCCCGAGACCGGCCCCGGCATCTGGCGCTTCGGGTACCGGCCGCCGAAGGCGGCGAAGGCCGAACGGGTCAGCCCCACGACCGTCGTCGGCATGCTGATCCCGCTGGCCGCCGCGCTGCTGGTGTGGTCGTTCTGGCGGCGCGGGGCGCTGCCGTACGAGTTCACCCTGCTGCGGCTGTTCACCCCGCAGGACTGGTGGTGGGGCGGCACCACGGCCCGCCCCAAGCATCTGGAGGGCGAGGCGCTGCAGTACCCGGGCGTGGAGGCCCTGGACGTGTACAACGGCCTCTTCTTCGCCCTGCTCCTCTACACCGTCGCCCGGCTCGGCAGCTGGCCCGCCGTCGTCCGGCACCTCCTGGACGGCAGGCCCCAGCCGGCCCGCGCCCTGTGGGCGGCCTTCGGCGCCCTCGCCGCCCTCACCCTGGTCTACCCGGCCACCTTCCCCGGCGTCGGCTGGGACCCGCTGCCCGTCGTGAGCCCGCTGTTCTCCCTGATCGTGCTGCTCAGCGACTCCTACGACGTCTACTCGGCCCCCTGGGAGACCGTCCTCCACCTGCTCGTCACCGCCCTCGTGGTGTGGCCGTTCGCCCGGCTGGGCGGCTGGTGGTCGCTGGCCCGGGACCGGCTCGCGGCACGCGGCCCGGCGCAGGGGGAGGACCCGGAGTCCGCCCCCGTGGAACCGCCGTCCCGCTTCCCCGAACTGCGGGAGGCCGGCCAGCACCAGGCCGCCGACGTCCTCTCCGCCGAGGTCCTCGCCGGGCGCATGACCGACGTGGACTGCGCCCGCGTCGCGCACCACTGGGCGCTCGCCCGGAGCCAGGGCCGCTCCGCGGACTTCACCGACACGGTCCTGCGGCAGGGCGCCGCCGCGTTCACGCACCCCTCCGGCGCCCGCGACCTGCCCGGCCGCACCGCGCGGCACGACCTGCTCAGCGGGCAGGTGCGCATCGGCCGGTGGGCCGCCACCGAGCGCACCCCGGCCGCGTACGGCGGGGCCGGAGCCGCCCTCGAACCGGCGACGCTGGGCACCTCGCTGCTGGTCGTCGGGCCCTCCGGGTCCGGGAAGACCCGGCAGGTGATCGCCCCGCTGGCCGAGTCCCTCGCGCTGCAGGCCCTCACCGGGACCTGCGCGGTCGTCGTGGTGTGCGGCGCGGGCGCCGCGGTGGGCCCCGACACCTCGTACGACGTCGTGGTGCGCATCGGCGACCCCGCCTCGACCCACGACCTCGACCCCTACGCGGGCAGCGACGACCCCGACGAGGCCGCCGGCTTCCTCGCCGAGGCGCTCGCCGGCGACCTCGACACCGTCGGCGCCGAGCGCGCCACCACCACGCTCGCCCAGCTGCTCGGCCCCTACCGGGCCGCCCACGGACGCTTCCCGACCCTCCCCGTGCTGCGGGACCTGCTGGAGGGCGACGAGCGGGCCCTCACCGATCTGCGCGAGCGGCTGGCCGGCGAGGCCCACACGCCGATGCGCCGCGAACTGGAGGCCCGTGTCCGGCTGACCGGCACCGCCGGCGACCCCGGCCCGGTCCTCGCCGGCCGGCTCGCCCTGCTCGACCGGCCCGCCTTCGCCGGCTTCCTCGGCGCCGGCGGCGAGGAACACCGCCCCTTCTCGCTGCGGGCGGTCGCCCACCACCCGCTGCGGGTCCGGATCGACCTGCCCGAACGCACCCACGGTGAGGTCTCCCGGCTGATCGCCCGGCTGGTCCTCGCCCAGTTCACCGAGGTCGTCCAGGAGGGGTCCGGCGACCACTTCGCCGCGCTCGTCCTCGACGACGCGACCGGCACCGTCACCCCCGAGTCCGTCCGGCGCGTGCAGCGGCTGCGCCCGCGCAACGCCGGGGTCGTGCTGGCGCTGCGCACGGTCTCCGACGTGCCGGAGGCTCTGCACGGGCCGCTGTACGGGGCCGTGGGCTGCCGGATGGCGCTGTCCGGCGTGACCACCTGGGACGGCAGCCGCTTCGCCGAGGCCTGGGGCACCGAGTGGGTGGAGACCCGGGACGTCGCGCAGCACACCGTCTTCGCCGACCAGCCGATGACCCGCGCCCTGCACCGGCTGCGCAAGCTCGTCACCGGCAAGGCGGTCACCACCGAGGCGGTGACCGTGCGGCAGGTCGAGCGGGAGCGCTGGTCCGCCTCCGAGCTGGCGCACGGGGTGCCGCCGGGGCACGCGGTGCTGTCGGTGACCAGCGTCCGGGGCGAGCACGCCCCGCCGCTGCTGGTGGATCTGCGGGGCTGACCGGGCGATGCGGGCACCGGGCCGCGCGACGACCGTACGGTGAGGCAGAATCGGCACAGGCCGTTCATACATGACGGCCAATTGATCACACGGATCACCGAAGATCCGGCGATCACACCCGATCACACCGATGTGAAGGCCCCATGCCCCCGACGCTTGCCTCGCTCGTCCACCACTCCGCGCTCAAGCTGACCGTGCGGGCGGGCGCGGACCGCCTGGACGTGCCCGTGCGCTGGGCGCACGTCAGCGAGCTCGCCGACCCCGTGCCGTACATGGAGGGCGGCGAGCTGCTGCTGATCACCGCCCTCCAGCTGGACGCCGAGGACCCGGAGGCGATGCGGCGCTACGTCCGGCGGCTGGCCGGGGCCGGAGTCGTCGGCCTCGGCTTCGCGGTCGGCGTCAACTACGAGGAGATCCCCAAGGCGCTGGTCGACGCCGCCGAGGAGGAGGACCTGCCGCTGCTGGAGGTGCCGCGCCGCACCCCCTTCCTCGCCATCAGCAAGGCCGTCTCGGCGGCCATCGCGGCCGAGCAGTACCGGGCGGTGACCGCGGGCTTCGCCGCCCAGCGGGAACTGACCCGGCAGGCGCTGACCGCCGGCCCCGAGGGACTGCTGGCCGCGCTGGCCTCCCAGGTCGACGGCTGGGCCGCGCTGTACGACGCGTCCGGCGCCGTCGTCGCCACCGCCCCCGAGTGGGCCGGGCGGAGGGCGGCCCGGCTCACCCCGGACGTGGAGCGGCTGCGCGAGCGCCCGGCACCGGCGTCCTCCGTGGTCGGCGGGCCCGAGAACGAGGACCGGGTCGAGCTGCACACCCTCGGCACCGGGCGCCGCCCGCGCGCCGCGCTCGCCGTGGGCACCGCGGCCGCGCCGGGCACGGCCGAGCGGTACGCCGTCCACTCGGCGATCGCCCTGCTGACCCTCACCACCGAGCGGTCCCGCTCGCTCCAGGCCGCCGAGCAGCGGGTCGGCGCCGCCGTCCTGCGCATGCTGCTGGCCGGGCAGCCCGACCACGCCCGCGCGGTGGCCGGGAGCCTGTACGGCGACCTGCTGGACGCGCCGTTCCGGGTGATCGTCGCCGAGGCGGCGTCCGTCTCGGCGGCCAGGGTCGTGGACTCCGGCACCCGCGTGGCGCTGACCAAGGCGTCCGCCGCGGCCCTCGTCGTCGCCGCCGACGCCGGTGACCCGCTCGGCGCGCTGACCGAGGTCGTCGAGTCGGCGGCGGCCCGTGCGGGGGAGGCCGTGCTGGTGGTGCCCGAGACGGAGACCGGGCGGCTCGTCGTGCTCGCCACCGACGGGGGCGCCGCCGTCTCCGCGTGCGCCGAGTACGCGGCCGGACTGGAGGCGGCGCGATCCGTACCGGACCAGCCGGGCGGCGACGCGGACGAACTGGTCGTCGGACTGTCGGCGCCCGCCGGGCCGATCGCCGCGGCCGCCGCGTACAAGCAGGCCGAGCAGGCGCTGTCGGTGGCCCGGCGGCGCGGACGGGTGTGCGTGGAGCACGAGCAGCTGGCGTCCGGTTCCGTGCTGCCGCTGCTCGCGGACGACGCGGTGCGGGCGTTCGCCGACGGGCTGCTGCGGGCCCTGCACGAGCACGACGCGACCGGCCGGGGCGACCTGGTGGCCTCGCTGCGGGCCTGGCTGTCCCGGCACGGTCAGTGGGACGCGGCCGCCGCCGACCTGGGCGTGCACCGGCACACCCTGCGCTACCGGATGCGGCGCGTCGAGGAGATCCTCGGGCGCTCGCTGGACGACGCGGACGTGCGCATGGAGCTGTGGCTCGCCCTGAAGGCGACCTCCACCGAGGAGTAGGTCGCCCGACGAGGAACAGCGCGGGACCGGCCGGGCTGCGCCAATCCGTCGAAGCCCGGCACCCCACCAGTACACCCCGGCCAAACACCCGGATGCCCCCGCGCCCCTACCGTGGGTCTCGACAGACCAGGACACCCCCAACGCGGAAGGGCCGGGAATCCCTATGACTTCCACCCACGCCTTCTGGCTCGCCGGCCGCCAGGTCAGCGGCGAGGACAGCTTCGACGTCACCTCGCCGTGGGACGGCCGCGTCGTCGGCACGGTGAGCGTGCCCACGGACGCGCAGACCGAGGAGGCCGTGGCCGCCGCGTACGCCGTCCGCGAGGAGTTCGCCGCCACCCCGGCCCATGTGCGGGCCGCCGCCCTCGACCACGTCAGCAGGCGGCTCGCCGAGCGCACCGAGGACATCGCCCGGCTCATCTCCGCCGAGAACGGCAAGCCGATCAAGTGGGCCCGCGGCGAGGTCGGCCGTGCCGTGTCCGTGTTCCGCTTCGCGGCCGAGGAGGCCCGCCGGTTCAACGGCGGCGAGGCCCAGCGGCTCGACACCGACGCCGGCGGCCAGGGCCGGCTCGCCCTCACCCGGCGCTTCCCGAAGGGCGTCGTCCTCGGCATCGCGCCCTTCAACTTCCCGCTGAACCTGTGCGCCCACAAGATCGCCCCGGCCATCGCCGCCGGCGCCCCGATCATCCTCAAGCCGGCCCCGGCCACCCCGCTGTCCGGCCTGATCCTCGGTGAGCTGCTCGCCGAGACCGAGCTCCCGGCGGGCTCCTGGAGCATCCTGCCGGTGCCGAACGAGAAGATGCCGGCCCTGGTGCAGGACGAGCGCCTTCCGGTCATCTCCTTCACCGGGTCCGAGAAGGTCGGCTACGCGATCATGGACTCGGTGCCGCGCAAGCACTGCACCCTGGAGCTCGGCGGCAACGGCGCGGCGGTCGTCCTCGCCGACTTCGCCTCCGACGAGGACCTGGACTGGGCCGCGACCCGCATCGCGACCTTCTCCAACTACCAGGGCGGCCAGTCCTGCATCTCCGTGCAGCGGGTCATCGCGGACGCCTCCGTGTACGACCGGCTGCTGCCGCGCATCGTCGCCGCCGTCGAGGCCCAGGTCACCGGTGACCCCGGCGACGACGCCACCGACGTCGGCCCGCTGGTCAGCGAGGACGCCGCCAAGCGCGTCGAGACCTGGGTGGACGAGGCCGTCGCGGCCGGCGCCTCCCTCCTGACCGGCGGCAAGCGCGACGGCGCCTCCTACGCGCCGACCGTCCTCACCGACGTGCCCTCCGACGTCACCCTCGCCTGCGAGGAGGTCTTCGGGCCCGTCCTCACCGTGCAGCGGGTCGACGGGGAGGCCGCCGCCTTCGCCGCCGCCAACGACTCCAAGTACGGCCTCCAGGCGGGCGTCTTCACCCACGACCTGCAGGCCGCCTTCCGGGCCCACCGGGCGCTGGAGGTCGGCGGTGTCGTCATCGGCGACGTGCCCTCCTACCGCGCCGACCAGATGCCCTACGGCGGCGCCAAGCAGTCCGGCGTCGGCCGCGAGGGCGTGCGGTTCGCGATGGACGACTACACCTACGAGCGGGTCCTGGTCCTCACCGGCCTCGCTCTCTGACACCACCCTCGGTCCGACGGCCGGAGCCCGCTGTGCGGGGGCTCCGGCCGTCGGCGTACACGGGCCGCCGGGCCACCCGTCCGGCCCAGGCCGCCCGCCGGATCGCCGCGCACGGGCCCACCGGCCCGGACACCCGCCGCGGGCCCGCCGGAGCCGGACGACGGCTGCGCGCGGGGTGGTGGCCGCGTCCGTAATCGGGTACATACGATCGGGTAGCACCCGTCGGTAGCCAAATGGCCCATGATCCCGATTCGCGGCGAGGTGAGCCTCATGTCCGCAGCACCCCCCAAACCCACCGTCACCGAACGTGAGGCACGGCAGGTGGCCGAGGCCGCCCGCCAGCAGGAGTGGCGCAAGCCCAGCTTCGCCAAGGAGCTGTTCCTCGGGCGGTTCCGCCTCGACCTCATCCACCCCCACCCGATGCCCACGGACGAGGCGACCCAGCGCGGCGAGGAGTTCCTCGCCAAACTGCGCGACTTCGTCGAGACCAAGGTCGACGGCGCCCTCATCGAACGCGAGGCGCGCATCCCCGACGACGTCGTCGACGGGCTCAAGGAGCTCGGCGCCTTCGGCATGAAGATCGACACCAAGTACGGCGGTCTCGGCCTCGGGCAGGTCTACTACAACAAGGCCCTCACCCTGGTCGGTTCGGCCTCCCCGGCGATCGGCGTACTGCTGTCGGCCCACCAGTCGATCGGCGTACCGCAGCCGCTGAAGCTGTTCGGCAGCCCCGAGCAGAAGGAACGCTTCCTCCCGCGCTGCGCCCGCACCGACATCAGCGCCTTCCTGCTGACCGAGCCCGACGTCGGCTCCGACCCCGCGCGCCTGGCCACCACCGCCGTGCCCGACGGGGACGACTACGTCCTCGACGGCGTGAAGCTGTGGACCACCAACGGCGTCGTCGCCGACCTCCTCGTCGTCATGGCCCGGGTGCCGAGGTCCGAGGGCCACAAGGGCGGCATCACCGCCTTCGTCGTCGAGACCAACTCGCCCGGCATCACCGTCGAGAACCGCAACGCGTTCATGGGCCTGCGCGGCATCGAGAACGGCGTCACCCGCTTCCACCAGGTGCGCGTCCCCGCCTCCCACCGCATCGGCCCCGAGGGCGCCGGCCTGAAGATCGCGCTGACCACGCTGAACACCGGCCGGCTCTCGCTGCCCGCGTCCTGCGTGGCCGCCGGCAAGTGGTGCCTGAAGATCGCCCGCGAGTGGTCGGCGGCCCGTGAGCAGTGGGGCAAGCCCATCGCCCACCACGAGGCCGTCGGCTCGAAGATCTCCTTCATCGCGGCCACCACCTTCGCCCTGGAGGCCGTCACCGACCTCGCCTCCCAGATGGCCGACGAGGACCGCAACGACATCCGGATCGAAGGCGCCCTCGCCAAGCTGTTCGCCTCCGAGATGGGCTGGCTCATCGCCGACGAACTCGTCCAGATCCGCGGCGGCCGCGGCTTCGAGACGGCCGACTCGCTCCGGGCGCGCGGCGAGCGCGGCGTCCCCGCCGAACAGGTCCTGCGCGACCTGCGCATCAACCGCATCTTCGAGGGCTCGACGGAGATCATGCACCTCCTCATCGCCCGCGAGGCCGTCGACGCCCACCTCACCGTCGCCGGGGACCTCATCGACCCCGACAAGTCCCTCCAGGACAAGGCGAAGGCGGGCGCGAACGCCGGTGTCTTCTACGCCAAGTGGCTGCCGAAGCTCGTCGCCGGTCAGGGGCAACTGCCGTACACGTTCAGTGAGTTCAAGCAGGGTGTCGATCTCTCCGGACATCTGCGGTACGTCGAGCGCACCGCCCGCAAGCTCGCCCGCTCCACCTTCTACGGCATGTCCCGCTGGCAGGGCCGCATGGAGAGCAAGCAGGGCTTCCTCGGCCGGATCGTCGACATCGGCGCCGAGCTGTTCGCCATGAGCGCCGCCTGCGTCCGCGCCGAGCACCTGCGGGTCCGCGGGGAGCACGGCCGCGAGGCGTACCAGCTCGCCGACGCGTTCTGCCGGCAGTCCCGGCTGCGCGTCGAGGAGCTGTTCGGCCGGCTCTGGTCCAACACCGACGACCTGGACCGCAAGGTCGTCAAGGGCGTGATGTCCGGCACGTACGAGTGGCTGGAGCAGGGCATCGTCGACCCGTCCGACGACGGCGGCGTCTGGATCGCCGACGCCACCCCGGGCCCGAGCACGCACGAGAACGTCCACCGCCCGATCCGCTGACCGCCCCGTGAGGGGTCACCGCCCGCGGCGTCCCCTCACCATCCTGTTACCCACCGGATGGGGACACGCGGTCCTGCCCGCGGACCGCTGCGGCCACAATGGGGGGATGAGCGACAGTCCAGCCTCCCCCCTCGCCGACCCGCACCTCGTCTACGACCCCGTGGCGGGCGACGGTCCCAAGGACGTGGTGATCCTCGGCTCCACCGGCTCGATCGGCACCCAGGCCATCGACCTCGTGCTGCGCAACCCCGGCCGGTTCCGGGTCACCGCGCTGTCCGCGAACGGCGGCCGGGTCGCGCTCCTCGCCGAGCAGGCGCACCGGCTGAAGGCCCGGACCGTCGCCGTCGCCCGCGAGGACGTCGTCCCGGCCCTCCGCGACGCTCTGCGCGACCGGTACGGCGCGGGGGAGCCGCTGCCCGAGATCCTCGCGGGACCGGACGCGGCCACGCAGGTCGCCGCCTCCGACTGCCACACCGTCCTCAACGGCATCACCGGCTCCATCGGCCTGGCCCCCACGCTCGCCGCGCTGGAGGCCGGCCGCACCCTCGCACTCGCCAACAAGGAGTCGCTGATCGTCGGCGGCCCCCTGGTCAAGGCGCTCGCCAAGCCCGGGCAGATCATCCCGGTCGACTCCGAGCACGCCGCCCTCTTCCAGGCGCTGGCCTCCGGCTCGCGCGCGGACGTGCGCAAGCTCGTCGTCACCGCGTCCGGCGGCCCCTTCCGCGGCCGGACGAAGGCCGAGCTGGCGGACGTCACCGTCGAGGACGCCCTCGCGCACCCCACCTGGGCGATGGGCCCGGTCATCACGATCAACTCCGCGACCCTCGTCAACAAGGGGCTGGAGGTCATCGAGGCGCACCTGCTCTACGACATTTCCTTCGACCGCATTGAGGTGGTCGTGCATCCCCAGTCGTATGTCCACTCGATGGTCGAGTTCACCGACGGTTCCACGATCGCCCAGGCGACGCCGCCCGACATGCGCGGCCCGATCGCCATCGGACTGGGCTGGCCCGAGCGCGTCCCGGACGCCGCCCCCACCTTCGACTGGAGCAAGGCGTCGACGTGGGAGTTCTTCCCGCTCGACGACGACGCCTTCCCGTCGGTGAACCTGGCGCGGCACGTCGGCGAGCTCGCGGGCACGGCCCCGGCGGTGTTCAATGCCGCCAACGAGGAGTGCGTCGAGGCCTTCCGGGCCGGCGCGCTGCCGTTCAACGGCATCATGGAGACCGTCACGCGGGTGGTGGAGGAGCACGGCACCCCGCGCTCGGGAACTTCGCTGACCGTCGCGGACGTCCTCGAAGCGGAGACCTGGGCCCGCGCACGCGCCCGGGAACTGGCGGCACACACGGCGGAGGCCCGTGCATGACACTCCTGATGTTCATCCTCGGCATAGTGCTGTTCGCGGTCGGGCTGCTCTTCTCGATCGCCTGGCACGAGCTGGGTCACCTGTCCACGGCCAAGCTGTTCGGCATCCGCGTGCCGCAGTACATGGTCGGCTTCGGCCCGACCATCTGGTCGCGGAACAAGGGCGAGACCGAGTACGGCATCAAGGCGATCCCGTTCGGCGGCTACATCCGGATGATCGGCATGTTCCCGCCCGGCCCCGACGGCCGGCTGGAGGCCCGCTCCACCTCGCCGTGGCGCGGCATGATCGAGGATGCGCGCTCGGCGGCCTTCGAGGAGCTGAAGCCGGGCGACGAGAACCGCCTGTTCTACACGCGCAAGCCGTGGAAACGGGTCATCGTGATGTTCGCGGGCCCCTTCATGAACCTGATCCTCGCGGTCGTCCTGTTCCTCACCGTGCTGATGGGCTTCGGCATCCAGCAGCAGACCACCACGGTCAGCTCGGTCTCCCCGTGCGTCATCGCCCAGACCGAGAACCGCGACACCTGCAAGGCGTCCGACCCCCGCTCCCCGGCCGCGGCCGCGGGCATGAAGGCCGGCGACAAGATCGTCGCCTTCGGCGGCGTGCGCACCGAGGACTGGAACACCCTCTCCGACCTCATCCGTGACAGCGCCGGCAAGCAGGTGCCGATCGTCGTCGACCGGGACGGCCGCGAGGTCACCCTCCAGGCGAAGATCGCCACCAACCGGGTCGTCAAGAAGGACGCGAGCGGCGCCTACGTGGAGGGCGAGTACATCAAGGCCGGCTTCCTCGGCTTCAGCGCGGCCACCGGCGTCGTCAAGCAGGACTTCGGCGCGTCGGTGACCTGGATGTCGGACCGGGTCGGCGACGCCGTCGACTCGCTGGTGGCCCTGCCCTCCAAGGTCCCCGCCCTGTGGGACGCGGCCTTCGGCGACGGCCCCCGCGAGCCCGACTCCCCGATGGGCATCGTCGGCGCGGCCCGGGTCAGCGGGGAGATCGCCACGCTCGACATCCCGGCCTCCCAGCAACTGGCCACGTTCGTCTTCCTGCTGGCCGGGTTCAACCTCTCCCTGTTCCTGTTCAACATGCTCCCGCTGCTGCCGCTCGACGGCGGTCACATCGCGGGCGCCCTGTGGGAGTCGCTGCGCCGGAACCTGGCGCGGGTGCTGCGCCGGCCGGACCCCGGCCCGTTCGACGTGGCCAAGCTCATGCCGGTGGCGTACGTGGTCGCAGGTGTCTTCGTCTGCTTCACCCTGCTGGTACTGGTCGCGGACGTCGTCAACCCGGTCAGGATCTCCTAGCCGTACGGCCGTCGAGGCGGCCCGGGGCCCAGTGCCCCGGGCCGCCTTCCATCGAGTGGGTTTACGGGGCGTGAGGTGAGGGGCTGAGCGTCCGTGCCGTAATCTCGAAGCCTGGAGCCCGCTGCTGACGGGACCGGACCTTGATCCACGACTTGGGGTTGCACAGCAGATGACTGCGATTTCTCTCGGCATGCCGTCCGTTCCGACCAAGCTCGCCGAGCGCCGCAAGAGCCGGCAGATCCAGGTGGGGTCCGTCGCGGTCGGCGGGGACGCCCCCGTGTCGGTGCAGTCGATGACGACGACGCGTACGTCCGACATCGGTGCGACGTTGCAGCAGATCGCGGAGTTGACGGCGTCGGGCTGCCAGATCGTGCGGGTGGCGTGTCCGACGCAGGACGACGCGGACGCGCTGGCGACGATCGCGCGGAAGTCGCAGATCCCGGTGATCGCGGACATCCACTTCCAGCCGAAGTACGTGTTCGCGGCGATCGAGGCGGGCTGTGCGGCGGTCCGGGTGAACCCGGGCAACATCAAGCAGTTCGACGACAAGGTCAAGGAGATCGCGCGGGCCGCGAAGGACCACGGCACGCCGATCCGGATCGGTGTGAACGCCGGGTCGCTGGACCGGCGTCTGCTGCAGAAGTACGGCAAGGCGACGCCGGAGGCACTGGTGGAGTCGGCGCTGTGGGAGGCGTCGCTCTTCGAGGAGCACGACTTCCGGGACATCAAGATCTCCGTGAAGCACAACGACCCGGTGATCATGATCGAGGCGTACAAGCAGCTCGCCGCCCAGTGCGACTACCCGCTGCACCTCGGCGTGACCGAGGCCGGCCCCGCCTTCCAGGGCACCATCAAGTCCGCGGTCGCCTTCGGCGCGCTCCTCTCCCAGGGCATCGGCGACACCATCCGCGTCTCCCTGTCGGCCCCGCCGGCCGAGGAGGTCAAGGTCGGCATCCAGATCCTGGAGTCCCTGAACCTCAAGCAGCGCGGCCTGGAGATCGTCTCCTGCCCGTCCTGCGGCCGCGCCCAGGTCGACGTCTACAAGCTCGCCGAGGAGGTCACGGCCGGACTGACCGGCATGGAGGTCCCCCTGCGCGTCGCCGTCATGGGCTGTGTCGTCAACGGCCCCGGCGAGGCCCGCGAGGCCGACCTCGGCGTCGCCTCCGGCAACGGCAAGGGCCAGATCTTCGTCAAGGGCGAGGTCATCAAGACCGTCCCCGAGTCCAAGATCGTCGAGACCCTCATCGAGGAGGCCATGAAGCTGGCCGAGCAGATGGAGGCCGACGGCGTGACGAGCGGCGAGCCCTCCGTCGCGGTCGCGGGCTGATCCGCCCACGCTCCGACCGCCCCCGGCCGGGACCACCGGTCACGACCGCGGGGCGGCACGGCACAGCATCCGCGGGTACAGTGCGGGGACCAGCAGAACTCCAGCGTGAGGCCCCGCACGTGTTGACCCAGACCACCTCACGGGTGCTCGAACCGAGTGACCTGGACGCCGCGCTCGCCGTCCTCGACCGCGAGCCGGTCGCCAACGCCTTCGTGACGTCCCGCGTCCAGGTCGCGGGCCTCGACCCCTGGCGCCTCGGCGGCGAGATGTGGGGCTGGTACGACGACGGCATGCTGACGTCCCTGTGCTACGCGGGCGCCAACCTCGTCCCCATCTGCGCCACCCCGCGCGCCGTGCGCGCCTTCGCGGACCGCGCCCGCCGGGCCGGCCGCCGCTGCTCCTCCATCGTCGGTCCCGCAGAGCCCACCGCCCAGCTGTGGCGGCTGCTCGAACCCACCTGGGGCCCGGCCCGCGAGGTCCGCGCCCACCAGCCGCTCATGGTCACCGACCACATGCCGGCCGACATCGCCCCGGACCCGTACGTCCGCCGCATCCGCAAGGACGAGATGGAGACGATCCTCCCGGCGTGCGTGGCCATGTTCACCGAGGAGGTCGGCGTCTCGCCGCTCGCCGGGGACGGCGGCCTCCTCTACCAGGCCCGGGTCGCCGAACTCGTCGGCTCCGGCCGCTC
The DNA here is from genome assembly GCF_042731455.1 of Streptomyces sp. NPDC059852. Classification (NCBI taxonomy): domain Bacteria; kingdom Bacillati; phylum Actinomycetota; class Actinomycetes; order Kitasatosporales; family Streptomycetaceae; genus Streptomyces; species Streptomyces sp. NPDC059852. The sequence continues at coordinate 75,393 of NZ_JBHWJK010000006.1, read as the reverse complement.
CTTCGCCCGCCTCGACCAGAACGGCAAGGTCGTCTTCAAGGCGGAGATCGGCGCCGCCACCGACCGCGCCTGCCAGATCCAGGGCGTCTGGGTGGCCCCCGAGTACCGCGGCCAGGGTCTCGCGGCGCCCGGCATGGCGGCGGTCCTGCGCTACGCCCTCGCGGACGTGGCCCCGGTCGCCAGCCTCTACGTCAACGACTTCAACACCGCGGCCCGCAGGACGTACCGCAGGGTGGGCTTCCAGGAGGTCGGCGCCTTCATGAGCGTCCTGTTCTGAGGGCGTCCCGCCCGCGCGGGCCGGAGGGGCCCCCGCCAGGCCGTACCGGCACCTCGGCACGGCATTGCTTGTAGGCTCCCCACCATGCGCCTTCCCGGTCACGCACACCGCCGCCACCCCGACGACATCGTGATCGGCCCGCTCGACCTCCCGGCCCGGGTCGACGAGGCCCTCGCCGTCCAGGCGGTGGCGTTCGGACTCGGCCCCGACGAGGTCGCCGTCCGCCGCCAGATCGTCCTGCGGCACATGACCTATCCCGGCGCCCGCGCCCTCGGCGCCACCGACGGCGACCGCCTCGCCGGCTTCGTCTACGGCATGCCCAACAGCCGCAGCCACTGGTGGTCCACGGTGGTGGAGCCGTACCTGCGCGCCCAGGGGCGCGACGACTGGCTCGACGACTCCTTCGTCATCACCGAGCTGCACGTCCACCCCGCCTACCAGAACCGCGGCGTGGGGCGTGCCCTGATCACCACCATCACGGACAGCGCCACCGAGCCGCGCTCCATCCTCTCCGCGATCGACATCGACAGCCCGGCCCGCGGCCTCTACCACTCCCTCGGCTACCAGGACCTCGCACGCCGGGTGCTGTTCCCCAGCGCCCCGAAGCCGTACGCCGTCATGGGCGCCCCGCTGCCGCTGCGCCGTTAACCGATTTCCACCGTCCCGTCCCGCCCGGCTAACCTCCTGCCATCAACCACATCCGGCAGGAGTACGAGAACCATGGCGAAAGCACCGGTCCAGCGCATGTCCCAGTTGATGGCGAAGACGCTGCGCGACGACCCGGCGGACGCCGAGGTCCTCAGCCACAAGCTGCTGGTCCGCGCCGGCTACGTCCGGCGCACGGCGGCCGGCATCTGGTCCTGGCTGCCCCTCGGCAAGCGGGTCCTGGCCAACGTGGAGCGCATCGTCCGCGAGGAGATGGACGCCATCGGCGCCCAGGAGGTGCTGCTGCCCGCGCTGCTGCCGCGTGAGCCCTACGACGCCACGGGCCGCTGGGACGAGTACGGCCAGGAGCTGTTCCGGCTCAAGGACCGCAAGGGCGGCGACTACCTGCTCGGTCCGACCCACGAGGAGATCTTCACCCTGCTGGTGAAGGACCAGGCGTCCTCCTACAAGGACCTGCCGGTCATCCTCTACCAGATCCAGCACAAGTACCGCGACGAGGCCCGTCCCCGGGCCGGCATCCTGCGCGGCCGCGAGTTCCTGATGAAGGACTCCTACTCGTTCGACACGGACGACGAGGGCCTGGCCCAGTCCTACGCCCTGCACCGCCAGGCCTACCAGCGTGTCTTCGAGCGCCTGGGCCTGGACTACCGCATCTGCGCGGCGACCGCCGGCGCCATGGGCGGCTCGAAGTCGGAGGAGTTCCTGGCGCCCGCCGAGGCCGGCGAGGACACCTTCGCCGACTGCCCGAACTGCGACTTCGCGGCGAACACCGAGGCGATCACCTACGAGCTGAAGCCGGTCGAGGCCGCGGACGTCCCCGCGCTCGAGGAGATCCCCACCCCGGACACCCCCACCATCGAGACCCTCGCCGCCCACCTCGGCGTCCCGGCCTCGGCCACCCTGAAGAACCTCCTGGTCAAGGTCGACGGAGAGATCGTCGCCGTCGGTGTCCCCGGCGACCGCGAGGTCGACATCGACAAGGTCGAGGCGCACTTCGCCCCGGCCGTCGTCGAGATGGTCACCGAGGCGGACTTCGCCGCGCGCCCCGACCTGGTGCGCGGCTACGTCGGCCCGCAGGGCCTGGGCGAGAAGGTCACGTACCTCGCCGACCCGCGCGTGGCCCCCGGCACCTCCTGGATCACCGGCGCCAACAAGGAGGGCACGCACGCGAAGAACGTCGTCGCGGGCCGTGACTTCGAGGTCGACACCTACGTCGACGTCGTGGTCGTGCAGGAGGGCGACCCCTGCCCCAAGTGCGGCACCGGCCTCAAGCTGGACCGCGCGATCGAGATCGGCCACATCTTCCAGCTCGGCCGCAAGTACGCCGACGCCCTGAAGCTCGACGTCCTCGGCCAGAACGGCAAGCCGGTCCGCGTCACCATGGGCTCCTACGGCATCGGCGTCTCCCGCGCGGTGGCCGCGCTCGCCGAGCAGACCGCCGACGACAAGGGCCTGTGCTGGCCCGCCGAGGTCGCCCCGGCCGATGTGCACGTGGTCGCCGCCGGCAAGGCCCTGCAGACCGAACTGGCCCTCGACGTGTCCGAGAAGCTGTCCGCGGCCGGGCTGCGGGTGCTGTGCGACGACCGCGCCGGTGTCTCGCCGGGCGTGAAGTTCACGGACTCCGAGCTGATCGGCGTTCCGCGGATCCTCGTGGCCGGGCGCCGCTCGGCCGAGGGCGTCGTGGAGCTGAAGGACCGCAGGACCGGTGAGCGCGAGGAGCTGACGGTGGACGAGGCGATCGCCCGCCTGACCGCCTGACCGGCACACCTCTTCGACGTCCGGCCGTCCCTCGGGAGAGAGGGGCGGCCGGCGCCGTCTCCGGTCCGGGCGACCGTCGGACCCGGGTCAGCCGGCCTCGGCCGCGAGCAGGCGGGGCAGCAGTTCGTGGGGGAGCTCCACACCCATCCCGCAGAAGCAGCGCAGTCCGCCCCGGGAGGCGGGAGCCCCCAGGTCGACCATGAGGATGTCCGCCACTTCTCTGAGCACGTCACCCGCCGGCGCACTGCGGGCCACCCTGATGCTGACCTCGTCGGGGTCCCAGACCGCGATGCCCGCCAGACCGTCCGTCACGGCAATGCGAACGCACACAACTGCCTCCCCAGGAATGCCTACGGCACGAGCGTTCCGCTCCGGGAGGTCAGCGGCTGACTGATGGTACCGATGTGTGTGGGGTTCGTGAGGACTTTCGTCATATTCTCCCGGAGCGCGCCCAACATCCGTTACGGCCGGGGGAGACGGGCGGTCCGCTCCGTGTTCCGCTCGCGCGGCGCTGACCTCAGACGATACGGCTGACCTGGAGCATCGCCTCGGCGTCCTTCAGCAGCGCGCGCTGCCGTGACTCCGGCAATTGCCGGTACAGCTTCAGGAGCCGTGCCTCGCGCTCGTCCCCGCTGGGTCCCGGCACCGGCCGGCCCACCGCCTCGAAGAACTCGCGCGGTGTGGTGCGCACGCCCCAGCGCCGGAACACGTCGACCATGGCCCGCAGCCTCTCCGGGTCGATGCGCGAGGTGCCGCGCGTGCGGTTCATCCAGGCGTTGAGCGTCGGGTACGAGATGCCGGACTCCGCCGCCAGGTCCTTCTGGGTGCGGTCCGGCACCTGGGCCAGCAGGCGTTCGAGCAGGGCCGCCAGATCCTCGTCCCGCTGCTGGGCGTGCCGGGCGGCTTCGGGATCGGCTGGGGGATGGCTCCGCTGGTTCGTCACGACTCAGAGGATCGGTCATCATTGTCTACAAACGCAAGTAGATCGCAGACCAGTGCGGGTGCTTCGGGAGCACGCCGGAGCGTTCCGGGGGTGCGGGTGCTCCTGTGCGCCCCGTCCGCGCCCTCAAGTCTCACGCTCCGTAGGCTTCTTGACACGATATGCATCTACATGAAGACTGTAGACGCCCTGGGAGGGGATTGCGGGTTTCCGCCGTGGCCTGCGCGCGTCCGTCCAAGGAATCTACATCTACATGCGTATTGCAGAGGAGAAGCCGTCGTGTCCCATCCGGACAACGTCACCACCGCCCCGGCCGGTCCGGAGCCCGAACTGGTCGCCCGGGCCCGCGCCGGCGACCGGGAGGCGTTCGCCGCCCTGTATTTCGAGCACTACCGCGCCGTCTACGCGTTCCTCCTGGTTCGCACCCGCAACAGACATCTCGCCGAGGACCTCACCCAGGAGGTGTTCGTCCGCGCCCTGCGCCGCATCGGCACCTTCCACTGGCAGGGCACCGCCTTCGCCGGCTGGCTCACCACGATCGCCAAGAACCTCTGGCTCGACGAACTCGGGCGCGGCCGCACACGGTGGGAGACCCCCGTCGCCGAGTTCGACGACCCCCGGGACGCCCAGCGCGGCACCGAGGCGCTCGTCCTGCGCGAACTGGACGCCGTCGAGGCCCAGGAGACCGTCCACACCGCCCTGCACCGGCTCAACCCCCACCAACGGCACTGCCTGGAGCTGCGCTTCCTGGACGAACTGAGCGCGCAGGAGACCGCGTTGGCCATGGGACGCAGCGTCGGCGCGGTCAAGACGCTCACCTACCGGGCGCTGCGCAAACTGCGCTGGACGACGGAGGCGGTGTCCGCGTGAACGGCAACACCCCCGACTCCGGGGGAGCGATCCGCACGGTACTGCGGTCCGTGGACCCCGAACCCGCCGCCGTCCCCCTCGGCCCCGCCCGCCCCCCGGTCGCCGTCCTGCACCGCGGCGCGGACGGACGCTGGTCCCGCGGGCCCCGCCCGCTCACCGACCTGGAGCGCAAGGCCCTCGCCTGGGACGCCTCGTGCGCCCGCGCGCGCTCCGTCGCCCGTGCGGTCGAGCGCCACCTCGCCGGGCACGCGGGTCCCTCCGACGTCCGCGTGGACGGCGACCGGGTCCGGGTCGTGCTGCGCGTGGACGGCGCCGAGTGCTGGAGCCGCTGGCGCGCCTACTTCCACATCCGCGTCGTCGGGGAGGGCAGCCGGCCCCACACCCTCGTCGGCGACGGCGAGCGCGACGGCGTCCGTGTCACCGTGGTGGCCCACGGCGCCACGCCCCGACGGCGGGGGCGCCGCCCCTTCCGCGTCGGCGACGCCACCTACGACCTCGCGTCCCCGCTGCGCGACGCCCACGGCGACGTCTGGTACTTCCAGGGCTGCCGGCGGCCCGACGGGATGCCGCTGCTGTCCCTGGACGGGCGCCCCGAACGGTGCTCCCTGGCCAATGTGGCGGCCCATCTGGGCCCCCTGTCCCCGGTGTGCGACGCCCGCCGCACCGGGGACCGCACGTCCCCGCCCGAGCCGGCCGGATGACCCCGGCGGTACCCGACGGCGGATCACGGGTCTGGGAACTGCGCGCGGCCTGCCGGGAGTGGGACGCCGATCTGTGGTTCACCCGCCGCACATGGCCCCTCGCGGTCGCGATCTGCGCGCTCTGCCCCGTGCTCGAACCGTGCCGGGACGCCGTGCTGCGACGGGAGCGGGGCCTGCCCCGATGCCGCCGGCAGGGCGTCGTCGCGGGCCTCACCGGCCCCCAACGGCACGCCCTGGACCAAGCGGGGCACCCCGCGGCGGCACCTCCCGCGCCGGTCCGCCCCGCGGCGGCGCCCCGGCTCGCCCCGACCGCCCTGCCCGAGCGTGCCCCGTCCCCTCCGCGGGAGGCGGCCCCGGCCGACTCCGGCCGGCGCCCGGCCACGGTGGCCTTCCCGTCCGAGCCCGCGCCGCCCGAACCGGCGCCGCCGGTCTCACGGGAGGAGACGTCGCCCACCCCCGGCCGGTGCGCGATCGAGGCGTCGCACCCCCGGCCCGACGAGGCGCCCCCGCCCGAGCGGCGGACGCCGGAGCGGGGCGACGCGCCCCCGCGCACCCGCCCGGCGCCCTGTGGCACGCGCGCCGCCTACCAGCGGCATCTGCGGCGGGGCGAGCCCGTCGACGCGGCGTGCCGGGCCGCCAACACCTATGAGGCCGGGCGCTATCGCCGTACCGGTACCACCCGCGCCCGTCCGCCGCGCCCGCCCGCCTGACCCGCGCCGCCGCCCGTTCGCCGACCGTTTCCCGGAGAACCGCATGTCCAGGCCCTCCCCGCCCCCGCCCCGCGCGCCCCTCCCGCGCCGCCGCCCTCCCCCGTCCGCGTGCCGCGCCGGAGCACCCGGCGGCCCGGCCCGCAGCCGTTCCTCCACCGTCACGGAGTACCCGATGCCCACGCCCTCCTCGCCCCCGCCGTCCGACGAGCCCGCGGCCGGCGACCCCCGGCCCCCGGGACGCCTGCGCAGGGCGGCCACCGCGCTGTGGCGGCGGCTCCGGCCGGCCGGCCCGCCCCGGCGGCCGTGCGAGCGTGAGCTGGACCTGTGCCGGCAGGAGCGCGACCGCTGGCAGCGCCACGCCGACTCCTACGAGCGGGACCTGACCCGCGTACGGCTCGAACGCGCCCAGCTGCTGGCCTGGCTGGCCGCGCTGCACCCGGCCAGCGCCGTCCTCACCCGGGGCGCCGACGGCATCCACCAGCTCGGCATCGAGGCGGGCGGCCGGCAGCTGTCCTGGCCCCTGCACCCGGCCGACCTGGCGCAGTTCGCCCACATCCCGTACGCCCCGCACACCGCGGGGACGCACGGCCGCGCGGGCGGGGACCAGGCGGCCCATCTGCGGCGCCACACGCGGCTGCTGGCCATGGAGGGCATGCTGTTCGCGACGGCCCCCGACGACCGCTGAACACCCCGCCGGACTCCGGCCGGCAGGCTCGGGAGGCACGTCGGCCGGACCCACCGCGCCCCCCTGCGAGAGCTCCCCGCAGGGGGGCGCGGCCCGCGGCCTACAGCCAGCTCGCGAACTCCAGGAGCAGCTCGGCGTCCTGCGGCCGGCCCACCCGCAGCGCCCGCACACCCGACTCCACGGCGCGGAACAGCGTCCACCCGCGCAGCCGTTCCTGGTCGACCTCCAGGGACTCCGCCAGGCGCTTGACCCTGCGGCGCGTCGTCGAGGCACCCGACGGCGAGGCGATCAGGTCCTCCACCCGGTCCCGCACCAGCCGCGCCAGATCGAACGCGCACTCACCGACCACCGGGTCGGGGCCCACCGCCAGCCACGGCATCCGCTCCCCGGCGAGCACCTTGCTCTGCCGGAACGTGCCGTGCAGCAGCTGCCGTTCCGGCGGGGCCGCCAGCAGCTCGTCCCGCGCCGCCAGCGCGGCGTCGACCAGCACCGCCACCTCGGCCCGCTCCGACGCGGTCGCCCGCATCGCCTCCGCCTGGCGTCCCGTGCGCTCCTCGACCGTCTCGAAGGGGTGGCCCTCCGGGGGCGCCACCCACAGCCGGCGCAGCGTCCCCGCCGCCTCCAGCAGCGCCTTCGCCTCCGGCAGCGACCGCACCGACCGGTCCGGGCGCAGCCGCTCCAGCAGCAGCACGCCCTCGGTCACGAACGGCTCGATCAGCTGGACGGCACCGCTGCCGCCCCAGTGCGCGAGCGCGGCCCGCTCGCTCTCCGGACGCGCGCGGGGCGGCGCCAGCTTCAGCACCGCCGGGGTGCCGTCGGCCCGCCGGACCAGCACCACCAGGCTGCTGCGGCCACCCGGCAACTGCACCCGCTCCACCGTCAACTCGCGCGCCTCGACGGCCTGCCGGGCCGCCCCCGGCAGCTCCTCCAGCCAGGCGTCGCCGTCCGGCGCCGTCTCACCGAGCGCCCTGACCAGACGCTGCGGCGGTTCGAAAGCCATGCGCGAGTCGTCCCTTCCGTCCTGCCCGTCGGTGTCCTGCCGCCCGCGTCACGCGGTGGGCGCCCCCGGCGCGGACGACGTGTCCGCCCGCTCGGCGAGCCCAGGGAAGGCTACGCTCTCGCCCCGCCAGCGCACCGCCCGGACCGCCGCCTCCCGCAGCGCCTCGGCGGCCGTGCCCCGCACCTCGCCCCGGGCCGCCCGCACCACGTCCGCGTACACCCCGGCCAGCCGGCTCTCCAGTTCGGCCGCGAACAGCACCGCCGTGGCCCGGTCCGTCACCGGGAACGGCAGCGCGTACCCGGCGCTCGCGGCGACCGGGTCGGCGCCCAGGTCGCGCACCGCGCGGGCCAGCGCGTCCCGCCGCGCCCGATGGGCCTCGTACGCGGCACGCGCGTCGGAGCGCCGCTCGGCGTCGATCCGCCCGCCGACCACGCCGTACCCGTAGACCGCCGCGTGTTCGGCGGCCAGCGCCGCCTGAAGCGCCGTCACCGTCGCCTTGGCCGCTCGGCTCGCCTTGTCGGTGTCGCTCACCGGGCACCCTCCGTCAGCAGGAACGCGTGCGCGGCGCCGGCCGCCGCCACCGAGGCGAGCAGCCGGGCCAGTTCACCGGGCATCTCCAGCAGGGCCTTGGCCCGCTGGTCCGCGAGCGTCCGTTCGGCGGCGGCCAGTTCGGCCAGCGCGTCCCGCTCGTCCGTGGGCACCGCCGGGGCCGAGGCGGAGGGCGACGGGGAGCCGGGGCCCGAGGGGGAGGGGGAGGGGGAGGGGGACGCCGACGCCCCGGACGCGCCCCCGCCGAACGCCTCCACATGCCGTACGGCCTCCGCGCGCAGCGGGACCAGCAGCCGCTCCAGCGCCGGGTGGGCGGCGAGGACGGCGTCGTACCGCCCGACCAGGCCCTCGCTGTCCCGGGCCGCACGCGCGCGTGCCCGCTCGGCGAGCGAGGGACTGCCGCTGGTACCGCCGTCCGGGTCACCGGGAGCGGAGGAGCAGCCCGCCAGCAGCGCGGTTCCCGCGGCCGAGGCGAGCAGGGTTCTTCTGCGCGGCCCCGGGAGGGCGCGCGAGGGCGGGGGGTACGGCACGGGCGACTTCCTCAGGGGAGTTCGTACGAAAGCACTTGCGACGGCGGCTGCCCGGTCAGCGGGCCGCGTGCCCGTGATCACCGTACCCGCGCGGCGCGACGGTGCCACTCATCGGCACCGGTCACGCACAGGTGGACGGCAACACACCCTGCGACCGGATACCCTTTGACCTGACACGCGACCCATCCCACAACAGCACACGCGGCCGAGGAGTCACCCGGATGAGCACCACCCAGAGCGAGAGGCTGCGAGCACTCCTGGAACCCCTCGTCAGCTCCCAGGGACTGGACCTCGAAGAGATCGAAGTGGATTCGGTCGGACGCAAGCGTGTGCTGCGCGTCGTCGTCGACTCCGACACCGGCGCCGACCTGGACCGGATCGCCGATGTGAGCCGCGCGCTCTCGGCGAAGCTGGACGAGACGGACGCGATGGGCGAGGGCGAGTACACCCTCGAGGTCGGCACCCCGGGCGCGGAACGCCTCCTCAAGGAGCACCGCCACTATGTGCGCGCCGTCGACCGGCTGGTGAAGTTCGAGCTGGCCGAGGGCGGCGAGCTGGTGGCGCGCATCCTCGAGGTCGACGACGACGGTCTCGACCTCGAAGTGCCCGGCGTCAAGGGCCGCAAGGCGACCAGCCGCAGACTCGCGTTCCCGGAGATCGAGAAGGCCCGCGTGCAGGTCGAGTTCAACCGCAAGGACAAGAAGGAAGAGGAGGCGTAGCCGTGGACATCGACATGAGTGCCCTGCGGGGCTTGGTTCGGGAGAAGGAGATCTCCTTCGACCTGCTGGTCGAGGCGATCGAGTCGGCCCTCCTCATCGCCTACCACCGCACCGAGGGAAGCCGCCGGCACGCGCGCGTGGAGCTCAACCGGGAGACCGGGCATGTGACCGTGTGGGCGAAGGAGGACCCCGAGGACCTCGACGAGGGCCAGGAGGCCCGCGAGTTCGACGACACCCCGTCCGGCTTCGGCCGTATCGCCGCCACCACCGCCAAGCAGGTCATCCTGCAGCGGCTGCGCGACGCCGAGGACGACGCGACGCTCGGCGAGTACGCCGGCCGCGAGGGCGACATCGTCACCGGCGTGGTCCAGCAGGGCCGCGACCCGAAGAACGTGCTCGTGGACATCGGCAAGCTGGAGGCCATCCTGCCGGTGCAGGAGCAGGTCCCCGGCGAGACCTACCCGCACGGCATGCGGCTGCGGTCGTACGTGGTGCGGGTCGCCAAGGGGGTCCGCGGGCCCTCCGTGACCCTCTCGCGCACCCACCCGAACCTGGTGAAGAAGCTCTTCGCGCTGGAGGTGCCGGAGATCGCCGACGGGTCCGTCGAGATCGCCGCCATCGCGCGTGAGGCCGGTCACCGCACCAAGATCGCCGTGCGCTCCACCCGCAGCGGCCTGAACGCCAAGGGCGCCTGCATCGGCCCCATGGGCGGCCGGGTGCGCAATGTCATGGGTGAGCTGAACGGTGAGAAGATCGACATCGTCGACTGGTCGGACGACCCGGCCGAGATGGTGGCGAACGCGCTCTCCCCGGCCCGCGTCTCCAAGGTGGAGGTCGTGGACATGGCGACCCGGTCGGCCCGTGTGACCGTGCCCGACTACCAGCTGTCGCTGGCGATCGGCAAGGAAGGGCAGAACGCCCGGCTCGCGGCCCGGCTCACCGGCTGGCGCATCGACATCCGGCCGGACACCGAGCAGGCCGGGGAATAGATCCAGACCTCAGGTCGCTCAGATCACGTCAGGTTATCGCCCGGCAACTGTTCGAATCCTGCCCCAAAGGGGTGAGGTCGGTACGGGGAGGTAGACTTAACAGTGTCTGGCCGGACACGCGTCCGCGCATGCCCTGAGCGCACCTGTGTGGGGTGCCGGGAGCGAGCGGCCAAGGCTGATCTGCTGCGGATCGTGGCGATCGAGGACGAGTGCGTCCCCGATCCTCGCGGTACGCTGCCCGGCCGGGGTGCGTATGTACACCCCGCCCTGGTCTGTCTCGACCAGGCGACACGCCGCCGGGCGTTCACGAGGGCGTTGCGCGCCCCGGGAGCGCTCGACACAAAGGCGTTGCGCCGGTACGTCGAGCAGACGACAGTTGCCGAGCAGGCAACACCGTAAGAAGCGTCGCGCGGAACCCCGTGCGGCCCTGGTACCTCGCGAGTCGGAAGTAGGTCGAGATTGCGATGAGCACTCGATGAGTACGCGATGAGTACGCCCATGAAGTAGCGACGGTCCGGCCGCAACCCGGACCTAAAAGGAGCGAAGTGGCTAAGGTCCGGGTATACGAACTCGCCAAGGAGTTCGGCGTCGAGAGCAAGGTCGTCATGGCCAAGCTCCAAGAACTCGGTGAATTCGTCCGTTCGGCGTCTTCGACCATCGAAGCGCCCGTAGTCCGCAAACTGACGGACGCCCTCCAGCAGGGCAACGGCGGCGGCAAGCCCGCCGCACGCAAGGCTGCCCCGGCGAAGCCGGGTGCCCCCTCTCCCGCGCAGGCCGCCCGTCCGGCAGCCCCGCGCCCGCCGGCCCCGAAGCCGGCCGCCGAGAAGCCCGCGGCTCCCGCCGCGCCGGCCTCCTCCGGCCCCCGTCCCACCCCGGGCCCGAAGCCCGCGCCGCGGCCCGCCCCGGCGTCCCCGGCTCCGACCACGCCCGAGTTCACGGCGCCCCCGTCGGCGCCCGCCGCTCCGGCGGCCTCGCAGGGCCAGGGCTCCGGCACCCGTCCGGGCGCCCCGCGTCCGGGTGGCCAGGCCCCGCGTCCGGGTGCTCCGCGTCCCGGCGGCCAGCAGGGCGGCCAGGGCCGCGGTGAGCGTCCCGGCGCCCCGCGTCCGGGCGGCCAGGCGCCGCGTCCCGGCGCCCGTCCGGCCGGTCCCCGTCCGGGCAACAACCCCTTCACCTCCGGCGGCTCCACCGGCATGGCGCGTCCGCAGACGCCCCGTCCCGGCGGTGCCCCGCGTCCGGGTGGCCCCGGTGCCCCCGGCGGCGCCCCGCGTCCGCAGGGCCAGGGTCAGGGCGGTCCCCGTCCCCAGGGCGCCGCGGGCGGTCCCCGTCCGCAGGCTCCGGGCGGTCCGCGTCCCACGCCGGGCGGCATGCCCCGTCCGCAGGGCGGCGGCCCCCGTCCCGGTGGCCCGCGTCCGAACCCGGGCATGATGCCGCAGCGTCCCGCCGCGGGCCCGCGTCCCGGCGGTGGCGGTCCCGGTGGCCGTGGCCCCGGTGGCGGCGGTCGTCCCGGTGGTGGCGGCGGTCGTCCGGGTGGCGGCGGCTTCGCCGGCCGTCCGGGTGGCGGCGGCGGCTTCGCCGGTCGTCCCGGCGGTCCCGGTGGCGGTGGCGGCGGCTTCGCCGGCCGTCCCGGCGGTCCCGGTGGTGGCGGCGGCCGTCCCGGCTTCGGTGGCCGTCCCGGCGGTCCCGGTGGCCGCGGTGGCACGCAGGGCGCCTTCGGCCGTCCCGGTGGTCCCGCGCGTCGTGGCCGCAAGTCGAAGCGGCAGAGGCGCCAGGAGTACGAGGCCATGCAGGCCCCGTCGGTCGGCGGTGTGATGCTGCCTCGCGGCAACGGCGAGTCGATTCGCCTGTCGCGCGGTGCGTCGCTCACCGACTTCGCGGAGAAGATCAACGCCAACCCGGCGTCGCTCGTCGCGGTCATGATGAACCTCGGCGAGATGGTCACCGCGACCCAGTCCGTCTCCGACGAGACGCTCCAGCTCCTCGCGGACGAGATGAACTACACCGTTCAGATCGTCAGCCCGGAGGAGGAGGACCGCGAGCTGCTCGAGTCCTTCGACATCGAGTTCGGCGAGGACGAGGGCGACGAGGAGGACCTGGTGGTCCGCCCGCCGGTCGTCACCGTCATGGGTCACGTCGACCACGGAAAGACCCGACTGCTCGACGCCATCCGCAAGACGAACGTCATCGCGGGCGAGGCCGGCGGCATCACCCAGCACATCGGTGCCTACCAGGTCGCGACCGAGGTCAACGACGAAGAGCGCAAGATCACCTTCATCGACACCCCGGGTCACGAGGCGTTCACCGCCATGCGTGCCCGTGGTGCGAAGTCGACCGACATCGCGATCCTGGTCGTCGCGGCCAACGACGGCGTCATGCCGCAGACGGTCGAGGCGCTCAACCACGCCAAGGCGGCCGAGGTCCCGATTGTCGTCGCGGTCAACAAGATCGACGTCGAGGGCGCCGACCCGACCAAGGTGCGCGGTCAGCTCACCGAGTACGGGCTGGTGGCCGAGGAGTACGGCGGCGACACTATGTTCGTCGACATCTCCGCCAAGCAGGGTCTGCACATCGACTCCCTGCTGGAGGCCGTGATCCTCACGGCGGACGCCTCGCTCGACCTGCGGGCCAACCCGAACCAGGACGCGCAGGGCATCTCGATCGAGTCCCGTCTCGACCGCGGCCGCGGTGCCGTGGCGACGGTCCTCGTCCAGCGCGGCACGCTGCGGGTCGGCGACACGATGGTCGTGGGCGACGCCTACGGCCGGGTGCGCGCCATGCTCGACGACAACGGCAACAACGTCGCCGAGGCCGGTCCCTCGACGCCGGTGCAGGTCCTCGGCCTCACCAACGTCCCGGGTGCCGGTGACAACTTCCTCGTGGTCGAGGAGGACCGTACGGCCCGCCAGATCGCGGAGAAGCGCGCCGCCCGTGAGCGCAACGCCGCGTTCGCCAAGCGCACGCGCCGCGTGTCGCTGGAGGACCTGGACAAGGTGCTCAAGGCCGGCGAGGTCCAGCAGCTGAACCTGATCATCAAGGGTGACGCTTCCGGTTCGGTCGAGGCCCTCGAGTCCTCGCTGCTCCAGCTGGACGTCGGCGAAGAGGTCGACATCCGCGTCCTGCACCGCGGCGTCGGTGCGGTCACGGAGTCCGACATCGACCTGGCCATGGGCTCCGACGCCATCGTCATCGGCTTCAACGTCCGGGCAGCCGGCCGTGCGCAGCAGATGGCGGAGCGCGAGGGCGTGGACGTCCGGTACTACTCGGTCATCTACCAGGCGATCGAGGAGATCGAGGCGGCCCTCAAGGGCATGCTCAAGCCGGAGTACGAAGAGGTCGAGCTCGGTACGGCGGAGATCCGCGAGGTCTTCCGCTCGTCCAAGCTGGGCAACATCGCGGGTGTCCTCATCCGCTCCGGCGAGGTCAAGCGCAACACCAAGGCGCGCCTCCTCCGCGACGGCAAGGTCATCGCGGAGAACCTCAACATCGAGGGTCTGCGTCGCTTCAAGGACGACGTCACCGAGATCCGCGAAGGCTACGAGGGTGGTATCAACCTCGGAAACTTCAACGACATCAAGGTCGACGACGTCATCGCGACGTACGAGATGCGCGAGAAGCCGCGCGTCTGATCCCAGCACGCGATCGGGGCCGGTCGGCGCGAGTTCCCGGAAGGGAAACTCCGTCGATCGGCCCCGGCCGTTGCGTGTACGGTTCCCGTATCGGCGCCGAGCCTGGCGCCCGTACCCCGAACCGGCGGGACATCCGGACACCTATGTATGTGGGGACTCTGTCCTTCGACCTGCTCCTCGGCGACGTCCACTCGCTCAAGGAGAAACGCTCCCTCGTCCGTCCCATCGTGGCCGAGCTCCAGCGCAAGTACGCGGTGAGCGTGGCCGAGACGGACCACCAGAACCTCCACCGCCGGGCCGGGATCGGCCTCGCGGTGGTCTCCGGGGACATGGGACACCTCACCGGCGTACTGGACCGCTGCGAGCGGCTGGTCGCCGGACGCCCCGAGGTGGAACTGCTCTCGGTTCGACGCAGGCTCCACAGCGACGAAGACTGAAGCACAACGTAAGCACTTAAGGAGACGGACCAGTGGCCGACAACGCGCGTGCCAAGAGGCTGGCGGACCTCATCCGAGAGGTGGTGGCCCAGAAGCTGCAGCGCGGGATCAAGGACCCGCGGCTCGGCTCGCACGTCACCATCACGGACACCCGCGTCACGGGTGACCTGCGGGAGGCGACCGTCTTCTACACGGTGTACGGCGACGACGAGGAGCGGGCGGCCGCGGCGGCCGGTCTGGAGAGCGCCAAGGGCGTCCTGCGGTCCGAGGTCGGCCGGGCCGCCGGGGTGAAGTTCACCCCGACCCTCACCTTCGTCGCCGACGCCCTGCCGGACACCGCCAAGACCATCGAGGACCTCCTCGACAAGGCGCGCCAGTCCGACGAGAAGGTCCGCGAGGCCTCCGCGGGCGCCCGGTACGCCGGTGAGGCGGACCCGTACCGCAAGCCGGGCTCCGAGGACGAGACGGACGGCGACACCGCGGAATGACGCAGAAGAACACCACGCCCGACGGCCTTGTCATCGTCGACAAGCCGTCGGGCTTCACGTCGCACGACGTGGTCGCCAAGATGCGCGGCATCGCCCGCACCCGCCGGGTCGGGCACGCCGGCACCCTCGACCCGATGGCCACGGGTGTCCTCGTCCTCGGCGTCGAGAAGGCGACCAAGCTGCTCGGTCATCTGGCCCTGACCGAGAAGGAGTACCTGGGCACGATCCGCCTGGGCCAGACCACGGTCACGGACGACGCCGAGGGCGAGATCACGGGGTCCACGGACGCCTCGAAGGTCACCCGCGCCGCCGTCGACGCCGGGATCGCCAAGCTGACCGGCGACATCATGCAGGTCCCGTCCAAGGTCAGCGCCATCAAGATCGACGGCGTGCGCTCCTACAAGCGGGCCCGCGAGGGCGAGGACTTCGAGATCCCGGCCCGCCCGGTCACCGTGTCGTCCTTCTCCGTGTACGACCTGCGCGACGCCGTCGCCGACGACGGCACCCCCGTCCTCGACCTGGTCGTCTCCGTCGTCTGCTCCTCCGGCACCTACATCCGGGCCCTCGCCCGCGACCTCGGTGCCGACCTGGGCGTCGGCGGGCACCTCACGGCCCTGCGCCGCACCCGCGTCGGGCCGTACAAACTGGACGCCGCGCGGACGCTCGACCAGCTCCAGCAGGAGCTCACGGTCATGCCGATCGCCGAGGCCGCCACGGCCGCCTTCCCCCGCTGGGAGATCGACGCCCGGCGCGCCCGGCTGCTCACGAACGGCGTGCGCCTCGACATGCCCGACGAGTACACCGGTGCCGGAGCCGTCGGGGTCTTCGACGCCGACGGCCGCTTCCTCGCACTCGTCGAGGAGCACAAGGGCAAGGCCAAGAGCCTCGCCGTGTTCGGCTGAGCGCCCGCACGGCACGGGTGCCTGCCCGTGGAGCGGCGGTCACGGGGTCGTCCTGCGCCCGCCGCTCCACGGTCCCCCCTCGGTTCCCCCACCCCTAGGGTTATCCACCCACCCCCGCCTGTTCACCCGTCCGGGCAGGCGCTCGGAGTGAACCGAGGGGGTGCAAGGGGGCGCGTTCGGCACGAGACCTGTCCCGCTGATCATGTGCCGCCTACCGTCGAAGCGACAGGGTGGGCGACGAGCGTGCGGGTGCGGGGCGGGGAGGTTCGACGATGGCGGGACGGGGCCCGCGGGCGGCGGACACGGACGGGACACGGGGGACGGGCGACGGCCCGGAGCAGCCCGACGGGGCCACCGCGTCCCACCGGGCACGCTGCGAGCGGCCCCACGACGACGGCCGCCCCCGGCACGCACACCGCCGGCCGGACCCGGAGACCGACGTACCGGGTCCCCTCCTTCGGGACGACGCCCTGGTCCGCGTGCACGACCCGGCCGGACGGCCCCGCGGCCTCGGCTTCCTCGCCGACCACCACGGCACGGTCGTCACCGCGCACGAAGTCGTCGACGGGCTGTCCCGGCTCGTCGTCCACACCGCCTCAGGCAGCCGCAGCTGCGCGGTGACCGCCGCCGCGGTGACCCCGCTGCCCGAGCGGGGCCTCGCCCTCGTCCGCACCGAAGGGCTGGGCGTCGACCCCCTCCCGGTGACCGTGCGGGACCACACCGGGACCGGCACCTACGTGCACATCCCGGCCGGCGGCTGGCGGCAGGCCCGCGTCCTCGACGCCAGCCCCGCCACCCGCACGGCGACCGACCGCCCCCACGCCCTCGACGGCGTCCTCGAGCTCGCCATCGGCACCGCGGGCCGCGACGCCCTGCGGCTCGGCGGAGGCGCCGCCGGGGGACCCGTGCTCGACGCCGCGACCGGCGCCGTCCTCGGCGTCCTCGGCACCGCCCTGCAGTCCGCCCACAGCGACGCCGTGCTCGCCGCGCCCCTGCGGCCCGCCCCCGACGGCCCGCTCGCCGCCCTTCTCGCCGGCAACGCCGCGACGGTCCCCGCCCACGGCGCCGACCTGAACCTCGCCGGAGTGCTGGAACTGACGGCCACCCAGGTCGCCCAGGACGCCCCACCTTCCGGGTCACAGGGGGCTCCTGTCCAACGGGCCGCCGTCACCGCCGAGTTCGACGCCTTCCTCACGGGCCCGGCCGCCGTGCTCGGCCTCGTCGGACCGCCCGGCAGCGGCCGTACGACAGAACTCGCGGGGCTCGCCGCCCGGCGCACCCACGGGCCCGACCCGGCGCCCACCCTGTGGCTGCGCGGCGCCGACCTGGCGAGCGGCGACACCTGCGTCGCCGACGCCGCGCGCCGGGCACTCGACCGTGCCGCGCGCATCGTCGCCGCCTCCGCCGACGCCGACCTCGCCGCCGACCTCACCCCCGAGCGCCTCGCCCGCCTCGCCCGTGACGCCGGGCGCCCCCTGCTGCTCCTGCTCGACGGCCCCGAGGAGTCACCGCCCGCCGCCGCGGACCGCCTCGCCGAGTGGACCGGCGCCACCGCGCGCTGGCTGCGCGCCCACGGCGCCCGGCTGGTGGTGGCCTGCCGGACCGAGTACTGGGAGACCGCCGGCGCCGGATTCCCCGAGGACCTGCTGCACACGCCCATGGGCCACCCGCCCCACGCACCCGTGCCGCCCTGCCTCCCCCTCGGCGACCTCACCACGGAAGAGGCCCGGCAGGCCCGCACCCGCCACGGCATCCCCGACGACGCCCTCACCGACGCCGACGCCCGCCACCCCCTGACCCTCCGCCTCCTCGCGGAGGTGAGCGCGGCCCTGCCCGGTGCGCCCGCACCCCACCGGGCCGACCGGCACGACGTCCTCTCCGCCCACCTCGACCTGATGTGCCTGCGCGTCGCCGTCCGCCTCGCCGCCGAGAACGGCCTGCGCGGCACCGCCGTCCGCCGGCTCGCCGCCCGGGTCGCCGGCCAGGTCCACGAGGCCGCCCGGCGCAGCCTCGGCACCGGCCAGGGCGAACTGGACCGGCCCACGTTCGAAGCGGTGTTCCCCTGGGGCCCCGCGCCCCGCTGGCTCGGCGGCACCACCGGCTGGGCCGGCGCCGTCCTCACCGAAGGACTCCTCGTCCCGGCCGGCGACGGCTACCGCTTCGCCCACGAGGAACTCGCCGACTGGCTCCAGGGCCTCCACCTCGACCTCGACGAGGCCCTGCGCGCCCTGCTCCGCCCCGGACCCACCGGCGTCACGGACCACCCCGCCCCGCCCGTACCGCACCACCGCATCGGCCCCGTCCTCCAGGCCCTCCTGCTCCTCCCACGCCTCCACGGCACCGGCCGGCTCGGCGACCGGCTCGCGCGGCTCTCCGACGCGCTCGACGCCGACCGCACCGACTGGTGGGCGGCCCGGCTGCTCACCGAGACCCTGCTGCGGGTCCCCGACGCCACGCCCTATCTGGACGTCCTGCGGCTGACCGCCGACCGGATCGTGGCCTGGCGCCGCCAGGGGCACCCCGCGCCCGCCGACCTCGGCCCCGCCTTCTGGACCGCGCTGCCCCTCCCGGACACCGAACGCCTCGACCTGCTGCGCCGCCTCGTCCCCGCCGACGGCCCCCTCGACGACACCGAGGGACCTCGGCCGCCCCGCTACCTGGACGCCGTCGCCCGCCTCCTCGCCGCCGACCCCACCGTCGTACAGCCCCGGCTCACCCGCTGGTTCGACGACGACCGGCCGCTGCCCGCCACCCCGCACGCGACCGTCGCCCTCGCCGCCCAGGCCCTGCTCCACACCCACCGCCACCGCGCCCTCGACGACCTCACCGAGACCCTCGTGGCCAGCGCCCACCCCCGCGCCGACGAACTCCTCGGCGCGCTCGCCGAGGAGGAGCCCTCCGCCGTCTGCCGGGCCGTGGACCGCTGGGCCCACGACGAACGCCCCGCCCGGCGCGTCGCCGCCCTCGCCCACGGGCTGCGCGCCGCACCCCACGTCCACACCGAGGCCGACCGCGCGCTGCTGCGCTACGCCGCCCTCGCGCTGCTCGCCCGCCCCGCCGACAGCGCCCTGCACGGCGGCGCCCTCGCCCTCCTCGTCCGCGACCCCCGCACCCGCGCCCGCCACCTCCCGCAGGCCCTCGCGCACTTCACGTCCGCCGACCCGCAGTTCCCGCCCAGCGCCCTCGTCGCCGCCCTTTCCACCCACCCCGAACCGGTCCTGGAGGCCTTCCGCGCCCGCCTCGAGCGGCCCGGCACCGGCGCCGTGCTGCGCTCCCTCGCCGACGTCACCGCGCCCGGCCTCGCCCGCAAGGTCGCCGGCCTCGTCGGGGACGCGGTACGGCGGCACCCCGAGACCGCCACCGACGTCGCCGCCTACGTCGACCGGTCCCTCGACCAGGGACCCGGCGCCCGGGCCGTCCTCTTCCCACTCGTCACCGGCCTCCTCGACGGCGGCCCCGAACAGGTGCGGGCCGCCCTCGCCACCGTCCTCGCCGCCCCCGGCACCCCCGCCTCCCGGGGACTGCGCCGGGAACTCCTGGACTTCCTGCTCACCCGGGAACAGGCGCCCGCCGTGCTCGAGGCCCTGCTGCACGCCGCCGTCCGCACGACGGGCGGCGCGGCGGACGACACCCTGCGCGACCTCGTCCACCACACCGGGCTGCTGCTCGTCCGCACCCCGGACGGCGCCGCCCGCTTCGACCGGGGCCTGGCCGGCCTCGCCCGGGAGGTTCCCGGCTTCGCCGCGCGGGTCGCCGGCTGGCTCACCGGCACCCCACGGGACTGGGCGGCCGTCGTCGGCCCCAGCACCCGCCGCATGATCGAGAACCTGGCGGGCGTCCGGGTCCCCGTCTGAGCACCGCGCCGGCACAGTGCACCCCGTCACAGCGCCCATGCCGATGCGGGCCGGGGGCCGTCGGCATGGCACCCTTAGACCTGCGTAAGACCGTTTGGGCAATGACGGACACCGGTTCGACGAGTTTGCGACAAGGAGCAGGCACAGTGCAGCGCTGGCGTGGCTTGGAGGACATCCCCCAGGACTGGGGGCGCAGCGTCGTCACCATCGGTTCCTACGACGGAGTCCACCGCGGACACCAGCTGATCATCCGGCACGCCGTGGACCGCGCCCGGGAGCTGGGCGTCCCGGCCGTCGTCGTCACCTTCGACCCGCACCCCAGCGAGGTCGTCCGCCCCGGCAGCCACCCGCCCCTGCTCGCCCCGCACCACCGGCGCGCCGAGCTGATGGCCGAACTGGGCGTGGACGCGGTGCTGGTCCTGCCGTTCACGACCGAGTTCTCGAAGCTGTCGCCGGCCGAGTTCGTCGTCAAGGTCCTCGTCGACAAGCTGCACGCCAAGGCGGTCGTCGAGGGCCCCAACTTCCGCTTCGGGCACCGCGCCGCCGGGAACGTCGAGTTCCTCGCCGAGCAGGGCGAGACCTACGACTACGAGGTCGAGGTCGTCGACCTGTTCGTCAGCGGTGAGGCGGGCGGCGGCGAGCCGTTCTCCTCGACCCTGACCCGCCGTCTGGTCGCCGAGGGCGACGTCGCCGGGGCCGCCGAGATCCTGGGACGCCCGCACCGGGTGGAGGGCGTCGTCGTGCGCGGCGCCCAGCGCGGCCGCGAGCTCGGCTTCCCCACCGCCAACGTGGAGACCCTGCCGCACACCGCCATCCCCGCCGACGGCGTCTACGCCGGCTGGCTGCACGCCCAGGGCGAGGTGATGCCGGCCGCCGTCTCCGTCGGCACCAACCCGCAGTTCGACGGCACCGAGCGCACGGTGGAGGCGTACGCCATCGACCGCGTCGGACTCGACCTGTACGGGCTGCACGTGGCGGTGGACTTCCTCGCCTTCGTGCGCGGCCAGGAGAAGTTCGACTCGCTGGACGCGCTCCTGGAGGCCATGGCCCGGGACGTGCAGCGCTGCCGGGAACTGATCGCGGCGGCCGACGCACCGGCCTGACCCGGATCTCTGCTTCGGACGGCGGACCGGCCTGACCCGGATCTCTGCTTCGGACGGCGGAGGGCCGGCACCCGTACGGTGCCGGCCCCCCCCCGGCCTTCCCCGGAAACGGTGTTGGGGCGGGGGCCCGGCCGTCCCCGGTTACTTGGTTGGGGCGGGGGTGGGCCCGCCACCCGTACGGTGCCGGCCCTCCGCCGTTCTCGCGCTCCCGCCCGCTACTGCTGGGTCCAGCCGGGCGGCACTACGCCCTGCTGTCCCTGCTGCGGTTCCTGCGGCGGCGGGGCCTGCTGCTGCCACTCCTGACCCGGCGCCGGCTGCTGCGGCGCCTGCTGCCAGCCCTGCCCGGGCTGCGGGGCACCACCGGGCTGGGCGTACGGCTGCTGGGGCTGCGGCTGGCCGGGCTGCTGCGGGTAGCCCTGCTGCTGCGGGTGCTGGTACTGCAGATGCGGGTTGCCGAAGCCCTGCTGGGTCCGCGCGATGTCCTCGGCGATCAGGGCGGCGAGGTCGAAGTACGCCTCACGCGTCTTGGGACGCATCATGTCGAGGTCCACCTCGGCACCCGCGGCGAGGTGCTCGTCGAAGGGGATCACGACGACACCGCGGCAGCGGGTCTCGAAGTGCGCGACGATGTCGTCCACCTTGATCATCTTGCCGGTCTCACGGACACCCGAGATCACGGTGACCGACCGCTGCACGAGATCCGCGAAGCCGTTCGCCGACAGCCAGTCGAGCGTCGTCGAGGCGCTGCTCGCACCGTCCACCGACGGGGTGGAGATGATGATCAGCTGGTCGGCGAGGTCCAGCACGCCCCGCATGGCGCTGTAGAGGAGACCGGTGCCCGAGTCCGTGAGGATGATCGGGTACTGCCGCCCCAGCACGTCCAGCGCGCTGCGGTAGTCCTGGTCGTTGAACGTGGTGGAGACGGCCGGGTCCACGTCGTTGGCGATGATCTCCAGACCGGAGGGCGCCTGCGAGGTGAAGCGGCGGATGTCCATGTAGCTGTTGAGCTGCGGGATCGCCTGCACGAGGTCGCGGATCGTCGCACCCGTCTCGCGCCGCACCCGTCGCCCGAGCGTGCCGGCGTCCGGGTTGGCGTCGATCGCAAGGATCTTGTCCTGCCGCTCGGTGGCCAGCGTGGCGCCCAGCGACATGGTCGTCGTGGTCTTGCCGACACCGCCCTTGAGGCTGATGACCGCGATCCGGTAGCAGGACATCACCGGCGTCCGGATCAGACCGAGCTTGCGCTCCCGCTCCGCCTGCTCCTTCTTGGCGCCGAGCTTGAACCGGGACGGACCCTGGTTGTTCTTGCGGGCCTTCGGCTGGTTGCGCAGCAGACGGTCGGACGACAGCTCCACGGCGGCGTTGTAGCCGAGCGGTGTGCCGGGTGCGGCCTGCTGCTGCTGTGGAGCACCCGGACCGGCCTGCGGCCCGGGCGGCGCCTGCCAGCCGCCCTGATTGCCGTAGGCGGCGGGGGTCTGTGGAGCCTGCGGGGCCTGCGGCTGAGGCTGCGGCTGGGCGGGGGGCTGCTGCGCGGCGGGCTGCTGGGGCTGCGCGGGCTGGCCGGGCTGCTGGGGGTAGCCGTAGCCCGGCTGCTGCTGCGGGTAGCCGTAACCGGGCTGCGGCTGACCCGGCTGCTGCGGATAGCCGTAGGGCTGGGGCTGGCCCGGCTGCGGTGCCTGCTGCTGGGGTTGGGGCTGCGGCTGGCCGGGCTGCTGCGGGTAGCCGTACGGCTGGGCCGGCTGGGCGGGCTGGTGCGCCTGGCGCGGGTCCACGGGCTGGCCGGGCTGGCCCGGCGCCGGCTGCGGCTGGGCCGGGCCGAACCCGCCCTGGACCGGCGGCTGTTGCGGATGGGGCTGCGGCTGGCCGGGCTGCTGCGGATAGCCGTAGCCGGGAGCCTGCGGGGCGCCCTGGGCGGGCGGCTGCGGTACGCCCGGCTGCGGCGCGCCCGGCTGGGGGTGCGCGGGCACGAAGCCCTGGGGCAGCGGCGGAAGCGGCTGGCCGGGCTGCTGCTGTCCTGCGGGCTGGGCGTGCGGCTGCTCACCCGGAGCCGCGGGCGGCTGCGCGGGGGCGCCGGGCTGGGCGTGCGGCGGCATGGGGGCCTGGCCGGCGGGCGGGGCCTGCGGCTGCTCGGGCGCGGCGGGCTGCGCTTCCGGCTCGGCGGCGGGCGCCGCCTCCGGGGTGGCCGAGGCGGCGTCGGGCTGTACCTCGGGCTCGGGCTGTGCGGCGGGCTCGGGCCGAGCCGGGTCGGGGTCGGCCTGGGCGGTGTCGTCGGCCGCGCCGGACGCGGTGCCGGCCTCCGGCTCGGCGTCCCGCTCGGCCTCCGGCTCGTCGTCGTCCCCGCCGAACAGGCGGGCCGCCTCGGCGTCGGCGGCGGCGTGGTTGAGCTCCGGCTCGGACTCGGACCGCTCGGCCTCGGGCGCCTCCGTCACCGGGGGGACGGGGGCGGGTGGCTCGGGCGCGGCAGGGGTCTGGGTGCTCTCGTCGACCGGGCGCAGCACCGGGAAACCGGGCGCGGCCGGGGGAACGGAGGGGGCGGCCGGTGCGGCGGGCGGAGTCGCGGGCGCGGCGGGCGTCGCCTGCTGGGGCGCCTGGTAACCGTCGGAGGTGTCCTGGGCCTGCTGGGGTGCGGGGGTGGCGGGCTGCTGGGGGTAGCCGTAGCCGCCGGGGGTGTTCGGCTGAGGCGTGCCGAATCCGCCGGAGGTGTCCTGGGCCTGCTGGGGTGCGGGGGTGGGGGGCTGCTGGGGGTAGCCGTAGCCGCCGGGGGTGTTCGGCTGAGGCGTGCCGAATCCGCCGGAGGTGTCCTGGCTCTGCTGCGGCGCCGGCGGCCCGGGCTGCTGCTGGGGGTAGCCGTACGCGCCGGACGCGGGGGCCGCGCCCGGGACGGACTGCTGCTGGGGGAAGCCGTAGCCACCCGCGGTCTGTCCCTGCTGCGGCGCGGCCGGAGTGCTCTGGGCCGGTGCGGGGCCCGTGCCGGGCGGACCCGTGGGCGTCCCGACGGGTGGGCCGGTCGGCGGCGGCGGTGCCGCCCGCTCGGCCTCCTGCTGACCGCTCGGCGAGGAGCCACCCTGCGTGCTCTGGGCATACCAGGCGGGAGGTGTGTAGACGATCTCGAACTCGCCCGTCAGATCCACCTCGTGATCGTCCCCGTCCGAGGAAGGGCTCCCGCCGTTGTACTCGGACCGATCCCTGTTCACTGCTTGCCTCCTGGTCAGCCACTGCTGCTGAGCGTGTCGTCGTCGCGGCCGGGCGGACCGAGTGGCGAGTCCCCCGCGACTGCGATCGTCACCGCACCACCAGAAGCCTAATCACTCGCTCGGCGGGACGGAAAAGGCCCCATGTGCGCGGACGCTATAGCCCGGACTGCGTGGACGGAAGGGGTCTCCGGGCCCGGAGGGACCTGACCGCCGGCCCCTCAAACGAGCGACCGGCACACCCCGGCACAAGTCCCCGACGACCCCGCCCCGTTCACACCCGGCCCGGCACCGACGACGGCTCAGTCCATCCGGCGGGCCACACCGAGCAGCCCCGTCTCCGCGTCGGTCGGCTCGGTCATCACGAACTTCTGGTGCTTGCGCGTACACCACAGCGCGACACCGTCGTGCAGCGTCGGAAGATGCTGAAGGTGCTCCTCCGGGATGCCCAGGGTGTCCTTCACGGACTCGGTCTCGTACGGCGAGATGCGCTGGATGCCCACGAGGTGCGCCTGCGCCAGCCAGCGCGGCGCGTGCTCGCTGACGAACGGCAGCACCGTCACCACGGACTGCCACGGCACCGACGTCACCCGCCCGCGCGGCGGACGGATACCGCAGTCCCGGATCAGCACGACCGGGCTGGACACGGACGGGCCCTGCGCGGGCACCCGGCCCACCGGATAGACCGTCACACACTGCTGACCGCCGCCGGCCGCCTGGGCCAACTGCTGCCAGGCCTGCGGACGTCCGGTCTCCACACCCACACGCGCGCCGGTCGCGGCGGCCCGCAGCGCCAGCACCTGCGCCAGCCACAGACCGCCTACGAGCACGACGTCGAACGGGGTGGGACGGGCGAGGCCGAGCACCGCCGGCTGCGACTCGGCGTCGGTCCCGATGAGCACACCGTCGTCACCGATCGGCATGCTGATGGCCGCGAGCTCGTCGACGGTCACCACATGACGGTTGCGGCGCGGGCCGCGCAGCCCGAACCCCGGGCTGAAGATGCGCCGTTGACGCTGCGGCGCCTCCGGCTGCCGGATGATCGGGATCATGCCGGTGTCGGTCGGGGAGGCCACATGGGCCGGGGTGCCGGGGGCGCGGCCCTGCTGTCCCGGGGGCATGGTCGGAGCGGGCTGGGACATCAGTAGGTACCTCCGAGCGGCAGAGTGGCGAGGGCTCCGGGGACCTGCTCCCGGTCGAGGCGGACCAGGCCGACCTTCGCGGCGCTCGCGGCCCGCTCCAACTCCCGGCCCACCTGGCCGAGTTCGTCGTCACCGCGCGCGGTGACACGGATGTGCCCGGTGAGGGCGACACCCCGGTTGCCCGCCTTGCTCAGGGTCATGCTGAACGTCGTGGCCAGCACCGGCAACGAGGTGAACCGCGTCACCAGCTCCGGCAGCGCCACCCCGCCGGGGCCCAACTGCGGCCAGCGGGACACCCAGTACGTCGTGTGCCACCGGTCGTCGACCCGCCAGGTGCGCACCGCCTCGACCGTACGGCGCTGGGTGCGCCCGTCCTGGCCGTGCTGCTGGTTGGCGCGCGGGTTCAGGCAGCTCGACGTCGCGAGCGCCTGCACCAGTTCGGTCTCGTCGAGGATCGTCGCCTTGAAGCCCGCGCCGGCCAGCCGGCTCGCCAGTTGGTCCGCCACCCGCAGCAGGGCGCGCTGCGTCCCCGGGACACCGTCCCCGCGCGCCTTCACCGCCTCCGGGCACAGCTCCGGGTCCAGCTTGAGGGCCACCCAGGTGAGCCGCAGCGCAGGCGAACCGGACTGCGCCTGGAGCGGGCCGTAGGACCGCGCGGCGAGCGACTGCGACGGCAGATGCGGGGCGGGCGCCGGCTGGGTGTGCTGCACGACCTGCACGGAGGCCAGCCGGATCCCGTCGACCTCCAGGGCGTCCTGGACCAGCTTCAGCGGCAGCTGCCGTTCGCCCGCTCCGGGCCGCAGCGGCTGGTCGCCGGGCTGCACGAAGAGCACGGCCGTCAGGAACGTGCCGTCGCCGATCATCCCGATCGAGCGATCGTCACGGGACACGAACGCGTACGTCCGCAGGGCCGGATCGCACTCGACGACCGGCACCAGCATGGCGTCCGTCCCCGGCGGCACGGGCAGTTTGGCGTCCCGCCGGCGCTGCCGCAGGGCGCGCGTCGTCTCGTACCACTCCGGCAGCGGACGGCGGCCGCGGCGCAGCACCGCGAGGAGCAGCAGCAGTGCGGCCACGGCACCGGCCGGGGCCAGCAGCCAGGACGTCCCGGCGGCCCAGGCGGCGACCATGACGGCCACCGCCAGCTCCACCAGGATCAGCTGCTGCAGACGGACCGGACCGAGCCCGCCCGGGCGGGGCAGCGTACGCGGCGAGGCGGCGGAGGGAGCGGGGGACGGGGCGGGCGTACGTCTGCCGTCCGGGCCTCCCGGTTGCTGCGGTGCGCGGCGTCCGCGCCGAGTGCTCGTAGCGCTGCTCATCCCCCGGGACATCCCTTTCGCGAAGTAGTGGCCGTCGGGCGGGCGGGAACCGCTGTCCCGGATCCCGGCGCCGGGCCAGGGGCTTCATCGGCCCACACCATCCATGCGGGTGGCTCACGGTACCCGCTGCGGCACCCCGGGCGACACAGGGGACACCCGGACCCACGGACGACACCCGGGCCCCGAACGGCCAGCCTGTCATGGTCCGCGCCCGCGTGGTGGAGGGCTGTGGGCAAGCTCTGTGAAGATGCCGGGGCCTGTCCACACCTGAGGGATCGTCGGCGGGCGGCGCAGGGCATAGTAGGTCCCTGCACGGCCGTCGCGGCCTCTTCGAGCGCGATCGAAGCATCACCGAACGGGAGATACGGGGACCATGGCAAAGCGTCGGGACGAGCTCGCCGCCTACACGTTCGCTCGCAAGCGCACCGTCGCGGCCTTCCTGGCGCCGTCGCCGGGCGGCTCGGAGGAAGGCGCCCCGCGGCCCGTGCGCACGGTGATGCCGAGCCTCGCCGTCGGAGTGGTCCTGGTCATCGGCTTCATCGCGTGGGGCGTGATCAAGCCCACCGCTCCCAAGGGCTGGGACACCCCCGGCGAGTACATCATCGTCGACAGCGACTCCACGACGCGGTACGTGGTCCTCGACCCCAACCCCAAGGACAGCAAGGTCGAGAAGGTCCTCCACCCGGTTCTCAACTACGCGTCCGCGAAGCTGCTGCTGGACAAGGGCAAGGGAAGCGTCCTCGAGGTCCCCGGCAAGGAGATCGACAAGAGCGGCATCCGGCACGGCGCGACCATCGGCATCCCGTACGCGCCCGACCGCCTCCCCTCCAAGGAGGACGCCGAGAAGACCAAGACCTGGGCGGTGTGCGAGCGTCCGGCGCCGGGCTCCAAGGCGGCCATCGACCGCGCGGTGTTCGTCTTCGACGACAGCGACGCCAAGTCCCTTGGGAACGCCGGGAAGGTGGACCCCCGCGAGGCCCTGTACGTCACCGACAGCAGGACCAAGGCCGAGTACCTGGTCGACAGCAAGGGGAACCGCTTCCTGCTCGGCGGGAAGTCCGGCCTCGACGAGACCTCGATGGAGCAGTTGCGGTCCGCCGTCATCGGCAGCAGCGCCACCACCGACCCGCAGCCGGTGAGCCAGGAATGGCTCAACACCCTCAACGACGGCGGGGACATCACCTTCCCCGTCGTGCCCGGCGCAGGCGGCCGGACCGCCGTCCAGGGGCTCCCCGCCGAGGCGGGCACGATCGGTCAGGTGCTGCGGGCCCGGGACGCCCAGGGCGAGCAGTTCTACATCGTCCTGAAGGACAAGGTCGCCGCCGTCTCGCCGTTCGTCGCAGCCCTGCTCGTGGCCCGCGACGAGAACGGCGCCCTGAAGGTCGACACCCGCGTCGTCATCGAGGCCAACGGCGGCCGCGCCGACCGCTTCTACGCCGACAGGGGCTGGCCCGAGATCGTTCCCCGGCAGGCCAACAGCGCCAACCCGACGACGGGTGCGGCGGCCAGGACGTCCTGCAGCGTCTACAAGGGCGCGTTCGGCGCCGACCGCAAGCCGAGCCTGGCGGCGTGGGCCGGGGCCGACTACCCCAAGAAGGTCATCACCGACTCGCTGAGCGCGTACGTCTCCTCCGGCTCCGGCCTGCTGTTCCAGGAGGTCGCCGGTACGGCCGCAGGCGGCGGTGCCACGTATCTGCTGACGGACACGGGCCTGCGGTACTCCCTGCCGAAGGGCAACGACAGCGAGGCGCAGAACCCGGCCGCGTCGACCGGCGGCGGCTCGTCCCAGGGCGAGGCGAGCGAGACGGACAAGGCCCGTACCCGGCTGGGTTACGAGGACCTCAACCAGCCCGCGGTCGTGCCGCAGACGTGGGCGACGTTCATCCCCAAGGGACCGACGCTCGACACGGCGGGCGCGGCGCAGCCGCAGAGCCAGTGACGCGGGACGGGGGCCGGACCTCCGGCCCCAACAACGTTTTCTGCCAAGGCATTTGAGGTAAGACGACGCACGGGTCACAGCTTCGTCGCCCATGTGTGTGAGGCGTGTAACTGATTGGCCTCGCCTGTGGATGAGTGACAGGCTGACGATAGAGTGTTTGCAGCGCTCAAGCGTGCGAAGCAGCTCCGGGCAACGGCTTCAGGTTTCCCGGACCAACGACGACATGGGGGAAGGTTCACATGGCCGGCCAGTTCCGGGTAACAGAGGACGAACTCACCAAGCTCTCCAGCGACATCAGCACCGCCAACGGTCAGCTGCAGGGCGAGATCCGCCGCCTCAACGGAGTGATCGACCAGATCGCGGGCGGCTGGAAGGGCCAGGCTGCCCAGTCCTACCGCCAGCTGCAGGAGCGCTGGAACGCGGACGCGAAGAAGATGAGCGACATCCTCAACGACATCAAGGAAGCCGTGGACTCCACGCGGAGCAACTACTCCGCGTCCGAGGAGCAGCAGAACTCCGAGATCAGCAAGATCATGTCGGACTTCGGCTGATCGAGCCGACCGGTTCGCGCGTCGTGCCGTCCACCGGCATGACCCGTCCGCTCCTCCCTCTTTCCAGCGACTTTCCTCCGAATCTTCCTGAAAGGGAATGACGATGTCGATCCTCGTCAATTACGCAACCATCACCAACGCGTCCACCGACGTGAAGTCGACGGCCGGCCGCATCAAGCAGCAGCTGGACGACCTCGAGGCCGCGGTCAAGCGTGTCGCCAACACCTGGGAAGGTGAGGCGCAGGAGGGTTACCAGCGCAAGCAGCGCGAGTGGGACCAGACCGCCGCCGACCTGCACTCCACCCTGCTGAAGATCTCCACCGCCCTGCAGAGCGCCGCCGAGAACTACCAGGCCACGGAGAAGAGCAACGCCTCCACCTGGAGCTGAGCCAGCCGGCGAGCCGGGGGACATCGGATGAAGAGATTCGGCCCAGCCGACGCCATGGCGTCCGCTGGGCCGACCTCTGCTCCGGGGTCGTTCACACCGCCTTCCGGACCGCACACGGTAAATCCGCCGAATCTTCACATCGGCCGACGGCGCGGCGTACGCGCCGGCGGCCGGGACACCGTCGACAAGGAAGCCCTGGGGGCCTGGACATGAGGGGCCTGAACGTGGAGGGCCACAAGGCCGGTTCGCGTAGCCGCACGAGTGGCCGCACGAGTGGAACCCGCGCTCTGAAGCGGGTCCTCGGCGTGCTCGCGGTGACGGGTGTCTGCGTCACCGCGACGCCGTTCGCCCCGACGGCGGCCGCGTCCGACGGCGGCCCGGACTTCGGTCTGACGGCCAGCACCGAGTGCGTGTTCGGTGGCGACGTCATCAAGTCCACGCCCTGGTCGCTCCAGCGGATCCTCCTGGACCAGCTGTGGGAGCACTCCACCGGCAAGGGCGTCAAGGTCGCGGTGATCGACACGGGCGTGGACAAGCGGAACCGTCAGCTTACGGCGGCGGTGACCGGCGGCAAGAGCTACGTCGACGGCTCCGCCGCCCGGGACATCGAGGGTCACGGGACACGCGTGGCGGGCATCATCGCCGCCCGCCCGCTGAAGGGCACCGGCTTCGTGGGCCTCGCCCCCGACGCCGACATCCTGTCCTTCCGCTACACGGGCGGCCAGGAGAAGCAGGGCAACTCCCGCACGATGTCCCAGGCGATCGACGCCGCGGTCGCCGCCGGGGCCGACGTCATCAACATCTCCTCGGACACCGCGAACAGGCAGGACAACGGCCAACTGCGCACCAGCGTCGCCGCCGCCGTGCGGAAGGGCGCCCTGATCGTCGCGGCCGCCGGCAACGACGGAGCGGACGGCAAGTTCGCCGACACCTACCCGGCCGCGTACGACGGCGTCCTGGCGGTCGGCGCCTCCGACCGCAACGACGAGCGGGCCTTCTTCTCACAGTCCGGCGACTTCGTGGACGTGGCCGCACCCGGCGTCGGCATGGTCTCCACCGTCCCGGGCGGCGGCCAGTGCACCGCGGACGGCACAAGCTTCGCGGCGCCGTACGTCGCCGGTGTGGCGGCCCTGCTGAAGGAGAAGCACCCGGAGTGGAAGGCGGCCCAGATCGCCACCCGCATCGAGGAGACGGCCCAGCGCCCGGGCCGCGGCCCCAACGGCTTCATCGGCTGGGGCGTCGTCGACCCGGTGGCCGCCCTCTCGGACGACTCGACCCCGGGCACCACCCCGGAACCGGACCCACCGGTGAAGGCGGGGTCTGGCGGTGTCGTCCCGATGGCTGTGACGATGGGGGAGACCGAGGCAGAACGTGAACGCCGCACCGCCGTCTACGTATTGGGCACAGGAGTGGCCCTGGCCCTGGTGATCGCGGGCAGCGGCGTAGCCGTCCGGGACTGGCGCACCCGACGGACCGGGCGATGAGCAGCCGGACGGGGGCGCCGGAGCAGACGGCGGGCGACGAGCAGGCATCCGGGGATGCCGAGGACTTGGACAACAGGGGAGAGGACAACGGGGTATGAGTAACGGAATGCGGGTCGATCTCAGCGCGCTGGACGAGGTCATCCGAAAGCTGTGGCGGTTGCTGGACGACATGGACAAGGCCGGCACCACGTCGAAGTACAGCACTGAAATCCCGATGGATGCCTTCGGTCAGTCTTGCTTCTTCACCGAAGCTCGAGACCTGCATGGGGCTCAGGGCGAGATGAAGGCCAAGATCGAGCAGATGATCAAGAAGCTTCACGAGCTCATCGACGACTTCAGTACGAAGACCTCGAAGGTCCGAGACAAGTACAACGACGAAGAGCACGAGATCAAGCGGAGCGTGGGGGACAACTCGGGTAGCCCCGCGAAGGGGAAACTCGCGTAGTAGTCGGGTCCAGGCAGATCAGTAACGAGGGGAGCGGACCATGGCCGATGCAGCAGGAGAT
Organism: Streptomyces sp. NPDC059852; assembly: GCF_042731455.1. NCBI lineage: Bacteria > Bacillati > Actinomycetota > Actinomycetes > Kitasatosporales > Streptomycetaceae > Streptomyces > Streptomyces sp. NPDC059852. The sequence goes on along the minus strand of NZ_JBHWJK010000006.1, from coordinate 44,072 downwards.
TACCGGGCAAGCCAGCAGTACGCTGAAGCGCAGGCCAAACAGAGGCAGGAAGAACAGAAGAAAGAACACGACCGCCTTCTTGAGTCGGACAAGGTCGCGCAGAATGGTGGTGGGATTGACCGTTCGTCCTTCAAGACGGACTTCATCTCCTACTCGATCAACGGCCTGCGCCAGATGATCCTCGACTCCCAGCCGGGCAAGGTGGCGGAGGCGGGAAGCCACTGGAAGTCGGTTCACAATGTCCTGTCCGGCGGGGACGGCGACGGCAAGTCCGGTGGTGTGGACCAGGTGTCCTCCAAGGACAGCGTCGCCGGCATGCTGCAGACAGCTGTCGACAACGTTCTTGAGCACTGGGAAGGTGAGGCTGCCCAGGCATTCAAGCGTCGGGCTGACGAAATCGCCGTCCAGATCCGGAACGGCGCCGCGCACGCCAACTTCACTGCTGAGCAGCTGTTCGCGATCAGCAAGGACCTTGATGCCGCCAAGACCAAGATGGAGGACATCAAGGAGCCTTCTCTTGCTGAGCGCGCCGGCGACAAGCTCAACGACAACGGCCGCGATGACGCTCAGATGAAGAAGGACTTGGCTGCGGGCGTGAGCGCAAGCACTGTCGCCGACGCCAACGAGAAGAGCCTGTCGCTTCAGATGGAACGACGGCTCCAGGCTGTGGCGGTCATGGAGGAGCTGGCGGCCAACTACCAGGTTTATACAAAAAACCTCAAAAGCGGCGGACGCTACAACGAGAAGGATCCTGTCTCTCCTCCGAACATGGACGTGAGCATGCCTCCTCCGATCTCGGTGCCAAGCGGCACTGCTGGTAGCCCGAAGCCGGGTGCTATGACCAACAAGCCGTGGAGCGCCGGCTCGACTGCCAGCATCAAGCCTGCTCCTGCCGTGCCGCGTGACCAGGGAGTTACGGGGGGCACACAGCTACCGACTGCCAGGACAAAGGTCGACAGCATTTCTCCGGGCCTTACCGGTACAGGTCCTAGCACGGGAAGTGGCGGGATCGGCGCCGGTGGCGGTGGCGGTGGCGCTGGTGGAGCGCAGGGCCCGGGGATCGTGGCCCCTGGTGGCACATCTGGGTTGGGGCGCGGCAGTGCTGGAAGAGCTGGCATTGGGATGGCTGGCGGTCGTGGCGGCTTGACCGGCGGCGGCGCGGGAACTGGTCGAGGTGCCGGAGGCCGTGCGGGTATGGGCGGCATGGGCGGTGCGGGCACCGGTGCGGCTGGTAGGGGTGGTGCTGGCGCCGGAGGCCGTGGAGCCCTCGCGAAGGCCCGCGGCGGTGTTATTGGAGCGGCCAAGGGTCCCAGTGGTAAAGGGGCCGGCGGCGGCGCAGGTTTGCATGGGAGTCGAGGCGGGTCCCAGCGTGGCGCCATGGCGGGCGGAGCCGGCGGCCTTGGCGGCCGAAGCGGTCGACGCTCCGAGGACGAGAACAACAGGGGTGACCGTCCCGACTACTTGGTCGAGGATGAAGAGACCTGGATCTCCGAAGAAGATCGTAACCGCAACGTGCCGCGGACCATCGAGTAAGCATGTAGGAGGGCCGGACGACTTGTCGTTCGGTCACGCATGGGGCTCATGAGCCCCAGCCATCGGCGAGTGAGGAGCAAGGAATTGGGTTTCAAGCGTGTCTGGTCCGCGACTGGGGTCGTGGCATTGACAGGAGCCTTGCTCCTCGCGTCCGCTCCTATTGCTTCGGCGGATTACGTTCGAGACAAACAATGGGTTATCGACGTCATCGACTTCCAGAAGGTATGGTCCGAGTCTCAGGGGCAGGGAGTTACCGTCGCGGTCGTGGATACGGGGGTAGATAAAGACCACCCCGACCTGGTCGGCCAAGTCCTAGAAGGTAAAGATGTCACCGCAGGCGGCGGAAATGCCCACAATGATACCGCCGGTCACGGTACTGGGATGGCCAGCATTATTGCCGGTCGCGGGCATGGAGAAAACAACTCAGCAGGCGTGATCGGGTTGGCGCCTAAGGCCAAAATCCTCCCGATTAAGGCCGCCGAGAGCGACGATTTCGACGATGACGAATGGGCGAAAGGCGTCCGATTTGCCGTTGATCAGGGTGCAGACGTAATCAATCTGTCTTTCGGTGATTCCCTCGCAACGCCAGGCTCAGAGGGTGCTAAGGCAATCGCCTATGCACAGCATCATGACGTTGTTGTTGTCGCCGCCACCGGAAATGAAGGGAATGCGGAACTTTCGTATCCGTCTAAGCTGCCAGGGGTAGTTGCCGTCGGCGCAGTCGATGAGTCTCTGGAACATTGGGCAGACTCGAATACTGGGCCAGGAGTAACGCTTGCAGCCCCTGGAGTGAGCATCATCGAGGCTGACTCCACGGAGGCCAGTGGCTACGCACAAGGGACAGGCACGTCAGATGCTGCCGCCTACGTGTCAGCGACGGCTGCGCTGGTCCGATCCAAGTACCCTGACCTCACCGCAGGCCAAGTCATCAACAGGATGGTCAAGTCGGCTACTTTCCTTGACCAAGATGTCAAGAAGAGGCCTGACGAGGAGCTCGGTTACGGCATCATCCGCCCGTACAAGGCGTTGACTATGGATATTCCAAAGGGGCCGAAGCAGGGCCCCCTGGCTCAAGCCGCCCCATCCACGTCCACCAATTCTGGTGCCGCTTCCGATGGTGGCCCTACGAATCAGGCCGCAAAGAACGAGAAGGAGTCCTCGTCGGGGAGTGCCTACCTCATTGCCGGCATTGCAGGCGCCGTGATCGTCATCGGCATCCTCGTCGCGGTAGTGCGCAGCCGCCGCAACGGCGGTAGCGGTGGCTCCGGCCCCAGTGGTGGAACACCTGTTCAGGGCACGGGTTACCCGCCCCAGCCTCCTATGGGTCACCAGCAGTACGGCGCGCCGGGTTCGCAGCAGCCGAACCCCTACTCCCAACAACCTCCTCATCAGGGGCAGTAGGCAGGGAGTCTCCATCGTGAGCGGTGGCAACTGAGACGCACCCGGTCATCCAACGGGTGCGCGTTCAATTTGACGCCAGCGCAAGTGGATCCCCTTGGAACGCGCCATCCTTCTGGAAGCGGCCTGATATCCACGCTCTAAATAGTCACACCCGTGACTTGACAGTAATAAGTGAAGTGCAGTGAGTTAGTCGAAGACGCCGCGCAGTGAGGTGGCGTGCGCCATATAGAAGATGGGCAGGCCGCCTAGGAACCGGGGGAAGAAAGTGGCAGACGATGCGTCGTACTTCGCCGATGGTGTAGGTAGGAGCCTCGGTAAGAAGTTCGAACTCCAAGCATACGACCTGCGTGCCTACCTCAAGAAATTCGAACAGGAAACGGACGAAGAGGCAATCTCTGACGGGTTTGGGTTGCTCACGGAATCGGACGAGGTCCGGAACGCGTACATCGAGTACTCAACCACCGCGGCCGCTGCTATGAAAGCCGTACATGACCACCTGGACGCAATCGCCGATGCGCTGAGGAAGGTCAACAGAAACACCGAAGTGACCGATGAAGATGTGGCTGTGCTCTTCGGTAAGGGCGCTGGGGGAGATCGGTGAGTGGGAACGAGTCGGGTGCTGAGGAGCTCGTAGAGCTGGGGCTCGAGATCGTCAATCCCGGCGGTCGACCTGACGAACTGAGGCAAGCTGCCAAGGCCTGGCGGCAGTTGAAGGCGGATGTGGCGGGTCCGGAAGGCCTCCTCAAGGCTCTGGACAGAAATGTCGAAGACACCGTCGGTCACACGTGGCGTGGCGAAGCAGCGGAGGCATTCCGTAAGCACTGGCTCGAGTTCAAAGCTGCTGTCGAAGACGGAGTCGAAGAATACGATGACATCGCCAAGCAGCTCGATGAAGTGGCCGATGAAATCGAGACCGTCAACGACGAGATCCACGCGATCTATGCAGAAATCGGTGTCTCGATCGGCGTCGGCGTCGCGTTGTCATTTGTGAGCTTTGGTGTCGCGGGCGGTGCAGCCGCGGCGAACGTCACGCGACTCGCCGCTCAGGCGGTTCGTATCTCGGCTCGCCTTGGCGCTTTGCTCAGGCGCATCGCGGCTGCGATCCGCGCGTACCAACAAGCCGGCAAGGCAACCAAACTGGTTGCGGGGTTCTTCGTCAACTGGGCTGGAAACACTGGTGGCACGCTGCTCGGTGCCGGCCTCTCCGGCCAGGACATCGACGGGGCCAAGATGTGGGAAGCAACATGGCAGGGAGGGCTTGCCGCTGCTGCCGGTACCCCTGCCGGCGCCGCAGCAGCGGGCAAGGCCGCCAAGGTCATGGATGGCATGGCCACACCGCCGAGTGCACTGACCAAGAGCGTTGCCGAGAACGTCGCGGGTGGAGTCGTCGGCAACGTGGCCGGCGGCCTGGCTGTGGACGGGCATACAGCCCTCACGACGAATGAAGACCCTGAGTGGGGTAAGAACGCTCTAGTCAATGCCGTAGGTGGCGCAATTGGCGGAGGAGCCGTTGGTGGCGCCGGCCACTACCGGGACAGCATCCCCGTTGCGGAGGGTTGGGACACGTCGCGCTACGGAGGGCGTGGCGACAATCCCGACTTCGCCATCGAGGTACCCGCCGGTGGCGTGGGTGCCGGGTTGGCAGGCGCAGGCGGCGAGCTGACCGGGGGCGACGACCAGGAGGGCACCGCTAAGGGCAGCGGCGAGGACGCACCGAAGACGGCTTTCGGTCGCAAGCAGCGCAGCCTCGAGGAAGACTTCGGATGATGAGGACGAGGTTCAGCGCCGTGGCCCGCTGTATGGCTCTGCTGGGCCTGAGTCTTGCCGCTGCGGTTGCCGTCGTACTGATACAGCCCGCCACTCGGCCTCCGCGATGGGACCTCTTGTCCTGCCTTGTAGTGGCGGCGATCGCTGCCGGCGTAGGAGTTCTTCTCATACGTCGCAGCGCCTCCGACAGTCGGGAGACGGCAGGCAGGCACTGGTGGGTCGAGCAGCGCAATGGCTGGGTCGGATTTGCCGCCTGGTCCTGGGGGGCACTGGCATTCTTCGTGGCGTACGCCGCGCTGTCTCCCACGCCCGCGGCCTGGGAAATCGTTGACGCCGACTCCGCGATGCGAACGACCGAAATCGAGAAGGTCGTGTCCTCGAAGTACGTGAGCAGCCAGCGCACGGGCCACTACACCTCCACCGTGTTGGTGTCCGTGCCCTTCGACCAAGGACCGCGGATCACTGAAGTGGCGCTGACCTCGGGGGACAAGCCGACTCCGGGTGAAGAGGTGTGGGTACTCTTCGCCCCCTCGGCACCCGAACTGGGTGTGTTCGTCGGAGACCGGCAGTCGCTTGAGGAGGAGATTGGCGGGCGCGCAGATCTGTGGACTGTGTTCGTAGTCGTCGGGTGGTTGGCGCTCTGCTGGTTCATGAACCTGTTCGGCCGCTGGCGGTCAGATCCCGTGGCTGGTCTACACCGAACACGGCAGCAGGGCACGCTGCACGAGCTCCCGGTCGTCGTTGCAGGTGTGCAGGTGGCAATCGATGAGCGCCCAGCTTCGGCGTCGAGCAGGAAGCACCTGAAGCCTCGTATTCGCATGACGAGCACGGGATTCGGCGAGCTGTACTTCTACCTCGATGACATCGTCGACCCAGTCTCCTTGGCGCAGCAGCTCGTGGGCGTTCGTGGCCAGGTCTTTTGGCGACCGCCTACGCGGCAGCTCCCTTACGCGGATTCGGTCGGCTACGCCGTGGTGATTCTGGACGAACAGCGCTACCTCTGGGGATGGCTCGAGTCACCGGATGCTTCCGTCCCCCTTCCGGGAGACGCGCTCGTCCCGTCAGACCGAGAGCTGCCCATCGCTGGAGAGTCACGAGCCATACGTCCCAATTCCCGAGTAGTGGCGCACGCCAACTCGGCCATTCTCCAGAGCTTCTTGGTCGCGCTCGTGCCCCTGGCGGTGATCACGTTCGGTGTCAGTGACGTGGCGGCTGTAGCTCTCGCCGTCGCCTCCGGTCTTGCGGTGGTGGCAGGACGAAGGCGAGCGGCGCGTCTGGTGAAGCGGCACTTGGAGGGTCTCGAACCGGACTGCGACCTCGGTATGGGTGTCAGGCTTCGTGCGTGACCGTGGCCTGCCCGTGTGGGCCCGGCCTTCGGCACGGAGCAATGGTGCCGAGTCGAAAATCAACCTGAGTACAAGAAGGGACTACTCGATAGTGGGCGCCATTGTCCTCATCGCAGTCGTAGGAGCCGTGATCGCCGCAGTCGTGGTGTACGCCACAACACGCAATCGCCGGCCCGATTCCAGGCCGGGAGGTGCTCCCGGAATCTCACAGCAGCCGATGGGCTATGCGCCCCAGCATCGGATCTACCCACCTGCTCAGCAGCCGTACCCGCAGACCTCCAACCAGGGGTACGTCTCTCCTCCCGGGCAAGCCCCCCAGCATTCGAATCCTTATGCTCAGCTACCCCCACATCCGGGCCAGGCGCCGGGGCAGTAAACCCCTTCGCAGCCTGGCGGACTTCAACCTTCCGCCGTGGGGCGGCGATTGACGCAGCGGCAACCTAGGGCGACCGCCGTGGGGTGGGTTATGCCTTGCGGCTGCGAAGGTCATAAACTGTCAGATGATTCACGGGGGCGCCGGAGGGTGCAGCGAGTGGCCTGAGTCGGCCCTGCTGCTACCCGGGACGCGGGTCTGTTGGGATGCGGTCGCGTCTGGTGAGGCCGCACAACCCGGGGTGCTCCCTCGCAGATTGACCTGTGAGAGGGAACCGATGTCTTATCCCACGCCTCCAGGAGGCGGCAATCCGTACGGGCAGCCACCCTCACAGAACGGTTGGCAGCAGCAATGGCAGGGTTCGATCCCCGCGCCGCTCGCACCACCAGGGGCGCCGCCGACTGGGTTTCCGGCTCAACCGGGGCCGTCTCCCTATGGCCCTTCCGGGAACACTGGGCACGGAGCATCGGTGCGTCCGCCCAGTCGGGGAGGCAACGGCCGAAGGGTGACGGGGGCTCTGCTCACCGCGTTCGGGGTGCTCGGCATGGTGGGTGGCGGAGCGCTGGCGGCTCACGCGTACAGCAACAGCCAGCAAGACGTACCCAATGCCGAGGCGTACGGCCCGGTCCTGTGGCGCAACGAATCGGCTGAGAGGCTCTTCCCGGCCTCGGTCGGGGATCCGCCCAACAGCCAGTATGAAGTGTCCGACAAGAGTGTGGCTCAGTGGCGCCGGATGGGTATCTCCGAGGACACGGAGTGTTCCAAGGGCCTCAGCGGGGAGACCAGGAAGACTGCACAGCAGCTTGGATGCAAGGCCGTGGTGCGGGCCACATACGTCGATCTGACCGGCGAAATGGTCGCTACCGTAGCGATCGTCGTCCTTCCCGAGTCCGCTACTGCCGCTCAGGAAATGGGCGAGTATCTCCAGGATCAGTCGGGCGAGGAGTATCCCGATGGCGCCGTGATTCCGTTCAAGGTGCCGGGGACGCTCGCAGCGAAGTGGAAGGAGGACAGACGTAACGGCATGGGCGGCGTCGGACTGGGAGCAAATCTCCCTTATGCCATCGCCGTCACTACCGGCGCGGTCGATGGCCGCGTTTCGGGAAATCTGCCTGATGAGTTCGGCGAGTACGGCGCGGACGTCGAAGACAGACGACCCTGGATGAATGCGGCGGAGGCGCTGAGCAAGGCATTCCACGTACACATCACGCGCCTGGAGAGGTAAGACCAGTGAAGTTCCAGACTCTAAACTCAACTTGCGGGGCCTTGGTCCTCACCGGTCTGCTCAGCGCTCTCGCTGCTACGCCGGCACAAGCAGCCACCCCCATCGGATGGGAGGGAGCAGCGCTCGGGCTGTCGGCCGCTCAGAAGCGCAGCCAGGGTGAGGGAGTGACGGTTGCCGTTCTCGACACTGGTGTCGAGGTGGATCATCCTGCACTCAAAGGCCGTGTGACGACGGGACCTGACTTCCGCAAGGACGGCCTGCAGCCGGGCAATCCGAAATGGGGCCGGCATGGGACTGCTATGGCATCGGATGTCCTCAAGGTGGCTCCGAAGGCGCAGATCCTCTCTGTACGGGTCATCGACGACGAGGTCAACGAGGAACTCGATCGGAAGGAGTTTGAGGAGCTGCGGCAGCGCGGCGAGAGCCCGGTCGCTCAGGGCATCCGGTACGCGGTCGAGCACGGGGCGGATGTGATCTCCATGTCTCTCGGTGATGACGACATGCTCAGTTCCTACGACAAGGGCGAGGCCGCCGCCGTTGCCTATGCCGCACGGAAAGGGGTGACTGTCCTCGCTTCGGCCGGCAACTCGGGCGACGTACTCAATGGAGGCTCCTATCCTGCCGGTTATGCGGGCGTGATCTCGGTGGCGGCCGTAAGGCCGGGCGGCGAGCGTGCCGACTTCTCGACCGTGCATACGTACAACGATGTGGCCGCACCCGGCGTCGACATCGCCAGTGCCAGCAACACCGGAGGCTATCGGTCGGTCGACGGCACATCGCCCGCATGTGCGCTGGCGGCGGGCGTCGTGGCGCTCATGCACGCTGAGAATCCGAAGCTCTCGCCTGCGCAGGCGAACGACGTACTTATCGCCACCACCCATCGTCCTCCTGGTGGTGGTAACGCCATGCTGGGCTACGGATTGATCAATGCCGATGCGGCAGTGAAGGCGGCTGCAGCGCCGCCCAAGGACAGGACGGGGGCCGTTGCCTACAACGGCAACGAGCACCTGGCTGCTCCGGACGGCACTCCCAAGACTACGCACCCTGAGCTGGAGCAGGGATTGCGGATGACGGGTTTGGTCGCCGCGGTCGCGGGATTGGTCTCCTTGATCGGTGGCGTATTCCTCGCGCGCTCCGGACGACGCAATGATCAGGCAGGTACGACCCACATGATGCCGCCGCAGGGTTCCTACCCGAGCTGAGCCCTGACGCTTCATTGCGAGGGCCCCTGGGAAGACTTGAGGTGTCGTCACCAGTAGCGCAGGAGCCCCGCGGGTTCCCCGAGATCTTCGTGTGGATGCGATGCCCTCAAGTACCCCCAGGAGCACGGGGGTCAGCAGGTTCCACTCGAATCCATGCCCGCTCTCCGGGATGGAACAACAACGCGAACCCGAATCGAGGAGTGCGCCCGCTTTGATACGCACACTTGCCTCCCCCCCCCCGTCGTCGAGCGGCCGGCTTGCGATGACTGATGAAATGGTCGCGGTGTCGGCCCCGCCGCCTCCAGGATCCGGACAAAAAGGAAGTCATGAGCGGGGAATTCGATGTTGAAGGCGACGCCTTGTTGCAGGTGGGGCAGGCGGAATTCGTTCGTGACACGGTTGAGCGGGCGAGGGCGTCGGTGCCGGCGGGTGAGGTGCTGCGCGCTGATCAGGTGATCAATCTGGCCGTGCGCGCGCCTTCGCCCGGCTACCTCCGTCGCCCGCGGGTTCTCGCGTCCGAAGGGCGTGCGCTCGGAAGCTGGTTGCTGATTCCGTTCGCCTGGCTCCTGCGCATGGTCACGGCCTCCCTGAGCCCGTTCGAGCGGTTAACCGAAGCGTTCACGGAGCGGGAGGAGAGGAAGCCGGGCAAGCCGTTCCACGGCGGCTGGAACATCATGGCAGGGCATCCGGCCCGCGCCTGGTCCCTCGGACGAAGAACCCGGCGAACCCCGCGCTCGTGGCCACGCTGGTGACCGACCGCCGTATGCACATCGTGTACGTGTCCCGCGTGCTCTCCCTCACCGGCCGGCTGGCCGGGCTCGGTCGAGGCGGGGTGGGGCACGAACATCCGCAATGTGGCCTGGATCCGGGACCGCGGCGATGTGGTGTGCGGTGACCACGAGATCGGCTTCGTCGATGGGTCGTGGTGCTCGGCCCACCTCTCGGGCCAGGGCTGGAGCCGGGTGCCGGACGCGTTTACGCTGCGGCTCAGCCACCTCGAGGCGGTTCTGCGTCCCTGCCTGGTGGGCCGCCCGTTCCGAATGGCCGCACGCGGCGTTCGTCTCATGAGGCGGCGCCGGGGCCCGCGTCACGCGAAGAACATCACCAGGAAGCTGAGCGCGACGCCGATCACGCCGACCGCGATCAGCGTGACGAACGTGTTGAGCAGGCCGTGTCCCATCGCCTGCTTGGCCCGGTTGAAGTCGGACGCGCCGCCGAAGGCGAAGCCTGTGGCGGTGGACAGGAGGCCGAGGGCGAGCGGGATCAGGGCGCCGAACCACCACGCGCAGCCGACCGCGATCGAGCCGACCCAGCCGCTGTCCTGCTGGTACGACGTCTCACCGGTCTTCAGGGCCTCGATGACCTCGCCCCGCTGGTGCAGCGAGTCGCTGCGCAGCTCGGCGTTGAGGTCCTTGACGGAGCCGTCGTTCGCCGTGAACGTGCCGTAGCACCATCTGGTCTTGGTGCGCTTGCGCGAACTGCTGGACGAACTGCTGCGGTGCTTGTAGTCGACCGTGCAGGTCTCGACCGTCAGCTTGCCGGGGGTGGACGTGGCGTACGCGTACGGCCCGAGGTAGGCGCCCAGGGCCAGGAGGACCACGCTCACCAGGACCAGGCCGACGCCGATCAGCCGGCCGGGGCCGCCCGCGCTCGATCCCGACGAGGTGGAGCTCGCTTGTGCTTGTGCCATGGGGGCGCTCCTCACGGTGGGGTTACGGGAGTGGTCAGGGGGGTCGTCAACGGCGAGAGCCCTTGTGTGGGGGAGGCGGCCCCGGACTTGTGCCTCACAGGGCGAACGCGCAGATCAGTGCCGCCAGGACGCCCAGGCCGAAGAGGCCGCCCAGGAGGGGGCCCGTGACGGTGGCGGCCGGCAGGCGGCGCCAGGAGGCCGCGAAGCCGAGGCCGTTGCGGGCGCCGAAGCCGGTCAGCAGGCAGTAGACGCCCGCGGCCAGCAGGGAGAGGCAGAGTGCGACCACGGCCGCGTCGTCCCCGGCATCGCGGTCCTGGGGGAGTTCGAACGTGTCGTCTACCTGTATCACGGGGATCTTCGAACCTGTCTCGAAACGCGATGAAGTGTCCACTTCCACGTCTTCGTAAGAAAGGTCACTCTGCTGCGCGGTCCAGGTTCCGGCGCAGTCGAACCGGAGTTCGGTGGAACGCCGGTGCGAGCCGCCGTAACGGGTCTTCGTGTGTGCCTCGCATGAAGATACCGTGAGGGTTCCCTCGGTTCCTTCTCCAGCGAGTTCACTGCGCAGTTCCGGAATCGCCACCGCGGCTATCACGATGGCCGCGAGGAGTGCTCCGAGCCCTATGAGCCGTCCCGTCCAGAGGCTGGCTGAGCTGGGATGATGCGGCGGCGACGTCACCACTTGGGGGTCCTTTGGTCAACTTGACGATCTCTTGACCCATCGACTTTCGGGGTCGTGCGCGAGGAGTCTAAGCTACCGGCCTGTCATGCAATATGACGTGCTGGACCGGGAGTTCGGGGGAGATGCGATGACGTTCGGCGGATTTGACGTGGATACGGCCGTGCTGCGACGGCAGGGCCAGAATTTCACCGACCTCGGAGGCGATTTCGCCAAGGCGTCCAAACAACTGGCAAGTGCTCTGGAAGGGCTTGGTGAGCCCTGGTCAGACGCCGATTTCGGAGATGTCTTCGGTGAGATCTACACGCCGATCCGGGACGGAATCCTCGCCTCGCTGGACAGCCTCGCCGAGCGGATGCAGCAGATCGGGCACACACTTCAGGACAACGCCCGTACGTACGACGCCTCCGATACGTCGAACAGCGGGCTGTTGAGCGGCATCGCCGGTCAACTCTGAGTGGCGCGGGGGTACTTCACATGTCGCTCACTCTGCCCGACGAGCTGGCCTGGGTGCTGGACCTGCTCGGTTACAGCTGGCCCGAGGCCGACGAGGAGGCGCTCCACCAGGTCGCCGAGACCTGGCGTGGCTTCGGAGCCCAACTCGAGAAGATCGAGGCGCAGGGCGAAGGCTTCGCCCGCACGGTCGTCGCCGCCAACGTCGGCTCCGCCATCGAGGGGTTCAGCAAGGACTGGGGCGCCTACACCGGCGCGAACGGCGAGGACCGGTATCTCCCCGACGCGAAGCTCGCGTGCGAGGTGATCGCCCTCGCCTTCGACGCGGCCGCGATCGCCGTCCTCACGGCCAAACTGTCCGTCATCGCCCAGCTCATCGCCCTGGCCATCGAGATCATCGCGGCGCAGGCCGCGGCGCCCTTCACCTTCGGGCTGTCCGAACTCGGGGCGATGGGCGCGACGCAGGCCACCCGGCTGATCGTCCGCGAGCTGCTCGACCGCCTGAAGAAGGAGATCCTGGAGGCCGCCGCGAAGGCCATGGAGCACGCCACCGTGGACGCCTTGAAGAAGGCCGCCAAGCGGGTCGTCAAGGACCAGGTCAAGCAGATCGTCCAGGAGAAGGTCGTCGACGCCGCCAAGGAGAAGGCCCGCGAGGCCGCCGTCGGCATGGCCCAGAACGTCGGCCAGCAGAGCATCGAGGCCTACTTCGACGCCCGCTCCGGCATCGACGTCGGGGAGACCGTCGACGTCGCCAAGAAGGCGGGCGGTGAGTACCTGGACGGCCTCAAGGCGGAGGTCACGGGAGGAGAGGGCTCGTCGGCCGCCGGTTACCTCGATCCGAACACGTACATCGACCGCGGCACGGAGGCGGTCACGGGCGCGGCCGGCGACCGCGTGCAGCGGGGAGTCGACGCGCTGAGCGGGCATGGCGGGGCGGACGGGCAGGATGCCACGGGTGGGGAGCAGGCGTCCGGTGACTCGACTCCGGCCACCGCTTCGACCCCGGCCTCCGGCTCCTACGCCGGTTCAACCGCCGACTCGCCCGCCGTACCCGCGGCGGCCGGTGCACCCGCGGGTGCGGCGTCCGTGGCAGGCTCCCGCCCCTCCCGTCCTCCGGCCGCGTCGGGGGCCGGGGACGACTGGGCTCGGAACGAGTTCGGGTGAGCCGGCACCGGAGATACGCGGGCATATCGGGCCCGCTCGCATCCTTCGCGTTGGCTCACCGTGAGTGAGCGCGTTCATAGGGATACGCGGAGACGCCGACTGGGAGCTCCAAGCCGCACGCGGCGAACTGGAGTTGGAGCGAGCGACTGATATGGCCCGCGGAACGTGTGTTGAAGCGTTCGCAGATGCGTTGGTAGGTTCACGCCGGTCGAGACCCGCCGACCCTCCTGATGAGGTTTCCCTTGGACAGCGCCGAGAGCAGTTCCGACAAACGCGTCGACGACTCCGAGTTTCTGGAGATGACCCAGCAGGACCCCGCCCACGCCAGGATCCTGCGGCAGTCCCTGGAACATCTCGCCTCGGGACTGGGCGGTCCGGCCCTCAAGGAGATGGCCCAGGAGGTCCTCTCCGGGCGCATGGGGCTGCGCGAGGCCGCCAACGTCTCCGCGTACGCGGAGGAGGCCGTGCAGCGGTCGGCGCCGCTGGCGGAGAAGTGGGCCGCCATGTCCGACAGCGAGCGCGAGGCCCTCGCGGCGGAGGGAGAACGCCGACTGGAGGACGAACGCCGCAAGCTCGAGGAGGAGCGGCGCGCCGAGCCGGAGAACCGTTCCAGCGCCAAGCGGCGTCACGACGGGCGTGGTTGGTCCCTGTACTAGATGCGACTGGCTGGTTCCTGTACCGAGCGGTGGCCGGCCCCGTACTGAGCGGCTGTACGCGGCTCTGGTCCCGGCAATGGGGGAGAAGTGAACTTTCGGGTGGAACCCGGTGCGATCGACGGCTTCTCGAAGCTCGTCGGCCGTGCCGCGGACGGCGGCGCCCAGGCGGTCTCGTTCGTCGGCAACAACGCGAAGATCGACAAGTCGGTCGGTGGAATGGCCTGGGACCTCGTCGCAGGTGAGCACGACCGGTACGTCAGCGAGGCCAAGAAGGCGCTGGAGAAGGTCAAGAGCCTGTTGGAGGCGTCCGAGAAGGAGCTGACCGGCACGGCGAAGTACTACAGGGCGACCGACACGGACGAGGCGGCCAAGCTCGACGCCACCTACCCGGGTTCCAAGGTCTCGGGCGGGGACTCCGGCGGCGATCCGCACGACTTCTCCGACGCCAGCGACGCGGTGGACCTGCTGAAGGCACCCGGGGATCCCAGCAATCCCCTCGTCAAATACGCGTCCGGGCACGCGGACGAATACCAGATGAGCCCGGTGCAGAAGACGCTGGGCAGCGTTCTTGACCTGGGCAGCCCCTCGGCGATGGCCGTGGAGGCGTCCAAGCTGCTCTTCGACTTCGACCCCTTCGCCGAAGTGACGAACTGGGTGTTCGGGGACTGGAACGGGTACAACGACTGCTCCGACGTCTGGGGCAGTCTCGCGTCCTTCTGCGACGCGCTCGCCGCCAACGTGCGCAAGGGCACCCAGAACGTCGGTCTGACCTGGGACGGCAACGCCGCGAATGCGGCGACCGTGTACTTCGACGAGTTCACCAAGAAGCTCGAGGAGATCAAGGAGACGTTCACGTCCCTGCAGCGCTGTTATGCGCAGGCGGCGCAGATGGCGTTCCAGTTCGCGGAGTTCCTGAAGTCGTTCCTGGTGATGTTCTGCGACCTGCTCGTCATCTGGCTGGTCAACCTGCTCGCGGCGCAGGCCGTCAACGTCATCCCGGTCGGCGGACAGGTCGCTTCGGCGGCGATGTTCGCGCTGGCCGCGGCGGAGGCCATCCGGCTCATGCAGCTGTGGGCCGAGGCGTCGAAGGCGTTCGACACGTTCGCGTCGGCGCTGAGTGCGCTTGGTCTGGTCATGTCGACGGCCGTGAACGGGTTCGCGGCCGCGGACGGATTCCCGCAGGTGGGAACCGGCGGCTACGACCACGCGGCCGTCTAGAACAATGGCTGACTGCTGACTGCTGACTGCTGACTGCTGACTGCTGACTGCGCACTTCTGACGGAACTGGACGGACGGGATGAGTTTCTTCAACGGCGCCGGGGGCCTCGATCTCTTCCTCGGGCGTGCCCGGATCATGAGTGCCTGTCTGGTTCCTGTGAGCCTGGCACTCATGTTCTTCTTCATCCGCGAAGAGGGTTGGCGCTTCAGCCTGCTGCTGTGCTGCATCCTGCCGCCGATCGGCGCCTACCTGGCCTTCCGGGGCAACCGGGAGATCCGGGCGGGGCTGGCGGCGATCGGCTTGCTCCTCGCTGTGGGTGCCTTGCCGTTGGCGTTCGGGCTGGCGGTGCTCGAGGGGGCGTGAGGCGGGGTCTCGTGCCGTGCCGGGCCACACGCCTCCCCGTCAGTCGTTGTAGAGGGCGTAGGTCCAGATCTGGGCTCGGGAGCCGGCGTTGTCGATGATCCAGATGGCGTCTTCGATGTGCTGCCGGAAGAGGTGTTCCTCGTCGCGGTTCTCGATGGTGTTGAGAATGCGGCGGCCGGTGATCCACCAGGTGACCATGGCGAGGAAGCGGTCGAGATTCGTGGCGACGAGGTAGCCGTCGAGGCCGCTTTCGTCGGTGCTGCGGGGCATGCGCAGGATGTGGCCGGTGGGGCCGTCGATGACGATCTCGGCGCCTGACCAGAGGCCGATCTGGAAGAACGGGCCGGTTTCCGCCGGCGGTTCGATGTCTTTGGTCCAGGGCAGCTCGAACAGGAACTTGTCGTAGTCGGGTTCCAGCCGGATGCCCTTCTCCTGCATGACGGGGAGCCCGATCTCGGTGAGGACGCGGCGGGCCGTCTCATCGGCCAGCCCTGGCGGCAGGGACTCGAGCGGAGTGCACAAGACGCTGGCGTCGGGGAAGAGTTGTGGCAGGTCGGCTGCGGTCGTGCCGGAGGCGTCCCTGAGGAGGGTGGGGCTCGCTGCGGTTTTGGTGCCCAGGAGCGGTGGTCCGGGCAGCGGTGCGGGGTCGGTGCCTTGGACGGCGAAGAGTCCACCGGGTCCGGCGAGTACGGTCAGTTGGCCGGTGCGCAGGAGAGCGCCGAGGAAGAAGAAGTCTGGTCCTTCTTGGGTGTCGTCATGGGCGAGGAGCTGCTGCCTGCTGGTAGGCCGGGCCCGGCCTGTTTCCATCGGCCACGTGAGTGCGCTGGTGACTTCGTCGGGAAGCTCGCCGTAGTAGGGCCCTGCTACCAGGCGGCCAGTTTCGGCGTCATACACACGGATGCTGTCGTCGTCCCCCTGGGTGGCGATGGCGGGGCGGTCGTGCCAGCGCACGTCCAACAGTGAGGAGACGGGGCCTGGTTCGAGGTAGCTGGGGTCGTATCCGCCGGGGGGACGCCAGTGGGTCCAGCGCACCTTCCAGGGGAGTTGGACGCCCGATCGTTCGATGGAGGCGCACAGGGCGGTGTCGTTGCGGGCCGTCGCCATCAGGTGCAGCCACGCCGCCCACTCGCCCTGTTCAGCAGGTGTCACCCCGTACATGTGCAGGTAGACGGCGTCGGCGGCGGCATTGGTGTCGGGGACGGAGCCGTCGTGGGCGCAGTGCGCCGCATCCAGGAGGGCGGACTGCGGGAGGTTGGCCAGGATCTCGCCGGCACGCAGCAGCGTGTCGAACTCGCCGGCCTGTACGGCATGCATCGCCAGACCGTGTGCGGCGTATCGGCCGAGGGGGCCGGAGGCGGCCCAACCGTCCGGATGACGGAGCCGCGAGGCCAGCCCACGCAGCCAGGCGACCATGTGGCTGTTCACCCGCTGGCTCAACTCCGCCGGCGTGTCCCGGCGCAGGGCTTCAGCGACCGCCTCATCGATGAAGGAAACCTCCTCGCCGGTCACGGTCAGCACATCGGAGAATCGATGGGTCAGACCGCGCAGGGCCGTGTCGTCGACTTCCTCGGCTCCCGCCGCTCGGGCCAGCTCGGACCACGCCTCCCAGGGCACTCGCCGCGGCTCCGACAAAGCCAGCGCACGAATTTGTGGGGACCGCGAAGCCGCCGGGACCGGGTCTGGTGTGCTGTCGTCCAGGCAGAGCGACAGGTGATGGCGTGTCAGCACCCCGCCGGCAGATGGGAGCGTGTCAACCACAGTGCTCACTCCGGCGAGCGCGAGGCGTTCCACCGGATGCTCCCGGACAAGAGTCGGCTGAGCGGAGCGCCGCGTGAGTCCCGCGCGGCCTGCGTGAGTGATGAGTACCAGCTTGCCGTCCCTGTGCTGGCGGACAGCTCGGCGCCAGGCATCGGACTGCGCCGAGTCATCAGGTACCCCAATGGCCCTAAGCGCACTTCGGAATACGGCTTCCAGATCCGCTTCAGTAGCGTCGACCAGCACGCTGTCGGGGATCTGCCGGTGCACTTCCTCCAGAACTGCCGCACCGCCGAAGTTGCCGACAACGTCCACACGCTTCTTCTCCGGGGAGCCGTCACCCCACCACTGACGTAGCCGGACTATCAGCTGGCTTGGAGTGAAGCGTTCGGGGGGCGGGGGTGGAACGGACATGGGGCTCCCTACTCCGACGGACCTATGTGCAGCATAGCCTTGGCCCAAACCGATCCGATGACCTTGAGATGGTCTTCCATCTCGTTCCGCATATCATTTTCCCTATCTGTGCGGATCTTCTTTACCCTGGTGGCTATCTGTTGCTCGGTGAGCCCACTCTTTTCTTGCTGTTCCTTTAGCTTCGCACGCGCTGCGTCGCGCAAGGCAACGCCGTCGGGATCGGTCCGGTATGTAGTGCTGTAATACACGGGTGCCTTTCCGTCTTTCAAATCAGGGTGTGTGCGGAGCCGTGTCGAGCAGTCAGCGTGACCCTGTCCGGAGCCGCAAGGCTCACGCTCGGTATATAGGCCTGCTAGGCGGTATTTCGCTCCACCTGGGCCGGAATTAGTCCGGTCGAACCAGTCGAGGAGATGTTTTTCAGAGTGCCGAGGAGTGACGCCGGTTGGATCTGCCGGAACCGATGAGTCGACGACGAACGTGCTGTTCCCGTCATTGTCCACCATCTCGATCACGGCATAATTTTTGCCGGAGAAATCTGGCTTGTGGGCGCCCATGGCGTCGATCAGTTTGTTGACATCGGCGTTGCTGGGATTGGCCTTTTTTGCTCCAGTTAGTCTGTGGTGTAGTTCGCTTATATTCTTTTTTGTCTCGGCGTCGTTGCGATATTCCTTCGGGAACTTTGCGTTGGCTTCATCTCGAGACTCCGCGCTTCGAGCCCTTTCGTTCTCGGCGGCCGCATCGGGCGTACCGTTGGCACGCTTGGAGTCCGCATAGGGGCGACCGTCCCTGTCGTGCTCGGGGTTGTGCCCCACTCCCTGGCTCTCGTGGTACCCGAGACTGAGGCGAGCGAGTGAGGCGACGACCGCGTAGCGCTGTCCGTCGTTCATCTGACGGAAGTCGTCGCCCAAAGCGTCTTCCAACTCCTGGCGCGTGAAGGCGGTTGGCGGAAGGTTCGTGTCGCCGTTCTCTCGCGCCTGGTTGTATGCGTCCATACGGGCCGCGGCGCTCTGGAGTAGGGGAGTCAGACGACCTTCGTCGGCCCAGTTCCTCAGGCTGTCGTGTACCGGGTCCAGCCCGATGCGGTACACCTTCAGGCCACGAGGTGCATCCGGGTCGTATGCCTGGTGCGTGTCCTGAGCGTCACTTTGATAATTGCGCACATCTTGCTGGGCCGAGTCGGGAGCCAGGTTACTGCGCTCCTGCGTCCGATCCTCCGGATTGGGCAACGACTTGTTGCGTTCCTCCCGAGTGGGGTCGTCGGGCGGGTTCTGGTCGTTCTTCGTCGGATCCGTACCTGCAGGCTCCTCAGGGGCACGCCGGTCAGTTTCTGCAGGTGTCGTCGGCGCATCTCGGTCAGGGCGGGTGGTCCCGTCGGGTTGGGAGTGGTCACGCCCTGGCGCACGGTCCGGCGTGGCCGGCTGGCGGTTCGAGTCCAGGGGGATGGCGAAGACGCCGTGGTCGCCGCTGTGCAGCGGGTTCCGGCTCTGCTGGCCCGTCTGGGCGTCGATGTAGGTGATCTTGCCGTTGTGGTTGACGGCGTTCCAGGCGTGGGCGCGGCCGTTGGCGTCCTGGGTGATGATGACGGCCTGGGAGCCGTGGCCGCTGTCGCGGAGGGTGTTCTCCAAGCGGTTGAAGGCGTCGCGTCCGTTGCCCATGTCGTTGAAGCGGGCGCCGAGCGTGTTCTCGATGCGGTCGCGGCCGCCCCTCTCACCGCGGTCCGACGGGTTGCCGTCCGCGTCCAGGTCGGGGGTACGGGCGCCGGCGGCCGTCGGGTTGCCCGCGTACGTGTCGACCGTGGACAGGGCCGTGTCGACACAGTTGTTGCTCCGGCCCGGTGCGTCCGGGCCCTCGCCGTTGATGCGCTGCACCCACGGGCCGTCCGCCGGGTCCGGCGGCCGGGTCGGGTCGCCGTTCTCGTCTCGGGGGACCGAGTTCTCCAGGGCGTCCTGTTCGGCCCGGCTGGGGTCGGTCACGCCACCCGGAGGGTTCGTGTTGCGCGTCTCCGAGGCCGGGGTCGGGACGTCCCTCGGCTTCGCGGTGTCGGGGGTGGTGCTCTGGTGGTCGGGAGTGGTGGGGCCGCCCGAGTCCGGGTTGTGGGGCGCGGAGGGGGTGGCCTGTCCGCTCGGCGTGGTGGTCACGTGGTGGATCGGGACCGGTGTGACCTGCGACTGCTGCTGGTGGTTCGGGGTGCTCGCAGGGTGCTGCTGGGTGTGCGGCTGCGGCTGGGTCTGGGGACCGGGTTGGTTCGGTGTGCTGCCTGCGGGCTGCTGCGGCGGACGGGACGGGGTGGTGCCGGTGCCCGGCTGGTTGGGCGTGGCGGGGCTCGGCGAGGTCGACGGGGCGTGGGGAGTGCTGCCGCCCGGTGTCGATGTGGACGGAGACGTCGTGGACGGCGGTGTCGTCCTGGACGGCGACGACTGTGTGGGGTTCTGCCCCGGGGTGGGGGTACGGCTGCTCCCGGGCTGGTCCGGCGTGCTGCGCGGAGCGGTGCTGTCGTTCCGGGGGGCCGTGCTCGGGTTGCCGGGGGTGGTGGTGCGGGGCGGCGTGCGGTCGCCGCGGTCGTTCGGTGTCGTGCCGGGGTTGTTGCGGGAGGTCGAGTTGTCGCCCGGCGTCGTAGTGGGGTTGCTGCGGGGCGTTGACGTGTCGCTCGGCCTCGTGCCGGGGTTGTTCCGGGACGTCGAGTTGTCGTGAGGCGTCGTACTCGTGTTGGTGCGGGACGCCGTTCCGTCGCCGGGGGTCGCGGTCGTCGGACGCGGCCGGGGTGTGTTGCCGTCCCCGGCGGTGGCAGGACTACCAGGCGTGTTGCCGCGCGGTGCGGTGCGGTCGCCGGGAGGAGTGCCCGGGGTGTTGCGTGGCGTGGTGCCGGAATCTCCCGTGGGGGTACCCCCGGGGCGCTGCGCCGGTATTCGGCCGTCGGCCGTGCCCGGCGTACGGCTGTCCCCGGCTCCGGGGACGCGGCCGTCCGGAGCGGGTGTGCTCCGAGGCGCCGTGGGAGATGTGGGGCGTGAGGTGGAGGCCGGTCCTGTCCCGGCAGTGGGCGCGTTGCCGGGGGTGCTGGCGGAAGGATTCCTCGCCGGGTTCGAGTTGGCGGCCGGGCTCGTCGGGGACGTACCGCCGCCCGACGGGCCGCCTGAACTGTGGCTCGCGGCCGGAGCCGTTCCGGCGGGGGAGGCCGCAGTGGGCGACGTCGGCATGCCGCCCGACCCACCGTCCGGACGGCCTCCGGAGCCGGTCGGGGCGGAGTCGCCGGTCGTCGGCGTCGGCGCCGCGTTGGTCTGCGTGGGCGCGGTGGCCGCCAGGCTGTCGATCTGGGTGCCGATCGAGCCGCCCGTCGGCGAGGACGACGGACTGCTGGACGACGACGCGTGCGCGGGCGCCGACTGCGGGGACGGTGACGACAGCCCGGACACCGGGGAGCCACCGCTGTGGGACGGGCCCGACGTGCTCGGGGAGCTGGACGAGCCGGTGGAGCTGTCGGAGCCGCTGGGCGAGCGGCCGCCCGGCGAGGGGTCGTCGAAGTCGGACAGGGACGAGTCGGACGGCGACTGCGCCGGCCGCGAGTACGGCGTGTCCGAGGAGGACGGACTCCTGGAGTCCGAGCCCGGCCCAGAACCGGAGTCCGGACCCGCCCCCACATTGGGGCCGCCTATGTTGTTGCCGCCGATGTCGGCGGATATGCCGTTGCCTATGTTCGTGCCGGGCAGGTTGTTGCCGTTGCCCGACCGCGTGGACGTCGAGGAGTCCGACCCGTTCGAATCGGAGCTGGACGTGCCGGAGTTGCCGTCCGAGTTCGACGGCGAGGAGTTGGAGGACGGCGAGTCGGAGGACGACGAGGACGACCTGGAGCCGCTGTCCGAACCGGGGTCGCTGCCGACGTCGCCGTCAGGCAGTCCCGACGCCCCGTCGTAGCCGTCGATACGGCTGTCGATCGCATGGCGGGCCCGGCTGCCGGCCTTCTGGCCCAGGCTGTCGCGGACGCCCTCGGCGAACGTCTGCGGGCTCTGCTTGAGCGCGTCCAGTCCCGCCGTACCCCCGGCCTTGAGGGTGGCGCCGACGTCGTAGCCCTCCTGAGCACCGAAGCCGACGTTCACCGTCTGGCGGACGAGGTCGGTGATGATCGCTTCGATCGCCGAGATGGCCGGCTCCTTCATCGTCTCCACGATCGCCTCGAGCAGAGCCTTCTTCAGCTCGTCGAGGAGGCGGCGGACGATGAGACGGGTGACCTGCGTGGCGCCGAGGCCGGCGACCTCCGACAGGCCGAAGGTGAAGGGAGCGGCGGCGTGCGCGGCGACGATCTCGATCGCCAGGGCGATCAGCTGGGCGATGACCGCCCACTTGGCGAATTCGACGAGGTAGGCGCAGGCCTCCAGCACGTTTGCGATGAGGAACGCGGCCTCGGCGGCGTTGCGGAGGTAACCGTCTCCGCCGCCACCGCCGTCGAACTTCTCGTACGTCTTGACGAACTTGTCGATCGACTCACCGGCGTTGTGCGCGGTGACCTGACGGGCGGCGCCGTTCGCCGTGCCGTGCAGCTCGGTGACCTTCTCGCCGAACTGCCGCCACACCTCGGCACAGTCTCTGAGCTTGTCCTCGTCCGCTGTAGGCCATCGGTAGCCCAGCATCTCGAGTACCCACTCGAGCTCGTCCGGCAGCATCATCGACACAGCAGAAAGCACCCCCGTCAGACCGAACGGCCGTACAACTCCCTCACCCGTCCAGGGAAATCACACAGGAGTACAGCCGTCCGCAAAGTTTACGGAATCACCGTCGAACCGCCTCAGGGTGGTGCTGTCACAAGTCCGTTTCAGGACGGAGCCGTTGGCGGGACGGCCCGGCTGGCGTCACCGCGATGCACACCGAACGCCCCCTTCTTTAGGGCCGACCGACGTTCGCCCGACGCCCGTACCTCCCCAGCGAGACCCTCGGGCGAAGAGCAGAGCCGAGGCCTGTCGCGGCGCGCCACGCGACGGCCGTCCGCGCGGCCGGATCATGGGACTCGCCCGCCGTTCGCGTACGGCCCCGCGGGCGCTACGCTGCCTGCACATGACGACGCGTGATGGGGAACAAATGCTGGCGGAACGCGGCGCGGACAGTCCGGTCCGGGACGACGTAGACGTAAAGGAACTGCGGGCGCGTCCTCAGAGACTCACGGAGCCCAGCACGCCGAGCGAGCGGTCGCAGCAGGCGCGGAGCGCTCGTGGCGGCCTCATGGCCATAGGGGCACTGGTCGCGGTGGCGTGCCTTTTCGCGATCGTGGGGCGGCTGAACGGCGGCACGGAGGCCGGTGCCTGGACCGTGGCCTATTCGATAGGCCTCGCCTCCGCCACACCCGGCGTGGAACTCGCCCGGCGCGGCCGCACCCGCTGGGCCCTCATGGCGACCATCGTGGGCGCGGTCGGCGCGACGCTGGGCAACGCGCTGCCCTGACCGCCGAGCGGCCGTGACCGGGTGGCCTGGGCGAGTGGCTGAGGCGGTACTTGCCGCTTGGCCCCGTGAGACTGCTGTGTCCGCCCGTGTGGCTGATGTGGAGGTCCGTGCGGCTCCTGGCGGCGGTGGCCGTACGGTTGGGGTGGCCACGGCAGCAGCCATGCGGTCCCACGGAACATCCCGCACGAGATCACGAGATACTGCGGGGGCCGACGAGCGGACCGGAACAGCGAGGAGATGCGACATGGCACGGCAGCCCGACAACTCATCGAACCCGCAGGGCGCGTCGCCCGAGCGCGGCGTGCTCGACGAGGCGCTCGAGCCCGAGCAGATCAAGTCCCTGAACTCCGCGCTGCGCAAGCTGTCGCAGACCGACAACGTGAGCAAGGACCTCCAGGACGCCGCCAAGCGCATGCTGTCGGGTCGGCTCGCCCTGCGTGACGCCCTGGACGACCCGGCGTTCGCCCGCGCCTTCGGCAGCGGGGGACTGGCGTCCCTGCGCGGCCAGTGGGAGTCCCTGCCCGAGGAGGAGCGCGACCGCCTCAGGCACGGCGAG
Source organism: Streptomyces sp. NPDC059852 (assembly GCF_042731455.1). NCBI lineage: Bacteria > Bacillati > Actinomycetota > Actinomycetes > Kitasatosporales > Streptomycetaceae > Streptomyces > Streptomyces sp. NPDC059852. Next base: position 20,852 of record NZ_JBHWJK010000006.1, on the reverse strand, counting down.
CCCTTGCAGGGTGACGCCGACGCCGCTCGGAAGGACGCCGAGGGCGGGCCTTCGGAACCGGGCGGCAAGAAGCCGGGCGGGGGGCGGCACAGCGGGGGTTTCTCGCTGTACTGAGGGCCCCGCACGCGGCCCTGAACCACTGCCGTTGTCGGCGGCGGACAAGCGGGGTGCTTGAACTACGGCTCAGATCCATTCCAGTCCGTAGGACGCCAGGTCCCACGTGCTGTCCTCGAAGTCGTAGCCCTCGAGGATGAGCGTCCAGGTCTCGGCCCGGGAAGCGGCGGGATCGATGTGCTCGTGCCACCTGGCGAGGTTGTCCAGTGCGTCTTTGTGGTCGGTGGCGTAGGGGAAGTGGGTCCTGCGGAACTCGTCGTACAGCCGGACGGTGGCGAAGAACTGGGTGAGGCTGCTGCCTGCGACGGGGTCGGGGGAGCCGCCCGTGGTGTCTCGGTAGAGCCGGCCGGTGCCGCCGTCGAGCAGGAGTCTGGAGTACATCCACGTGCCCAGCTCGTAGAACGGGCCGCTGGTGGGTGCCTCGCTTTTGGCGCGGCGCTGCCGGGGGAGGCTCCGGTCCTGGCCGGGCCAGGGCACCTCGGCCAAGGGGCTGTCTCCGCGCGGGGTGATGGCCAGGTGCAGGAAGTCTCTGATCTCCGGCAGACCCGTCCGGGTGAGGAAGTCCCGTGCGGCGGGGTCCGTCAGGCCGGCAGGGAGCTGCTCATCGGCGAGCTGGTGGCAGGCCCCTGTGCCGAAGGTCTCCTCGAGCCAGTCCCGCATGCCGTCACCGCGTAGGGCGGCTGCCGCGGACGGGGGGAGGGGCCAGGGGGCGGGGCGGGTGTGAGCGGCGATCAGAGGGCGCTTGGGGTAGGTGACCTGCGCGGTGTCGGCCGTCGCCTGGACGGACACGGCGAAGAGGCCCATGGTGCCGGCGAGTACCCAGTGTCCGTCGACGTAGGCGCCCTTCGTGACTGCCTGAGGGCAGGCGGGCGGGCCGGGGACGGTGGGCGTCTCCAGCTTCCAGCCGGTGTCCGTGTGCTCGGCGAACGTGACGTCATGCACCTCGGGACCCTCGGAGCGTCTCGGGCTGCTCCAGGGGAGAAGTTCGTCCGACAGGGAGGCGCGCACCTCGACGGGAGCCGAGTCGGGCTCCCCGGTCCTCGGGCTCCACTCCTGGCGGACGTACTGGTACTTCGGATGGGCGATCTTGCCGGTCGTCACGTCCCGGGCCGTGACGACGGTCAGGCCCGACTGTCCGACCAGCACGCCGAGTTCGTCGACCCGGCCGGCCTCGCTCTCGATGCGACCGAAGATGCCTGCGGGGCGCCAGTGCGTCCATGTCGTCCGCCACGACAGCGGGACCCCCGCGGCCAGGAGCCCGTCGGCCAGTTCCGCGCGGCCGGAGCTGAGCGCGGCGTGGTGGAGCCAGGCCACCCATTCACCCTGCGACGAGGGAGTAACGCCCTGAGCCTCCAGATAGTGCAGCATCGCGGCCACGCTGCCGTACGGCACGCCGTCCGGGTGGGCGATGGCGAGAGCCTCACGCAGCGCAGTGGGCGAGAACTGGGCCAGCAGACGCCCGTCGTCCAGGAGGTGGGGGAGGGTGCCCGCCAGGGCCGCATGCAGAGGCAGAGCGCGAGCGGCGTACTGCCTCACCGGCCCCTGCTCCGACCAGAGACCCGGTCCATCGCCGTCCGTCATCGCGGACACCAACGCGTCGACGATGCGGGTCTGGACCTCCGAATCCATGGGCTGCCTGCGTCGCCACACATGGTGGAACGCCTCGGACCGGAACGCGACCGACGACCGGTCCTCGTCCACGATCAGGATGTCCGGGCGCTCCTCCGCGAAGGAGAGGAGCGAGCGCGCCTCCGTGGGCACATCGCGCGCGTCGCACAGCAACTGCCAGACGAGCAGCGGCACCTGACGCAGCTCGGCAGCGGCCAGGGCGGACAACTCCTCCTCCCTGCCACCTTTCGTGCCCAAGACCGGTGTGGGGAGGATGACTTCATGTTCGGCGATGTGGGGGGTTGCCACGAGGTCCTGGTCATACTCCGCCATGACCCAGACCTCACGCCCTTGGAACCGTCGAAACCCCGGAGCCAGGACTTCAGCCACGCGGGCGGGTTCGGTCGACGTCACCGCCTCACCCGCGTACTGCACGTTGGCGAGGAGAAGGACACACGGGTGACCGGCCGGAGCGGCACGACACTCTTCGCGCATGCTTGTTGCCACGGCGTCGGCGCTCAAGCCCCGGCAGTCGATGAGTAGGGCGCTGGGCCAGCGGTCTTGGACAGCCCGTAGATACGCGCTCTTGCCACTCAGCGCCGGGCCGAGGACGGAGAACACCCGCCGCTGCCGTGCGGGCAGCTCCCGCCAGGCCTCGACGCGAGCCCAGTCCTCAGCGTTGATCTCGGGCACTCGTGTGATCCCCCTCCAAAAGTGGTGGTGCGGTCCGTGACGTTACTGACCCGGCCCGATGGCGCGCACATGAGAGGGATGCCGTCCTCCCGAGCGAGGCCCGAACTCGTCCCGTGCGACCGGTCCTCGACCCGCCCCGGTCAGACTCGGTCGGCGAAGTTGTAGTCCTCGAAGACTCTTTGCCATCCCTGTGTCCGGTAGGCATCGGGGTCGATGCGATCGAGCCAGTGACGTAGGTCCGACTCCGTGTCCTCGATCGACCAGTCGGACGCGAACCACCAGTAGTAGAGACGGACCATGGCGACGAACTGACCGAGGCTGCTGCCGGCCAGCGCGTCCTCGATCCCGGACGAACCGTCTTGCAGCACCCGCCCGTTGTGACCGTCGAGAAGCAGACGCGCACCTTGCCACCATCCGAGCGAGTAGTACGCGGATTCCTCCTCGGCCGGCCCGGCGAGGGGGCGCGGGCCGGTGTCCGCGAGGCCGGTGGTGTCGAGTTCGAGGAAGCCCGTGACGCAGGGGAAGCCGACTGAGGTGAGGAATTCGCGGGCACCGGCGTCCGAGAGGGCGGACGGCACAGCCTCCTGCGAGAAGCGCCTGACCGCCGCAGAGCCCCAGAGGTCCGTCAGCCATTCGGTCGTGGGGGCCGAGGCCGCGGCCGGCAGGTCCGCCGGAGCGAGAGTCGTTCCGGTGCCCACCAACCGTTTGAGGAGACCGGACGCGGTCTCCCGCCCTGCGCTTTGATCGATCTCGACCACGAACACTCCGTCCGTGGAGGCCAGAGCAAGGTACTGGCCCAGGCGCACGCCTCGCCGAACGTACTCGGGCATGCGAGGCAGATCCACTTCCCCATCCGCGGCTCCCTCAGGGCGCCACCCGCGGGGCCCTTGATCTGCTGCCGTCGCACTCGGCGTGCTCGTCGCCTCGCCGGGCTCGGGGCGTGGTGCGCCCGTGGCCAGGTCCCAGGTGCCGATGTAGTCGCGGCGGGTGCGGGCTGTGAGGACGTCACCGGCCGGGGTGTGCGTGATCTGGAGAGTTCGGACAATCGGGCGCTTGACCAGGGCGTCTGTACTCAACGCACCGGCGCCGACACCTTGGGCCCAGAGCGTCCGCCAAGGCAGCACCACGGGTGCGGCCGCCGCCAAAAGCCGATCGGCGGCCGCTCTTTCCGCCGGTCCGCCCTGCATCAATGTCAGGTGCAACAAGGCCAGCCACTCACCCTGGGACGAAGGCTGCCCACCACGGCGTACCAGGTAGTGGAGTCGGGCTCCCGCCGTGCCCTGGGCAATGGGCTGCCCATGGAAAGCGGCCTCGAACGCCTCGAAGAGCGTTGCGAATCCGACCCTGGCGACTGCCGCGGTGTCCCCGAGAAGTCCCTCGAACTGGCCGGCTGCCGGCGGCGTGACCGGCCAAGGCACGCTCGGCGTACCAGCGCGTGGCATCGTCCGAGGTGTCTGCGGCCGACAGGGCGGTGACGATACGCGCGTGACAACGCTCGGCCTCGTCGGCGGGCATCTGCCCACGCAAGTGCCGGGCGGCTGCTTCCTGCTTGAAGGAGACCTGCGGAGCGCCGGTCCCGTCCTCGGTGCGGTGGATCCACTCCGTGGCCGCCGTGTCGTCGAGCAGCGACTCGAGTTGGACCTCCGACATGTCCCGGCCCAGGGCCGAGCAGAGAACGGACCATATGGAGAGGGGAACGAAACGGTGCTCGGCCAAGCCCAGCGCGCGAAGGGCGGACGGCCAAGGCGCCTCGTCGGCCGGTGATGGGAGGGCGGGCCCGGGTTCGAAGCCGCCCTCCAGTGTCAGTTGCCGTCCGTGCCACTCGGCGACCCTGCCCGGACCGTCGTCGACCTCGACGAGCAAGCGCATCCGCAGGCCGCGCCGATGGTGCTCGATCAGCGCGTGCGCCACCTGACCGAGCACACGTTCCGGTTCACGCGTGGTGCGCAGTCGTCCGGCCCACTGCGTGTTCGCGAGGATGACCACGGGGTCGTCGGTGATCTGGCCGACGACGGTGGCGAAGTTGCCCTTGAACGAGTCCGTGGCGCGGATGTCGAGGGCGGCCGCCACGTCGCGGGCCACCTCTTCCGCGGACCTGCCCGCGCAGTCGACGTAGGCCGCGGCAGGGTGACGGACGACGACCTCGCGCAGCAGCGCCGTTCTCCCGCTGCCCGCGCGACCGCCGATCCACATCCATGCGCTGTGGTCGCGAGGGCGGTCGATCCAGCGCAGGGCGCGATTCAAGGCGAGGTCGGCTGTGACGGCGTCCGGGTATGGGCTTGTACTCATGTGCTTCGGGTCATGTCTTCCTCAGGTAGAAGAATTCATCGGCCTCTGTGACGTGTCCCCAGTTGCGGGTGGCTGCGGCGGCGGGGTCGATGCCTGCAAGCCAGGCTTTGAGCTCTTCGAAGAAGCAAGGGGACCACCCGTCGTCGGTCACTCCTGATCAGGCGTTGGAGAGGGCCCAGCCCCAGAATTGGGCCCGGGAGCAGGCGTTACACCCCACACCCCGCACCCGACTGCTGACCGCCGACGTCAGAACAACCCATGCCACATCTGCTCGACCACCAGCGACCACCACGCGTCCGGATCCGTCAGCGCCGACGCGTCCACCGCCACCAACTGCTCCTGCAGCGCGGCCACTTCCGCGCCCGCCGCCACCGGGTCCAGGCCCCGCATCCGTTGCCTTGCCGTCGCCAGCAGGGCGAGGGAGCGGGCGAACGCGGCCGTCGAGACGTTGACGTAGCGGGCCGTCGCCGTGACCGGGTCCACCGCCCAGAGCGCGCCGAGACCGTCCGGCTGGCCGGTGCCGGGCAGGCACTGCACCGCGATGACCGCCACGCCGTCGAAGCCGATGCGGACCAGGTACGACAGGGCGGCGATCTTCTCCTCGCCGGCCGGGCTGCGCCGCTCGCGCAGGTTGGTGGAGACGTCGGTGAACAGGCCGCCGGCCGGGGGCGCGTCGGGCCGGTCGGCCGTGAAGAAGAGCGGGAGGTCGTCGGGCAGCCCCGCCGAGGTCAGCGTGGACGCGGCGGTCTCCGGGAGTGCGCTGCCCGCCACGGCCTCGGCGGCGTACCGGCGTACGCCCTCCCCGCCGAACACCTCGACGAGATGGCGGCCGAGCTCCTCGTCGGACATCGGCGCGGCGGGCGTCACCTGCGCCGGGACCGGCACGCGGTGCGGGCGGGGCGGCGGCTGCTGGCCGGCGATGCGATGCGTCGTCTCGACCTGCTCGACCAGCGCGGCGATGCCCTCGGCCCGCGTCTCCGCACGGGCACCGTACGTCTGCGAGCAGGACAACTGGGCGTTCCGGAAGGTGTTGAGGAGCTCGGCGGTGTAGCCGCCGGGCAGCAGGCTGGGGCGCAGGTCGGTGTGTACGGCCAGCACGCTCTCCGCGGGCACTTCCATGCGTCGCAGCTCGGCCCACGCCTGGTACTCGGCCGGGGGTAGCCCCGGGGCGGAGGTGCGGAAGAGGGTGGTCTCCTCACCGTTCGCGGGGTCGGTGTACGTGAACACCGCCGTGTTGCCGGGACCCACTACCGGGCGCGCACCGGCAGCTTCCGAGCCACCGGCGGCACCCGCACCCCCATGCTTCTCCCGGTACATCCGCATGACCTCCTCCACCGGCACCGACGGCCAGACCGTCAGTTCGCCGGTACGGCGGTCCACGACCCCGCACGCGTTGCCGATCTCGGCGGGCGGCCGCCGCTCCCCGGTCTCCGGGTCGCGCTCGGGCGCCGCCGGTGCCGCCCACACGACCCAGCCCAGGTCGAACTCCTGCATCCGGACCTCGCGGCGCGGCTCCGTCGACCCTTCCGGGTTGAGCCAACGGTCGGCGACGGCGAGCGCCTGCTCCTGGCTGGTCACGGGGAGGCTCCTTCGATCGGTCGATGCACTGCTGCAGAAGAAGAGGGGGAGGAGACGGACGGGGCTGCGTCCGAGGTCGTCGTGTCTGCTGCTTACGAGGCTATCTCCGCGCCCGCCGCCCGGATCCGGAGGGCCTTCGCCCCCCGCTCCGTGGCCACGAGCAGGATGCCGTCGGGGGACAGGTCGGCGGCCGTGAAGGGCGTGTCCGAGATCAGCGCGGCCACCACCTCCTGGTCCGCCCGGTTCCAGACCCGCAGGTAGTCCCCGCCACGGCTCAGACCGAGCGGTGCGGCGGCACGCTCCTCCTCGGACGGGCGGACGATCCGGTCGAGATCGGCGTCGTCCAGGAGACCCGGCTGTACGAGACCGTGGACCAGCGCCGCCGGCCCGGACTCCCCAGTCTCCGCACCGGCGCCGACCGGCCGTGCGCCCGGCGTCCCCGGCGGTACGACCAGCACAGCGACCGGCGTGGCGCCGGCCCCCTCCGCGCCGGGCAGGCTGCCCACCGTCACCGCGCTGACGCCGCCGTTCACCGGCAGGCTCCACAGCGTCTGCCAGGGCAGTTCCAGACCAAGCCGCTCGCGAATGGCCTCGGCGTACTCCGGCAGCCCGTCCTCGACGAACGCCGTCTCCAGGAACGCGGCCCGCAGCTCGGCGGGCGCCTGCGTGCGGGTCAGCAGGGGAGCCGTCCGCAGATACGTCCGGGCCGGCGCGCCCAACTGCTCCAGCGGTACGGCCTCGACGGCGGCCCGCAGCGGTACCGGATCGGCGTGTACGAACAAGCCGGGGTCCGTGAGGAGTTGGGGCAGCAGCCCGGCCTCCAGCGTGTGGCCGGCGATGTGGTCGCGGACGTACGGATCGGCCTTGCCCCAGTCCTGCTCCGGCACGGCCTCCAGCAAAGACATCGCGATCTGCGTCTGGGCGGCGGCGACGTTCGGCAGCCCGGCGCGGATCTCCTCGGCGAGCGCCGGATGCAGCAACCGCAACAACGTGCGCCCCTCATCGGCCCCGTCGCTCTCCGCGCCCGACCCCGGCACCTCCACCGGCTGCACGAACGGCCCCGCGAGCAGCATGCCGCCCGCGATGGCCGGACTCATGTCATGCCCGGCGACGGCGCTCGCCAGCCGGGCCCACAGCTGGACGGGTATCCCCTCCGCCTCGGCCAGCGCGAGCGGCGCCAGCAGCATCCGCAGCGTCTGCGAGTCGGTGCCGAGCCGCCTGGCGTGCAGGTCCAGCGCCGCGCCGACCGACGTCGGCAGGAACCGTTCGTCGGCCGGATCGAACCCCTCCGGGGCCATGAGGATGCAGTTGACGGCCAGTTGGACGCCCAACGGGCTGCCGGCCCGCCGCCCGATCGCCGCCCCCAGGGCGAGACGCACGGCCGGGTCCACGGTGAACGGCAACTCCGGCGCCCCGAACTCCGGGTTCAACGCGGCCTGCGCGAACCGCACCAGCACGTCCGGGTCGGCCCACTCGGGCTCGTCGAGGTCGATGATCTGCGCGGTGTCCGGCGGCAGCCCCTCCACCAGTTCGGCGGCGAGCGGACGCGGCACCTCGGCCATCAGCCGTACGGTCTCGGTGGCGGCCAGCGGGGCCAGCACCTCCCGTACGAGACGGGCCGGTTCGTCGGCGGCCCGCACCGGGCCCGCCCGGTCGACGTCCGGGACGACGACGGTCACCGGCTCGTCCAGGGCGGCCAGTTCGGCGTACACGCCCTCGACACCGGTGGCGCGCAGCCCGAAGTGGTCGGCGATCAGCCACAGGACCTGGGCGGCGGTCAGCCCCTCGGCGCTCGGCACCGCGGGCGGCGGCAGCTCCGGCGGCACCGTCGACGGGTCCATCGCGTCCAGCGGCAGCTGCTTGCGGTACTCCGGCTCGCACAGCATGAGGAAGCCGGTGAGCAGTCGCGAACGCCCGCTGCCCGCGTCCCCGGTGAGCACCACGACGCGCGGAGCGCCCGGCGCCGCCGCCCGCCACGCGGCGAGCGCGCGCAACGCCGCCGTACGGCCGCCTATGTGGGGGTGCGGTGCGTAGTCCTCGGTCGAGCCGGTCATGTGTCCCCGTCCTCCGCCGTCGCGGACGCAATCGATACGGCCCCGATCTTAGGCGCCGGACAGGGAACGAACACGACGGCGGGGGTGTACGGACAGGGGCCGACCGTCCTCCTCCCGTCCCGGCTACTCGCCCGGCGCCGGTTCCAGGTCGAACTCGCCGTCCCGCGCGCCCAGGACGAACGCCTCCCACTCCGCCTCGGTGTAGCGCAGCACGGTGCCGGGGTCCAGGGAGGACCGCATGGCGACCGCGCCGTTCGGCAGGTACGCGATCTCCACGCGCTCCTCGTCCTGCTCGGTGCCGGGCGCGCAGTGCCACTCGACGCCGGAGATGTCGAGGGCGTACAGCTCGTCCCGCTCCCGCTCCTTGCGCGCCTTGGTGTCCTCGGCCGCGGTCCCGGCCTCGTTGTTGCGTGCCTCGGTCATGCCGCTGGGCCTCTTCCTGACGTGCGAACGACGTACGGCTCTCACCCTACTGACGCCGGGGGTCCCCCACATGGCGGTCGCGCACTCGTCCCCCGGGCGGGTGGCGAGCCGTCGACAACGGGCGTGTGACAGGCCGCGATCACAGGCCGGGGGAGGATCAGTTCGACGGCCGCGTGTGCAGCTGGCCCTGCGCCACCCCCGACGGCACCTTCACCTGACCGTCGTAGTCGGCCATCGTGTCGCGCCAGATGGCGTCCTGCTCGGCCTCGTTCTTCTCGTGGGCCAGGCCCATCTTCGTGAAGGCGACGCCCATCCCGGCGATGCGCTCCGCGAGGCTGCCCATCGACTCGTACATGCCGTCGCGCAGGCCCTCGTAGACGACGCCGAACTTCTCGCCGATGTCGTCGTCGCCCCAGGGCGGGGTGTCGCCCTTCTCCAGCGCGGTCAGCCCCGTCTGGAGCTCCTTCACGGCCTTGGCGAAGTCCACGCCGACGCTGAACATCGTGTAGCCCTCGCTCTTGAGGACCGCGGGATCGGAGTCCATGTAGTCCGATGACACAACTGCCCCCCGTGGCTCGGCATTTCTGGTCCACCGCCACCATAACCGGGGCACCGGCCGCGGCCCCAGCCCCTGGGGACAACCCCGGGACGGCGGAGGGGCGGCACCCGTGCTCGGGTACCGCCCCCTCGGAAGAAGCCGGCAGTGCTCAGAACCGGTTCGGCAGCCACCCGGTCTGGATGAGCTGCCCACCGCGCCGGCGGGTGTGGAAGTACCCACGCCCCGGCGGCAGCTGCGTCGCCGTGATGTTGCCGAGGAGCGCGCCCTCGGACCGGTCGCCGGAGAGCACGACACCCTGGGCGCCGAGCTCCCGCATCCGCTGCATCACCGGCTCGTACAGCGACCGGCTGGCACCGCCCGACGCCCGCGCGATGATCACGCGCAGACCGATGTCGCGGGCGAACGGCAGGTACTCCAGCAGCGGCGCCAGCGGGTTCACGCCGGTCGCCACCAGGTCGTAGTCGTCGACGATGACGAACGCGTCCGGGCTGCTGTACCAGCTGCGGTTGCGCAGCTGTTCGGGCGTGACGTCCGGGCCGGGCATCCGGCGGTGCATCGAACCGGCCAGACCTTCCAGCGTCTCCGTGAGGGCCGGCGCCGCCGCGCAGTAGCGCGACAGGTGCGACTCGGGCACGCCCTCCAGGTGGGCGCGCCGGTAGTCACCCATGACGATCTTCGCCTGCTCCGGCGTGTACCGCTCGGTGATCTGCTTGATGAGCAGCCGCAGCATCGCGGACTTACCGGACTCGCTCTCACCGAACACGATGAACAGCGGGTCGGTCTCGAAGTCGACGAAGACCGGCGACAGCGACGACTCGTCGATGCCGATGGCGACACCGCGGTCCGGGTGCTCGAAGCCCTTGGGCAGCCGGTCCGCCGGCATCATCGTGGGCAGCAGGCGCACCGCCGGGGCGTGGCTGCCCTGCCAGTTGTCGTTGATGCCGCGGATCAGGATCGACGTGGCCTCGGAGAGGTCCTCCGTCTCCGAGGAGCCGTCGACGCGCGGCAGACCCGCCATGAAGTGCAGCTTGTCCTGGGTCAGACCGCGGCCCGGCACGGTCGCCGGGACGTTCTGGGCGACCTTGCGGTCGATCTCGGACTCGGTCGGGTCACCGAGCCGCAGCTCGATGCGGTTCTGCAGCATGTCCTTGAGCGCGGGCCGGACCTCGGTGTACCGGCTGGCGGTGAGGATCACGTGCACGCCGAAGCCGAGGCCACGCGTCGCGATCTCGGTGACGGACGCCTCCAGCTGCTCGTAGTCCGTCTTGAAGGTGGCCCAGCCGTCGATGACCAGGAACACGTCGCCCCAGGGCTGGTCGGGCAGTTGACCCGAGGCCCGGCGCTGACGGAACGTGGCGATCGAGTCGACGTTGTGGGCGCGGAAGTACTCCTCGCGGGCGTTGAGGATGCCCTCGACCTCGCTGACCGTGCGGCGCACCTTTTCGGCGTCCAGACGGTTGGCGACGCCGCCGACGTGCGCCAGCTCCTCCATCGAGATCAGCCCGCCACCGCCGAAGTCCAGGCAGTAGAACTGCACTTCGGACGGCGTGTGCGTGAGCGCGAACGACGAGATCAGCGTGCGCAGCAGGGTCGACTTGCCGGACTGCGGGCCACCCACGAACAGACCGTGACCGGCACCGCCCAGGAAGTCCCGGTACAGCACGTCACGCCGCTGCTCGAACGGCTTGTCGACGAGGCCGACCGGCACGTTCAGCCGGCCCAGGGCCGTGTAGTCCGGCGCGGTCAGACCGCGGTCCTGGGTGACGGCGAGCTGCGGGAGCAGCTGCTCCAGCGACGGCGCCTCCTCCAGCGGGGGCAGCCACACCTGGTGGGCGGGCGGACCCTGGTTGACCATACGGCTGACCAGGACGTCGAGGACGGTGTCGGCGAGCGCGTCGTCCACGCGGTTCTCGGGCTCCGGCTCCTCCACGACCGGCTGCGGGGGCAGCGCCACCTGCTCCGCCGTGAACAGGGCGGGCCGCAGCTGCGTCGAACGGCTCACCCGCGACGGGCCCTCGCCGTGGTACGGCCCGGACACGTACGCGGCCTTGAACCGGACCATCGTGTCGGTGTCGTAGCGCAGATAGCCCGAGCCGGGGATCGACGGCAGGTGGTAGGCGTCCGGCACACCGATCGCCGTACGGGACTCGGCGGCGGAGAACGTCCGCAGACCGATCCGGTACGAGAGATAGGTGTCCAGACCGCGGAGCTTGCCCTCCTCCAGCCGCTGCGAGGCCAGCAGCAGGTGGATGCCCAGCGACCGGCCGATACGGCCGATCTGGATGAACATGTCGATGAAGTCGGGCTTGGCGGTGAGGAGTTCGGAGAACTCGTCGAGCACGATCACCAGCGACGCCAGCGGCTCCAGCGCGGCGCCCGCGGCCCGCGCCTTCTCGTAGTCGTGCAGGTTGGCGTAGTTGCCCGCCGAGCGCAGCAGCTCCTGACGGCGCTGCGTCTCACCCATGATCGAGTCGCGCATGCGGTCGACCAGGGTGAGGTCGTCGGCCAGGTTGGTGATGACGGCGGCGGTGTGCGGCATGTCCGCCATACCGGCGAAGGTCGCGCCACCCTTGAAGTCCGCGAGGATGAAGTTCAGCGTCTCCGAGGAGTGCGTGACCGCGAGACCCAGCACCAGCGTGCGCAGCACCTCTGACTTGCCGGAACCGGTCGCGCCGACACACAGGCCGTGCGGGCCCATGCCCTCCTGGGAGGCCTCCTTGAGGTCGAGCATGACCGGCTCGCCGTTCTCCCCGACACCGATCGGCACGCGCAGCCGCTCGTGCAGGGTGCGCGGCCGCCAGGTGCGGGAGACGTCGACCGTGCCGGCGTCGCCGATGCCCATCAGGTCGGTGAAGTCCAGGTTGGACAGCAGCGGTTCGCCCTCCTCCGCCGAGCCCACCCGGAACGGGGCGAGCTGACGGGCCAGGGACTCGGCCTGCGCCACGTTGAGGACGTCGGGCCTGCCGGTGTACGCGGACTCGTGGCCGACGAACAGCCGCATCCGCTGCGGCTTCACATACGCCGTGAGGCCGGCCCGCAGCTCCTCCTCCAGCTCACCGGGGGCGATCTCCAGGAAGGTGACGCCCTGCAGGCCCTCGCTGCTGGCCAGTTCGGAGTCCGGTGGCACGGTGCCGCCGTCCAGGACGACGATCAGGTGCGGCTGGTCGTAGACCGGGTTCGCCTCGCGGTTCCAGCGCGGCCGGTCGTCCAGCTGGTCCGCCAGCGACTCCTCCAGCTCGCCGAGGTCGTCGAAGAGGAGCCGGGCCGAGCCGGCGCCGTCCTTGGCGTTCGGGTGCTGGCTGTGCGGCAGCCACTTGATCCAGTCCCACTCCTCCGCCGACGACGGATGCGCCACGACGGCGATCATCAGGTCCTCGGGGGAGTGCAGCGTCGCCAACTGGGCCAGGGCCGCGCGGGCGTTGCCGTAGACCGTCTCGGTCTCGCCGCAGATCGTCACGTGGTAGAAGGCGCGCAGCGAGATCGCGACGGGCAGGTCGGACAGGCTGCCGTGCGCGTCCAGGAACGCCTTCATCGCGGCCGCCGTCAGCGGCTCCAGCTCCTCCTTCGGCGCCGTCTCGGGCGCCACCAGCGGGGTGTTGAGCTGCTGGACACCGCGGCCGATGCGCACGGAGGCGAAGTCGCCGTCCATCGGGCGCCGTTCCCACAGCCGCCTGCTGTCGGCCGCCACCGCCCACAGCTGCTCCGGGTCCGGGTGCTGGAACAGCTGGCTCTGCCGCTGGAGTTCGGCGGTCTTGTGCACGTCCTTGCGGACCTGCTCCAGATAGCGGAAGTAGTCACGCCGGTCCTGCGCCATGCCCGCGCCGCCGCCCTGCCGCGACTTGGCGAACTGGGCTATGGCCATGGCCACCGTCGAAGCCAGCATCAGACCACCGACCACCCTCATGTACGAGGGCAGGTTGGGCATGAAGAAGAAGCCGACCGAACCCAGCATGCCCATCATGGGCAGCAGGTTCATCAGCATGCTCTCGTCGCCCTCGCGCGGAATCTCGGGCGGCGTCTCGAGTTTGACCTCGCCGTCCGGGACGGCCGGGGGCACTGTCCGCGGTGGTCGCTTGATGATGACGACGCTCACCGATGCACTCATCCTTCGCGATTGATACGTCCTGGCATTGACGCCCCCGTGTACCGCGACGTTCTGTTCGCGTAGGCGTCGTTCGCGTAGGCGTCGATCCTACTGATGCGGGCAGGACCCCAGGGAGCCAGGAGGATGGAGATGCGGCGCAGGTCCTGGGAGGAATGCGGGAGGTGCCCCGTGAGGCGGGTGCCACAACGGATAGGGTGGCCAACCGCGTCGTACGAGCGACGCGAAGAAGCCTTGTCTAGCAGGGGGAACACCAGGTGAGCACGGGGACTTCGACAGGTTTCTGCCGAATCACCATCGCAGCACCGGACAGCCGTGTCGACGTCGCGCTGCCCGAGGACCTGCCGATCCAGGACCTCTTTCCCGAGATCGTGAGGCTCTCGGGCCTGGTCCAGTCGGACACCAGCCCCTCGGGTTACCACCTCGTCACCCGTGAGGGACAGGTGCTCGACGCCAGCCGCTCGTTGCTGGAGCACCGGGTCAGGGACGGCGAGGTGCTGCTGCTGCGCACCTTCGCGGACTCGCTGCCGCCGGCCGTGCACGACGACGTGGTGGACGCCATCGCCGCCGCCGTCAAGCAGGACCTGCGCAGCTGGAACGACAACCTGATGCGGCTCGCCGGTCTCGTCGCCGGGTCCCTGCTGCTGGTCATGCTCGGTTTCGTGTTCTGGTTCGCCGACCCGGTCCGGCACGACATGCACGGACTGCAGGGCATCCTCGCCGGTGTCACCGCGATCGCCCTGACCGCCCTCGCCGGTGTCCGCGCCCGTGTCTACGACGACCGGGGCTCCGCCGTCGCCCTCGGCATCTCGGCGCTGCCGCACGCGCTCATCGCCGGCTCCGGCGCCATCCCGCAGGACGCGGGGGAGGGCCCCGGACGCATCCAGTTCCTGGTCGGCTGTGTCGCCGTGCTGCTCCTCTCCGTCGTCCTGATCATGCTGCTGCCGCAGGGCGACGCCCCGTTCGTGGCCGCCGCGCTCGCCTCCGCGATCGGCACCCTCGCCGTGTTCTGCGGAGTGCTCACCGAGGCCGAGCCCCGCGAGATCGCGGCCGGCACCGCCGTCGTCGCCCTGGCCGTCGTCGGCTTCCTGCCGGGCTGGTCGGCCCGCTTCGCCAAGCTGCCCATCGGCTTCCGCAACCCCGAGGACCTGGCCCGCGCCCGCCGCGAGGGCCGCGACGGCGACCTGGAGGCCGTCGACGTCCAGCGCATCGTCGCCCAGACCAGCCGCGGCCACGAGCTGCTGCTCGGTCTCGTCGGCGGCTGCGCCGCTGTCATCGTCGGCTCCGCCGGCGCCGTCCTCGGCTTCAGCGACAGCGGCTGGGCGCAGCTGCTCGCCCTGTGCACCGGCCTGGCCGCGATGCTGCGCGCCCGTCTCTTCCGCTACACCGCGCAGGTGACCTGCCTGTTCGTGGCCGGCATCGTCACCCTCGCGCTGCTGGTGCTCGGCCTCGCGATCTCCCCGCCGGCCGACATCATCATGGACCTGCTCCAGGGCAACTCCGGACCGGTCGACGTACGCACCCTGTGGCTCGGCGCCTCCGTCGGCGCGGGCGTCCTGCTGCTCATCGCGATCGCCCTGATCGTCCCCCAGAAGGGGCTGTCCCCCTTCTGGGGCCGCATGCTCGACCTCGCCGACTCCCTGGTGCTGCTCTCCCTGGTGCCGATCTGCCTCGCCGTCCTCGACGTGTACGCCGAGGTCCGCGGCGGATTCTGACCCGGTCCCGGCGGGGGAGGGCCCCGTCCGGGGGCGCGCCTCGGGGCTGGTACGCTGTGTGACGGCCGTTTGTGTACGCGCCCCCGGTCCACCTGGGGGCTGCGCCCAGCGGATCCCCGCCTCCCGAGTCACGGAAGCTCCCCTGAGATGCAGACCAGGGGCACTCGGTGGCAACAGAAGACACCCAAGGAGTACGCGTGCCGCTCGACGCCGCTACGAAGAAGCAGATCATCAGCGAGTTCGGCCAGAAGGAGGGCGACACCGGCTCCCCCGAGGTCCAGGTCGCCATGCTCTCCCGTCGGATCTCCGACCTGACCGAGCACCTCAAGACCCACAAGCACGACCACCACTCCCGTCGTGGTCTGCTGATCCTGGTCGGTCAGCGTCGCCGCCTTCTGCAGTACCTGGCCAAGAAGGACATCCAGCGCTTCCGTACGCTGGTCGACCGCCTCGGCATCCGCCGCGGTGCGGCGGGCGCCAAGTAGGACGCCATGAGGGGAGCGGTTCCCGACGACTCGGGGGCCGCTCCCTTTGCCGTACATGCGGAAAACCGCCCGCACATGCGGAAACATGCGGACTGTCACTCACGCTTTGTAGTGTGGTAGCACAACGCATGACGTGGAACACGGAACGATGTGGTCCACGCCACGAGGAGAAGCGCGCCTAGCCGCCGCCGGTCCTCGGTAGTGGCCCCCGGGGGGAAGCGATCCCCGGGTGCTTCGATCGAAGACCGGCCCGCACCGCACGGAGCGCTTCTCCGCCACCGTCCCCCTGCCACACGGGCAGCCGGCGGACGAAAGACGACAAGTAACGGAGAAAACGCTAGTGGAGAACGAGACCCACTACGCCGAGGCCGTCATCGACAACGGCTCCTTCGGCACCCGCACCATCCGCTTCGAGACGGGCCGCCTGGCCAAGCAGGCCGCCGGTTCCGCCGTGGCGTACCTGGACGACGACACCATGGTGCTGTCGGCCACCACCGCCTCCAAGAACCCCAAGGACCAGCTCGACTTCTTCCCCCTCACGGTGGACGTCGAGGAGCGGATGTACGCGGCCGGCAAGATCCCCGGCAGCTTCTTCCGCCGTGAGGGCCGTCCCTCCGAGGACGCCATCCTCACCTGCCGCCTGATCGACCGCCCGCTGCGCCCCTCCTTCAAGAAGGGCCTGCGCAACGAGATCCAGGTCGTCGCCACGATCATGGCGCTCAACCCCGACCACCTGTACGACGTCGTGGCGATCAACGCCGCGTCCGCGTCGACGCAGCTGGCCGGCCTGCCCTTCTCCGGCCCGATCGGCGGCGTCCGCGTCGCGCTGATCAACGGCCAGTGGGTCGCCTTCCCCACGCACACCGAGCTCGAGGACGCCGTCTTCGACATGGTCGTCGCGGGCCGCACCCTGGAGGACGGCGACGTCGCGATCATGATGGTCGAGGCCGAGGCCACCGAGAAGACCATCCAGCTGGTCAAGGGCGGCGCCGAGGCGCCGACCGAGGAGGTCGTCGCCGCCGGTCTCGAGGCCGCGAAGCCCTTCATCAAGGTCCTGTGCAAGGCCCAGGCCGACCTCGCCGCGAAGGCCGCCAAGCCGACCGCCGAGTTCCCGATCTTCCTGGACTACCAGGACGACGTCCTCGAGGCCCTCACCGCCGCCGTGAAGCCGGAGCTCGCCTCCGCGCTGACCATCGCCGGCAAGCAGGAGCGCGAGGCCGAGCTGGACCGCGTCAAGGCGCTCGCCGCCGAGAAGCTCCTCCCGGAGTTCGAGGGCCGCGAGAAGGAGATCTCCGCCGCGTACCGCTCGCTGACCAAGACCCTGGTCCGTGAGCGCGTCATCAAGGAGAAGAAGCGCATCGACGGCCGCGGCGTCACGGACATCCGTACGCTCGCCGCCGAGGTCGAGGCCATCCCGCGCGTGCACGGCTCCGCGGTGTTCGAGCGTGGCGAGACCCAGATCCTGGGCGTCACCACCCTCAACATGCTCCGCATGGAGCAGCAGCTGGACACCCTCTCCCCGGTGACCCGCAAGCGCTACATGCACAACTACAACTTCCCGCCGTACTCCACCGGCGAGACCGGCCGCGTCGGCTCCCCGAAGCGCCGCGAGATCGGCCACGGCGCCCTCGCCGAGCGCGCCCTCGTCCCGGTCCTGCCGACCCGCGAGGAGTTCCCCTACGCGATCCGCCAGGTCTCCGAGGCGCTGAGCTCCAACGGCTCGACGTCCATGGGCTCGGTCTGCGCCTCCACCATGTCGCTGCTGAACGCCGGTGTGCCGCTGAAGGCCCCCGTCGCCGGTATCGCCATGGGCCTGATCTCCCAGGAGATCGAGGGCGAGACGCACTACGTCACCCTCACCGACATCCTCGGTGCGGAGGACGCCTTCGGCGACATGGACTTCAAGGTCGCCGGCACCAAGGAGTTCGTGACCGCCCTCCAGCTCGACACCAAGCTGGACGGCATCCCGGCCTCCGTCCTGGCCGCCGCCCTGAAGCAGGCCCGTGACGCCCGCCTCCACATCCTCGACGTGATGATGGAAGCGATCGACACGCCGGACGAGATGTCCCCGAACGCGCCGCGGATCATCACCGTGAAGATCCCGGTCGACAAGATCGGTGAGGTCATCGGCCCCAAGGGCAAGATGATCAACCAGATCCAGGAGGACACCGGCGCCGAGATCACGATCGAGGACGACGGCACCATCTACATCGGTGCCGCCGACGGCCCGGCCGCCGAGGCCGCCCGCGCCACGATCAACGGCATCGCCAACCCGACCATGCCGGAGGTCGGCGAGCGCTACCTGGGCACCGTCGTGAAGACGACGACCTTCGGCGCGTTCGTCTCGCTGCTGCCCGGCAAGGACGGTCTGCTGCACATCTCGCAGATCCGCAAGCTCGCCGGCGGCAAGCGCGTGGAGAACGTCGAGGACGTCGTCGGCGTGGGCCAGAAGGTCCAGGTCGAGATCGCCGAGATCGACTCCCGCGGCAAGCTCTCCCTCATCCCCGTGATCGAGGGCGAAGAGGACTCCGCCGACAAGAAGGACGACGCCGACAAGTGACGTCGATCAGCTCCACGGCGACGGCCCGCACCTCCTCGGAGGCGCGGGCCGTCGCCCGTACCCAAACCCTGATCAAGGGACGGAACGGCATCGGCACGGTCCGCAAGACCACCCTCCCCGGCGGTCTGCGCATCGTCACCGAGACCCTGCCCTCGGTCCGCTCGGCGACCTTCGGCATCTGGGCGCACGTCGGCTCCCGCGACGAGACGCCCGCGCTGAACGGCGCCACGCACTACCTGGAACACCTGCTGTTCAAGGGCACGGCCCGCAGGTCAGCCCTGGACATCTCCGCCGCGGTCGACGCGGTGGGCGGCGAGATGAACGCCTTCACGGCGAAGGAGTACACGTGCTACTACGCGCGCGTGCTCGACACCGACCTGCCGCTCGCCATCGACGTCGTCTGCGACATGCTGACCGGCTCGCTGATCCGCGAGGAGGACGTCGACGTCGAGCGCGGCGCGATCCTCGAGGAGATCGCCATGACCGAGGACGACCCGGGCGACTGTGTGCACGACCTGTTCGCGCACACGATGTTCGGCGACAACCCCCTCGGCCGCCCCGTCCTCGGCACCGTCGACACCGTCAACGCGCTCACCGCCGACCGCATCCGCCGCTTCTACAAGAAGCACTACGACCCGACGCACCTGGTCGTGGCCGCCGCGGGCAACGTCGACCACCAGAAGGTCGTCCGGCAGGTCCGCGCCGCCTTCGAGAAGGCGGGCGCCTTCAAGGACACGGCGGCCGTCCCCGTCGCCCCGCGCCACGGACGGCGCACCGTCCGGGCGGCCGGCCGCGTCGATCTGATCGGCCGCAAGACCGAGCAGGCGCACATCGTCCTCGGCATGCCCGGCCTGGCCCGCACCGACGAGCGCCGCTGGGCGCTCGGCGTCCTCAACACCGCCCTCGGCGGCGGCATGTCCTCCCGGCTCTTCCAGGAGGTCCGCGAGAAGCGCGGCCTGGCCTACAGCGTGTACTCGTACACCTCCGGCTTCGCCGACTGCGGGCTGTTCGGGGTGTACGCGGGCTGCCGTCCCTCGCAGGTCCACGACGTGCTGAAGATCTGCCGTGACGAGCTCGACCAGGTCGCCGAGCACGGCCTGTCCGACGACGAGATCGACCGCGCCATCGGCCAGCTCCGCGGCTCCACGGTCCTCGGCCTGGAGGACACCGGCGCGCTGATGAACCGTATCGGCAAGAGCGAGCTGTGCTGGGGCGAGCAGATGTCCGTCGACGACATGCTGTCCCACATCGCGGCCGTGACCCCCGACGACGTGCGCGCGGTCGCCCGCGACATCCTGGGTGTGCGGCCCTCGCTGTCGGTCATCGGCCCGCTCAAGGACAAGCAGGCGGCCCGGCTGCACGACGCCGTCGCCTGACCATCCCCGGTTGAAGGAAGCACAAGAGATGAGCAAGCTGCGCGTGGCGGTCCTCGGCGCCAAGGGCCGGATCGGCTCCGAGGCGGTACGGGCGGTCGAGGCCGCCGAGGACATGGAGCTGGTCGCCGCCCTGAGCCGGGGCGACCAGCTGGAGACCCTCGCCGAGACGGGTGCCCAGGTCGCCGTCGAACTGACCACGCCGGACTCGGTGATGGCCAACCTGGAGTACTGCGTCGGCCACGGCATCCACGCCGTCGTCGGCACGACCGGCTGGACCGACGACCGCCTCGCGCAGCTCGGCGGCTGGCTCGACGCCTCCCCGGAGACGGGCGTGCTCATCGCGCCGAACTTCTCCATCGGCGCCGTCCTGACGATGAAGTTCGCGCAGATCGCCGCGCCGTACTTCGAGTCCGTCGAGGTCGTCGAACTGCACCACCCGAAGAAGGTCGACGCCCCCTCCGGCACCGCCACCCGCACCGCTCAGCTCATCGCCGAGGCACGCCGCGCGGCGGGCACGGCACCGGCGCCGGACGCCACGGAGACCGCCCTGGACGGCGCTCGCGGCGCCAGCGTCGACGGGGTCCCGGTCCATTCGGTCCGGCTGCGCGGCCTGCTCGCCCACCAGGAGGTCCTCCTCGGCGCCGAAGGCGAGACCCTCACCGTCCGCCACGACTCCCTGCACCACAGCAGCTTCATGCCGGGCATCCTGCTCGGCGCGCGGCGGGTGGTGACCACTCCGGGCCTGACCTTCGGCCTGGAGCACTTCCTCGACCTGAGCTGACACGAGACCCACTGATGCGCGCGAAGATCTCCTACGCCGTGACGGCCGCCGTCCTGGTCGTCTACTTCGTCCTGGTCGGCAGCCGGGGCGTCATGCTCATCCAGTCCGGCACCGTCATCACGGTCACCTTCGGTGTGGCCGTGCTGATCCTGCCGGTCATCGGCGTGTGGTTCCTGTGGAAGAACACCCAGTTCGTCCGCCGGGCCAACGCCCTGGCCGCCGAACTCGACGCCGAGGGCGGCCTGCCGGTCGACGAACTGCGGCGCACCCCCGGCGGCCGTATCGACCGTGACTCCGCCGACGAGGTCTTCGCCCGGCGCAAGGCCGAGACCGAGGCCGCGCCCGACGACTGGCGGAGCTGGTTCCGCCTCGCCGTCGCCTACCACGACGCCCGTGACACCCCGCGGGCCCGCAAGGCCATGCAGCGCGCCATCGCCCTGCACGACGGCAGGACCGTCGACGCCTGACCCGCATACGTGAGGGGCCGGTCCACCACCGTGGACCGGCCCCTCACG